>NZ_JBFJPY010000048.1:0-25749 GCF_041616895.1 Arsukibacterium sp.
GCCCTTTGTTGGCGCACTCGGCTCTTTTATTGCGGGTTCTGCCACTTTTTCTAACCTGATGTTTGGCAGTTTTCAGCAGGCCATGGCCACAGAGGCTGGTTTACCTTTCTCTCTGACCTTAGCGTTGCAAATGTTAGGTGCTAATGCCGGCAATATGATATGCGTGGTTAATGTGGTCGCTGCCGCAAGTGTGGTAAATTTGCAGGGCAGAGAGGGCGATATCATTCGCTATACACTGGCGCCGATGTTGTTTTATTGCGCCGCGGCAAGTATGGTAGCGTGGTTATTTTTCGTTTAGAGCGGATTAGGTAAGGCTGTCACAAACCGCTTAAGGAAAGCATGAAAATTATTTTTAAAGCCAACGATATTCTCGAAGCGCACATCGTCGCTGGTATGTTGCATTCTTATGGCATTGAAGCTCACGTGGGTGGCCATTACCTGCAAGGTGCGGTAGGCGACGTTGCGCCGCTGGGTATTGCCAATATCCTGGTGCAGGATGAAGACAGTGAGCAGGCGGAAAAGATTGTTGCTGAATATCAGAATAATACTGAAAGCCAGAGCGAACCGGACGATCCGCTGCTGGCAACCGAAGCTGACTAACCTTAGTTAGTCATGACGCCATTAGCATTCAATAATATTAACCGCCAGGCCACCGCGTGAGGTTTCCTTATACTTGGTTTGCATATCGCGACCGGTATCCCACATGGTTTTAATCACTTTATCCAGCGACACTTTCTGATCGCCGCTGCCACGAAGCGCCAGGCGTGAAGCGTTAATCGCTTTAATTGAACCCATGGCATTGCGCTCAATACAGGGCACCTGCACTAAACCACCCACCGGATCGCAGGTTAAGCCTAAGTTATGCTCCATACCAATTTCTGCCGCGTTTTCGACATGCAGTGGGGTGCCACCTTGTATTTCGGTCAATGCTGCTGCCGCCATGGAACACGCCACGCCAACTTCACCCTGACAACCCACTTCAGCACCAGAAATAGAGGCATTTTTCTTATATAAAATACCAATTGCGGCAGCAGTGAGCAGATAGCGGGTGGCAATTTCAGGGCTCACTGGTTGAATAAACTTATCATAGTACATCAGCACCGCCGGGATAATACCGGCCGCGCCGTTAGTGGGGGCAGTAACCACCCGGCCTCCGGCAGCATTCTCTTCGTTAACCGCTAAAGCAAACAGGTTAACCCAGTCCATTACCTGCAACGGGTCATTACTTTTTTCACTGATCAGCCGTTTATACAAGGCAGAGGCGCGACGTTTCACTTTTAATCCACCGGGTAAAATACCCTCGGTTTTAATGCCGCGGTCAATACAGGCGCGCATGGTTAACCAGATATTATTCAGCTCGCTCTCAATTTTTACCGGACTGCGTAACACTTTCTCATTCTCCAGCATTAAACTGGAAATCGACAGGCCATGCTCTTTGCATAGTGCCAGTAACTCAGCACCAGACTCAAAGGGGTATGGCGGTGGGTTATCAGCAGCAAACTGGCTGGCAGCCTCTTTTTCTTTGACAAAGTCTTCGGCTTTGACAATAAAGCCACCACCAATGGAAAAATACACTTCACGTAATAATTCATTCTTATTACTGTCAAAAGCCACCAGCTCCATACCATTGGAGTGTTCTTTTAGGGTTTTACGCCGGTGAAACACAATGGCGCCGTCACGTGGAAATTTAACACTCTGACTTTGCGCCAGCTGCAATTTCTGGCTGTCGTGCACCTGCTTTAACAAGCCATCGATAGTATCCGGGTCAATCGTCTCCGGTAAGTAGCCTGATAACCCCAGGATCACCGCTTTGCCGGTACCATGGCCAATACCGGTTTGACCCAGCGAGCCATACAATTCTACTTTAACGCTGGCTACTTTCTCCAGCAGCGAACCTTCGCTCAAGTTATCGGTAAATTTTTTGGCGGCACGCATTGGGCCAACAGTGTGCGAACTGGAAGGGCCAATACCAATACTGAACATGTCAAAAGCACTGATAATCATATTGGGTATCTATTCGTTTATTTTATGAAATTGCGGCTATTGTAACGGAAGCGGGCCACTACTGTAAGCCGGGTGGTAACTGGCCGGGTGTTATTACCAAATGTATTGCGTAATGACCAAACCGGACCCGTAGTATTATGTTTACACTATGTGAGTTGCAAACAGAGCTGATGCATAATGGCGGCAGTGGCGCCCCAGATAAACTTATCCTGGTAAGGCATAAAATGCAGATCGCGGGTTTTACCCCGCAAGGTTAGCGAGAGCTGATGGCGGTTTTGCTCTGGTAAAAAGTGACTAAGCGGTACTTCAAACACTGCCGCCACTTCGGATACCTGCAATTGAAAGCTCCGTTGCGGGCGCATAATGCCAACCCAGGGGTCAATAATAAAACCGGTTGTGGTGTCTTGCGCCGGTAACCGGCCCAGCAGGGTGACTTCAGTGCTGGCCAGGCCGATTTCTTCTTCCGCCTCACGCAGTGCCGCAGCGTAGCTGGTTTCCTCAGGCTCTATCCGCCCACCGGGGAAACTAATTTGCCCCGGGTGATGGCGCAGGTGTAACGCGCGCTGGGTAAATAATACCTTAAGATGATCGCCATAATCGACAATTGGTACCAGCACCGCAGCATGTTGTGGTGCCATCTGCATTCCATCTGCTAACGGTACCGGGCCTTTTTGCACCGGTAGCGGCTTGGCTGGGGCTAAAGTACTGCGGGTTAATACAAAACGGCTGCAAAAATGATCAGCCAACATTAGTTTTATCCTCAGTGCTATTGAGCTCAGCTAATACTGGCAAAATTTTATTTACCTTATCCAAGGTTTCCTGATATTCACTATCAGCTTGTGAGTCGGCAACAATGCCGCCACCGGCCCAGCAATGGATCACGTCTTCGCTACAAACCAGGGTACGGATGGCAATATTGGTGTCCATATCGCCATTGTTATTAATATAACCAATAGCACCGCAATACACTGAGCGCCGGTGCGGCTCGAGCTGTTCAATAATTTTCATGGCAGCTACTTTGGGCGCACCGGTAATAGAGCCGCCCGGAAAGGCACCACGTAGTAAGTCGCAGGAACTGTATTGTGCTGCTAACTGACCGGTAACGGTACTGACTAAATGATGTACCGCCGGAAAACTCTCTATTGCAAACAATGCTGGCACTTTTACCGAACCGACCGTACATACTTTACCCAGGTCGTTTCTGAGCAAATCAACGATCATCACGTTTTCAGCCCGATCTTTCTCTGCGTGCTGCAACTGCTCTGCGGCTTGCTGGTCAAGTTGTGGGTTGCTGTGGCGGGGTCGTGTGCCCTTAATTGGTTTAGTTTCCACCTGAGCATTTTTTAACTGTAAAAAACGCTCAGGTGAAATACTTAGCACCGCGCCTTGCTCTAACCGGATAAAAGCAGAAAACGGTGCCGCATTGGCCTGGCGTAGCGCCAGATAAGCCTGCCATTCATCGCCTTTGTAGCCTGCGCTAAAGCGTTGCGCCAAATTTATCTGGTAGCAGTTGCCGTTTAACAAATGCTGCTGAATTTGCGCAAAACGCTCGTTATATTGTTGCTGACCGATATTGGATTGCCAGTCGCCATTCAGTTTAAATGGCGCTGCAACAAGGTTCTGGCGTAACTGGTGCTGAATTAATTGCCAGCGCGCCTCTGCATCGCCGTGATAATCTACGCACCACAGCTGTTGCTGCTGTTTATCGAATATCAGCGCCCAGCTATACAGCCCTACTGCCATATCCGGTAGCGAGATATCATGCTCGCTTAGTGAGGGCAATTTTTCCAGGTAACGGCCTAGATCGTAGCCAAAGTAACCCAAGGCGCCACCGGTAAAAGGCAGCTCGCTGCTTAACGGTGCTGGAAAGTAACGTTTAAGGGCACAGTCCAGCACGGTAAACGGGTCCTGCGGGTAGTCATGGCTGCCGTGCTCATCGCGTAAACAGGTGATGCCATTGGTTGCCGTCAGGGTCGCCACGGGCTGAGTCACCATGATTTGGTACCGACTATTCGGATGATCACTGGCGGCAGAGTCGAGCAACATGGCCCAGGGTTGATCGGCAAAATGGCTGAAAATAGTAGCCAGGTCTGCTGGCCCGGCATCTGGAATGGATTGCGGAATTAAATACTGCTGCATAGAATGGCTAGCCGCTGTTTTCGATGCGCGCTATCATACCAGCACAGGTTGCAATAGTTAATGATTAAGCCACTAACGGCATTAGAGGAAAGTAAGCATGACGGTAATTCGCCAACAAGACTTTATCGAGAGCATTGAAGATGCGCTGCAGTATATCTCGTATTATCATCCGCTGGATTTTATTCAGGCGCTGGAGCAGGCTTACCATAAAGAACAAAACAAAGCCGCCAAAGATGCTATTGCGCAAATTCTGATCAACTCGCGAATGTCGGCCGAGGGCCATCGGCCCATTTGTCAGGACACCGGTATTGTCACCTGTTTTGTTAAAATAGGCATGGACGTTAAATGGGATAAAACCGATTTAACCGTACAGCAAATGGTTGACGAAGGCACTCGCCGTGCCTATTTAAACCCCGACAACCCGTTGCGCGCTTCTATTGTTGCTGACCCGGCTGGCGGGCGTAAAAATACCAAAGACAACACACCTTCGGTAGTGCACATCGATTTAGTTGCCGGGCATCATGTGGAAGTCATGATTGCTGCCAAAGGCGGCGGCTCTGAAAATAAAACCAAGATGGCGATGCTAAACCCGTCAGATTCTATTGTTGACTGGGTGCTGGAAACCCTACCCAAAATGGGCGCTGGTTGGTGCCCGCCAGGTATGTTAGGTATAGGCATTGGCGGTACTGCAGAAAAAGCTGCGGTGCTGGCCAAAGAAGCACTGATGGAACCGGTTGATATTCAAGAGCTTATAGCCAAAGGCGCCGAAACAGCTGATGAAAAACTACGCTTAGAGCTGTATGAAAAAGTGAACAAACTGGGGATTGGCGCTCAGGGTTTAGGCGGTTTAACCACGGTGGTTGATGTCAAAATTAACAGCGTACCGACGCATGCTGCCAGCTTGCCGGTGGTGATGATCCCGAATTGTGCTGCCACCCGCCATTTACATTTTCATTTGGATGGCAGTGGCCCGGCCGATATTAAACCGCCAAAACTGGAAGACTGGCCAGAAGTAACCTGGGAGCTTGGTGAAAAGGTGCGGCGGGTTAACCTTAATACGGTGACTCCTGAAGATGTGCAAAGCTGGCAGGCTGGCGAAACCGTATTGTTAAGCGGAAAAATGCTGACCGGACGGGATGCCGCGCATAAACGGATTGCCGATATGCTAAATAAAGGCGAAGGCTTGCCGGAAGGTGTAGACCTGAAAAACCGTTTTATTTATTACGTTGGCCCGGTAGATGCGGTACGTGATGAAGTGGTTGGCCCGGCAGGCCCGACGACTGCAACCCGGATGGATAAATTTACCGAGATGATGTTATCGCAAACCGGATTGCTAGGCATGATTGGTAAGTCAGAGCGCGGTGATTTAACGGTTGAGAGTATTAAAAAGCATAAGGCAGTGTATTTAATGGCGGTAGGGGGGGCTGCTTATCTGGTATCGAGAGCCATTAAAAAATCGCGGGTGGTGGCGTTTGCCGATTTAGGTATGGAAGCCATTTATGAGTTTGACGTGGAAGATATGCCGGTAACGGTTGCGGTAGACTCGAACGGTAATAACGTGCATAAACAGGGCCCGGCAATTTGGAAAGCCAATATTGCCGAGCTGGACGCCAAACTAAAAGCAAAATAATAACGATATTAAAGCGCTGGGGTATCCCGGCGCTTTGCTTTGACTTTAATCATCCGAAAGGGGAGCGAACATGAAATACTCACTGATGCTGCTAAGCGCCTTGGCGGCAGCACCTCTGGCCGCCAAACAGCCGTTAACAGTGGAACACCTGAACCAGTTTAATAAAATTTCGGCGCTGAGCTTGTCAAACGATGGCCGTTATCTGGCCTATAGTCAGACTAACGGCGGTTATGAGCCGGCAGACACCAGCAGTGATATTTACCTGAAAGACTTGTTACAAAACAGCCCGGCGCAACGTTTAACCCAAACAGATGCCAGTGAGCGGGCATTGGCGTTTAGCCAGGATGGCCAGGCGTTATATTTTATTGCCAATCGCAGTGGCAGTAATCAGGTATGGCGCTTGCCACTCAAAGGTGGTGAGGCACTGCAGGTTACCGATTTACCTTTGCCGGTTGAAGGCTTTAAAGTGGCTGCCGACGGCAAAACCCTGGCACTGGCACTGGCTGTATTGCCGGGCTGTGCCACCTTACAATGTACTGTCGATGCAAAAGCCGCTGAACAAGAACGTAAAGACAGTGCTCTGGTTTACGACAGCCTGATGGTTCGGCACTGGGATCATTGGCGCACACCTTATCGTAGCCAGTTACATGTCGCGGCAATAGGTGAAGGTAGGGTAACCGATGCCAAAAACCTGATCAGCGATTGGGATACCGATATTGCCGGTATGGATCAGGTAGCATTTACCCCGGATAACCAGCATATCGTGTTCAGTGCCAAAGCGCCTGGCGTCGATCAGGCCTGGCATACTAATTATGATATTTTTCAGGTATCTGTTAATGGTGGCGAGAAGGTTAATTTAACCGCAGATAATAAAGCCTGGGATGCCAACCCCAAATTCTCTGCTGATGGCCGTTTTATGGCGTATTTAGCCATGACTAAGCCTGGCGCGGAAGCCGACCGGTTTGGCTTAATGTTGCTGGATATGGTGACCGGGCAGCGCAAAGAGCTGGCGGCAGACTTTGACCGCTCGGTCAGTGATTATCAGTTTGGCAGTGACAACCGCACCCTTTATGTTACGGCACAGGATCTGGGCCAATATAGTATTTTTGCCATCAACACCAGTTTTGGTGATGTTCGTAAGGTATTCAGCAATGGCTATGCTGGCAACTTGCAGGTGGCCAGCGATAAACTGGTGTTTAGCAATCACCGGCTGGATATGCCCACTGAAATTTTTCAACTGAGCACCGATGGCAGTCAGTTAACTCAACTTACCGATATTAATGCCAAATGGCGTGAGCAGGTGCAATTTGGTGATTACGAGCAGTTCAGCTTTAAAGGTGCCAATGATGCCACCGTTTATGGTTATCTGGTAAAACCGTGGAATTTTGATGCCAGCAAAAAGTATCCGATGGCGTTCTTAGTGCACGGCGGGCCGCAGGGTAGCTTTGGCAATATGTTTAATGAGCGTTGGAATGCCCAGATGTACGCTGCTCAGGGATATGCGGTAGTAATGGTCGATTTTCACGGCTCAACTGGTTACGGTCAGGCGTTTACTGATGCTATTAGCCGTGATTGGGGGGGGAAACCATTAGAAGATCTGAAAAAAGGCTTTGACTATATTGTTAGCGCACAACCCTGGATTGACGGCGATCGTGCCTGTGCGCTTGGTGCCTCTTATGGCGGCTATATGATGAACTGGATTGCCGGCAACTGGCCAACAGGCTTTAAATGCCTGGTAAACCATGCTGGTTTATACGATATGCCGAGCTTTTACGGCAGCACGGAAGAGCTGTGGTTCCCCGAGTATGACTTAGGTGGGCCGGCATGGCAGGAGGGCAGTGATTATCAGAAATTTAACCCTGCCGCACATGCCGATAAATGGCAAACACCGATGTTGGTGATCCATGGTTTAAAAGACTACCGGGTACCCTATGCCCAGGGTTTGGGTGCCTTTACCAACCTGCAGCGCAAAGGTATCGATTCGCGTCTGGTTATTTTCCCGGATGAAAATCATTGGATCTTAAATAAAGATAACCGGGTCCGCTGGTACAACGAAGTGTTTGCCTGGCTGGATAAATATACTAAATAGTCTGTTATCTTTTTCAAACCCCGCGAATCGCGGGGTTTTGCATTACAACGCAGTTGCGGCTGGGGCATAACATGCAAAATATACAATTAAGCGACATCGTGATTTTGGCCGGTGTCCGCACCGCTATCGGCAGTTTTGGTGGCAGTTTAGCCGGGTTAAGCCCGGCAGAGCTAGGCACAGTAGCGGCAAAAGAGACAATAAACCGCGCCGGTGTTTTACCAACAGATATCGACCATGCGGTGTTTGGCCACATTATTACCACCTGCGCCCAGGATGCTTACCTGGCGCGGCATATCGCACTGAACAGTGGCATGGCAGCGTCGTCTGCCGCTTTCAACGTCAACCGTTTATGTGGCTCTGGCGTACAGGCGGTGATCTCGGCTGCGCAAATGATCCAACTGGGTCAAAGTAAACTGGCGCTGGCTGGCGGTGCTGAAAGTATGAGTAACGGTGCTTATTTGCTACCTAATGCCCGGCGTGGCTTGCGGATGGGCCATAACAGTATTACCGATTTAACTTTGGGTATTTTATCTGACCCCTTTGGTAGTGGTCATATGGGCATTACCGCAGAAACGGTGGCCGCCCAGTATGGTTTTAGCCGTGCAGATCTTGATGCCTTCGCGCTTGAGAGCCAGCAACGGGCAGCGCATGCCCAGCAGCAGGGCTATTTTTCTGAACAGATCGTGCCGCTTAAGGTAAAAGCAGGGCGCACTGAGGTGCTGTTTAAGCTCGATGAGCATATTCGGTCCGACACCACTCTGGCTAGCTTAGCTAAGCTTAAACCAGCATTTAAAGCCGAGGGTTTGGTTACGGCCGGTAATGCCTCAGGCTTAAATGATGGCGCTGCCGCTGTGTTACTAACAACGATGGCAGAGGCGAGTCAACGCGGGTTAACACCCAGTGGCCGTTTGCTGGGCTATGCGTTTGCCGGAGTAGAGCCGGGTATAATGGGGCTGGGGCCAATAGCTGCTGTGCAGCAGGTATTGGCACAAAGCGGTTTAACAGTTGCCGATTTAGACGTGATTGAATCAAACGAAGCCTTTGCAGCTCAGGCGCTGGCGGTTAGCCAAACCCTGGGCTTTGATCCGGCAAAAGTAAACCCGAATGGCGGCGCTATCGCCATGGGCCACCCGGTTGGCGCCACCGGCACCATTTTAATTATTAAACTGCTGGCAGAGCTCAAGCGCACAGGTGGCCGTTATGGTCTGGTTACTATGTGCATTGGCGGTGGGCAGGGTGTCGCTTTATTACTGGAGACGCTTAACTAGTCGCCATGCTTATTATATTTAGCTAGGGGGTTTTACCTATCAACTTGGGGGTTAAGCCTGATGTATTACTCTCTAACAATTATCGCAAAGTAGGGTCTAGGTTGTGCATCAGACACAACGCTGAATAAACCAGGAGAACCCTATGCTTTATCGTAAACTATCTAATACTTTACTCACAGTGGCGCTTGCAGGCTTTTCGCTGTCCGTATCGGCTCAAGCCGTGATTGGCTCACATTTAACTGAAAAATTGCAAACGCTGCCAAGCACAGAGCAATTGATGGTTGTCGTGACGTACGATCAGCTTGACCCCCTGAATACCTCGCAGCTACAGCGTTTGATCGATTTAGGCATTACCCAGGCAGTGCAATTTCAATCATTGCCTATTATTGGGGTGATGGTTAATCCGGCTCAAATTAATCAAATAAGTAACATGACGGATGTTCGCTCGGTATTTCTGAACCGTCAGCTAGAATATTTTAACGCTGAAGCACGCGAACTAACAGGTGTCGACCGCGCACAATCAACAGAATACATTGCGCGCAATGGCTTAAGCTACACCGGCAAAGGTGTCACTGTCATGGTGCATGATTCCGGTATTGATGCCACTTTAGATGACTTAGCTTTCGGCAGTAAAACAGTACAAAATGTACAGGCAGTGACTAATGCCCAGGCGATCCGTTTAGCAGGTGTTTCTGGCGTGTTAATTGAAAACCAGCTTAATACCGACACTAACTCTGGCCACGGCACCCATGTTGCCGGCACCATTGGCGGCTTCGGTAGTCATTCTGACGGCAAGTATAAAGGGGTAGCCGTTGATGCTGATCTGGTTGGTTATGGTTCAGGCGGTGCTATCGCGATTTTAGATGCATTGGGTGGCTTTGATTACGCCATTACCCGGGTGTTCGATTTCAGAAGCCCGATTCGGGTGATCAGTAACTCGTGGGGCAGTAGCGGCGCTTATGAGCCATCAGGTCCTATCAGTGTTGCCTCTTACAAAGCGTATAAGTTAGGTATTTTAACGGTATTTGCAGCCGGAAACTCTGGCCCGGGTGAGGATACTCATAACCCATATGCTCAAATTCCTTGGGGAATATCCGTTGGTGCCGGGACTAAAAGTGGTGATCTGATTGGCTTCTCATCACGGGGTTCTCGCTTTGAAACTGGCGATTTCACCATGCCGGATGGCACTGAGTGGACTTACCGCAACGAGGTGACGGTTGTCGCTCCGGGTGTTGATATCATTTCAAGCCGGGCTAAAACCAACCTGGCTGCCAATGGTGGTGAGGCCGACCTGGAAGCGATCGAACCTGAATATCTGCCGTTTTATACAATGATCTCGGGCACATCAATGGCAACGCCGCATGTGTCAGGTATTGTCGCCATGATGCTTGAAGCAAATCCAGAATTGCAACCACTCGATGTAAAACGCATTTTGCAAGAAACAGCTACTAACATGCCAGGTTATGAGCCGTTTGAAGTCGGTGCTGGCTATGTTAATGCTTATGCTGCAGTGGCTGCTGCATTGGGTGAAAAAGAGGGTTATCGCGCTACGGTCAATAACATTAATACCTTTAACGCCAATGCGCTGGTTCGTCCAGCTGATGAGTCAGTTCCTTTTGAGGTGTTATTTTCACCAGTGGGTGAAACTGAGGAATTCAGTTTCCAGGTGGGTGCTGACGTGACTCGCATCTCAGCTTCGGCGACACCTTTAGCCAATACTGTGAAATTAAAACTGACGAGCCCCAGTGGTCAGGAATACCTTGGAAGCCTTTCTACTCCCGCGTTAAGTGATGTGACCAAAGTGTCAGCGCCTGGTGAAGAGGGCACCTGGACACTGTCAGTATTTGGCTTAACTTCGCTATCGGGGGTAAATCCGGATCCACTGGGTTTGACAAACGGTCCTGGCGTACCTGAGTTTATCAGTGGCAATATAGATTTCTTGCTGACTGATGGTTTTACTGGCTTGGACGATATCAACGGCCATCCAGCTGAAAATGCGATTAAATATGCGGTAAGCGAACGGTTAGTCGACAGCTTTAACAGTAAAGTATTTAAACCCGACAATAACTTGAAACGTGGTGAACTTGCACAGTATCTGGTAATGGGCGCATCTATTCGTCAATATCGTGCTCATTTAAATGAGCCAACTGTAGAAACATCAGATCGTATTGCAAGTGCGGTGAAACCGTTTGCTGATGCGGTGCTGGTTTCGGGAGGAGCGTTAAAAGACCGTACTCAGCAGCAAAGTGCAACCTTACCTTTGCAAAATGGTAGTTTTAATGCAAATGGCACGGTAAGCCGCTCAGTGCTAGCCTTTGCAATGGTGCAAGCCTTGGGTTTAGAGCAAACTGCCGGCGAGTTCAGTGGTGATATTACTGTCGACTATCGCGGTCAACGGGTGCCGGTACTGGATAGCCAGGACATTCCAGCCGAGATGCGTGGTCATGTACAAATGGCGTTAGAGCTGAGCCTGATGAACGTGCGATTTGCCATCGAGCAAGGGCCGTTTGAGCTGGAGCCGCGTCTGGTTGCGTACTTTGAACCACAAAGAACGGTTAAACGTGCTGAGTATGCCGTTTCGGCAGGAGCCTTAGCCGATTACTACTTCTAGTTACAGATAGCAAAGTTAAAAGGCAACGTAAGTTGCCTTTTTTTTGGTTTTGGATTTAAGGTTAACTCTGGGGGATATCCCCTATATATTTTTCCGGGAGAATGCTGCAGTATCGTGGTTAACAAATGTACAGTATTATAAGCAACAGTTCTTTGCTGGTCCGTTATTGCACAATGCGTTGCGCCTGGACTATTGTACTGGCAACTGAATAAAGATTAAGTTGGAGTAGTTTATGCTGAAAAGATTATTACTTGGCTGTACCCTACTTTTTAGTAGTTTAGCGCTGCAGGCGAACAGTTTCCCGGTTACTATCAATGGTAACAGCGCCGAAACCACTATTACTTTACCAGGTGGTTATGAAGTAGATGTAGCACTGACTTTTGAAAACGTAATGGGCTTAACGGCGCAAAACCTTAACATCACTGCTTATCTTGCTGATCCGTTGTCAGCTAATATGCTAAATCGGTTACCGAATAACTTTATCACCTTACAGACAGCCTTTCCGCTGGTAGTGCGAATAGAACCCCTGACCGACAGTGGTTTCAGTTTTTCCGGCCCGCTAACCATTGATTTGCATACCCATAACTTACAATATAGTGTTAATACACCATTGCGATTGTATAAATCTCATGCCGGTGCTGCATTTGAAGATATCACCATAGCAACTGGAGCGGGCAGTATTCGGGCTAAAGGCCAAATGGGAAATTTATCTGATTTTATTATTGTTGCTGATTTACGGCCAATGGCTTTAGTTGCAAACGACAAAGCGCAAAAATTAGATGGGTTACTAAATAGTTTTTCCAACCAAATCTCGCCTGAATTATTAGCACCATTACAAAATAAGGTCTCTGACATCCTTGTGTTAGTGCAGGCCGGCAACTATAAGCTTGCTTTAGCACAAAGCAAACAGTTTCAGCAATTGATCAGCGCCGCAAGTGCTGAGCAAATGCCTGATGTCTGGCGCTCTGCTCGCGATGTTGATAACGTCTCTGGCATGTTGTCAGCGGCGAATGCCACACTGGCGTACTCGCTTCGTTTGTCGCTGTAACAATAAATATGCCTGCCCAACTTATTGTTATTACCCCCAAACGTGCTGCAGAGCAGGTTATTGTCGCAGACCAGTCAAGTTATTTGATTGGTCGCGCTGCTGACAATGATATTGTCATTGCTGAACCTTCTGTATCTCGTCAGCATGCCCGCTTAACGCATGAAGAACAACTTTGGCTGATGAATGACTTAAACAGTGTAAATGGCTTACGCAGCAATGGTCTGCAACAGCAATGCTGCTTTCTAGAAGATGGTGCTTTGGTATTGGTTGGTAATGTCCCTGTACTTTTTCAACAACTTGGAACCCAACAATTACAGCAGATCCTGCAATATGACGGCTGGCGTAAGCAACAAGCCCGGCAAATTCAGCAACAAAGCCTGGCAAAGCACGATGCTGATATTAATGATCTGTTATCTCAGGCACTAACCTTATGCCAAATGGATCGTGCTGCCATATTATTGGGTTGTGAGTTATCTTCCTTAAAACTTCACAGCAGTGTAGGGGTGAGTAAGACGGCTCGTGAAGGGGCAACTTTCTTTGGTAGTCTTGGTGCTTTACAAACGGCAATCGGGTGCGAAACGCTGATTGTCAATGATATTTCACAGCATCAAGCCTTGTCACAAAGGGCGAGTGTTAAACGAAACAATTTGTCTGCTTTGGCCTGTATGCCCTTGATTTGCCAAGGCCAGCTACTAGGTCTTTTTTATATTGACAGTCAGCAGCCAAGTAAATTTTTATCATCACTTGATGTAGAGCTGTTACAAACCTTGGTTGAAAGTATCAGTTTGTATCTGTTAAGCCAACAAATTGACCAGCAACTGCATTATATCTCGCTAAATAGTCGGCAAATTAGCTAAAAACCATTAGTATAGAAGCATAGCCCTATGTTTTTCAGAGGCACGCTGTTGGTTAATGCTATCGATGTCACTCAAGCACTCCCTTCGGTTACCGGTTTTAATGTCGGTGATGTTCTGGTAGCGCGCTTTGAGTTGATCCGTTTACTGGGGAATGGTAGCAATGGCAGTGTGTTTTTAGCAGATGATTTGCACTTGGGCTGTCAAGTTGCGCTAAAAATACTGCATAAACAAGCCTTAGAAGAAACTGCTGCAGTTGATAAAGTCCGTCAGGAAATTTTGTTAGCACGCACCATAACGCATCCTAATGTTATCCGGGTTCATGATTTTTATCTAACGGCTGAATGCGCGTTTTTTACCATGGACTACATTGATGGCAAGAGCCTGGCCCAAGTTAATTTGGCAGACAGCACAAACGCTGAATACATTGCTCAAAAGCTGGGATCACAATTAATTGATGCGGTTGAGGCTATACACCAACAAGGTATTATTCATTGCGATATTAACCCGCAGAATATTCTGGTTGATGATAAACAACGTTTGTACTTACTTGACCTTGGCCTGGCGGGAGCCATTACTGAATTAACACACCAATGCTGTACACCTGCCTACAGTGCACCCGAAATACTGCAAAACGCGAGTCATACTAAGCAGAGCGACTATTATGCCATTGCGTCGACCTTATTCCAGCTTCTGACAAATCAGCTACCTTTTAATCAAACAGAGCTGGCAGGCCAATTGACTGCAAAATTACACAGTCAGGTCTCTCTTAGTCACATTGAAAAACACTTTCCGCGATGGCGCGCTTTTTTTGTGCAGAACCTGGCCGTTTATCCGCAGCAACGCTGCCAAAATGCCAGTGAATTGCGCCAGCTATGGTTAAACCCGAATGAAACCAGCAGAATGTCTGGTGGCATGAAACTATCAATTAGCGTGCTAAGCGCAGTCTTGCTAAGTGTACTGTTGTGGTTTGTTGTCAGCGAGTGGCCGACTGAGCCAGGCACAGAGCAGAGCACTTCGCCGTCTTTGGCAGCGCCAATGGCGTTAGCTATTCTCCCTGCCGCAATTCAACAACAGGATGCGCAACACCGGGCAATAGCGAATTTAGTTGAACAGGTTATTAACGAGCAGCTTCGCTCCAGAAATATCCGGGTTATTCCTTTTGAACGGGTTGCGACAACGTTACAGCACCTTGGGCTTAGTCAACCACTAACGGATAAGCAATTGCAGGATCTGTCCAGTTTGTTAGGTGCTGACATTGTTTTGGCAAAGCAGCTTACATTGCTAAACAATAACGTAGAAATAGCATTTGAACTGAAAGATATGCGGCAGCCCCTGATGCCACTATTGTGGTCTGCCCGGCAAGCAGTGGTATTAGACAATATTTCTGGTGCTACTGTTGAGCAGGTTAATAACATGCTGTTGGCGCTGCAAACCAGGGAAACGCCGGGTGTTACTAATGCTGCAATATTGCCGGACGAGGCTCAGCAGCTTTACCAACAAGTGCTACTGGCAAGAGCTGCAAATTCTGAAGAGGATTATCTGGCCGCGTTAAAACAATTTCAACAACAGTTTCCGCAGCTGGCAACAGGCTTTTTGTTGGCCGCCGAATGGCATGAGCAACAACAGAATTGGTTGCAGGCTGAGACAGCCTATGCTGAAGCGGTCAAGTTATCGGCGTTAAATAGTTTTGAGTATTTACTATCGAGTGCGCGTTTGGCCTTGTTGCAAGAGCGTCCCGCTCAAGCTGATTCTCATTATCAAAAATTGGTAGCGGCCAAACCTTTTGATACCGAGTTGACGATGGAGTATGTCGATTTTTTAACGGTACAAAGCCGGTTTTCTGACGCTATTGGGCAACTCCATCAGATATCACAAGTTGATAAAACCAATCCTGATATTTTTCTGCAGCTGGGTAAATTGGCTATCAGAACTGGAGATATAAACCGGGCGGTTGATGAGTACTTATTGCAGGCTCAGGTGTTGTTTGGCCGTCTTAAACATAAAGCGGGTTTAGCGGATACCCTGAACGCCGTTGGTGTCGCCATGCAACGCCAGGGAAAGTTTGCTGAGGCCGCACCTTATTACGAGCAATCTTTAAGCTTATTTGAGCAAATGAGCGACATTAATGGCATGGCAAAAGCCTCGTCTAATTTAGGTTTTGTACAGTTTCTGACCGGAGATTTTACTCTGTCGCAGCATTCTTTGGAATTAGCATTGCAATATTACCGACAGGTTAATGACCGCTATGGTTTGGCAGTGACGACTGATTATTTGGGTTTTCTGGAGGAAGAAAAAGGTGAATATCGGTTAGCACAAGGCTATTTTAACGATGCTTTTAGTATTAGAACTCAGCTTGGTGATAGCTGGGAGTTAACAGCAAGCCTGATTAACTTGGGTTATATCTATTTTGTATTATCAGAGTTTGAGCAATCTCAAGTTTACCTGAAACAGGCAGAGCAAACGGCGGTTGCCAATAACGACGCATTAAATTTGCTTAAAGTACGTCAAGTGTTAGCGCAGCTGAAGATCCAACAAGGAGAATGGGGCCAGGCTTTTCGACTGTTTAAAACATCCAGTGATGATGCAGCAAGTTTAGGCCTTACCGAAGAGAAGTTAATTGCGGATGCGTTTCTGGCAAAACTGGCCAGCTTGCAAGGTAATTTTTCCCAAGGTGAGCAACAATTACTGGCATTTATAGAGCAGGCACGTAATCAACAATATGCCAAGGCTGCCATTGAGTTTCAATTATGGCTGGCAGAGCTATATCAGTATGCTGCCCAATATGACAAGGCTGCTGAACAGATTGCTGTAATGGCTTCACCTGACTTTTATCCCAGCAACAATGAGCAACGTCAGACGCTGAAGTTATTAATGGTGCAGCAACTGCTGGCAGCAGGGCAAACCTCCAACGCTCAGCAGGAGCTTAGGCAATTACAACAACAGTTAACATTGCAGCCTATACCCCGGTTGGAGCTGCGAGCTTTTATTGCCCAACAGCATATTAATTTTTTGACCAACCTTACTATCGATACATTGCCTAAAGAATACGAACAGATTATGCGTCATCATGTACCAGAACGATTACTCTGGTTAGAGCTGCAAGCCATGCTTGCAGTAAAGGATGATAACCGGGAGTTGGTTGGACAATTACTTAACCAGGCGTTGCCGTTATTGCGCAGAGCCACCAGTTATTGGCGAAGTTTTGCCTTTGAATATATGCAACAGTATTTTAACCGCACTGAACACACAGTAAAGCCACCCGGTATGGGCTCTATGGTAGAGTTGCAACGGGTGCTGCAACACGTCCCTGCTCAATATCATGAAGCGATGATTAACCGTGAAAATGCGATGGTGCAAAAAGCTGATGGCCAATAAGCAGCAACAAGATATTCATTTGCAGCTAACTAAACTGAATATGCAGCAAAAACAGCTGCAAATTCAGCTCAGGGAAAATAATCTGCGAATGCAACAGATTCTGCGCCGGGTATGGCAGCTTAATGATAAAACCCAAAAGCGTATCGCTAATGATTTACATGATGGTGTAGGGCAGTTATTAACTGCATTAGTTAACACGCTGGCGACAACAGATTTCAGTGCAGATCAACAACACCGTGCGCTTGCGTTAGCCGAGCTCGCGCTGAAAGACACCAGGCAAATCTCGCGGTTATTGCGCCCGCCAGTGCTTGACGATTTAGGCTTACAAGCAGCATTAAAATGGCTGATACGCCAACTGACAGCAAGTAGCCCACAGTTAACCATTCGTTTAGTTATTGCGGAAGACTTACAACTTGATGAAGAGCTACAAGTGATGGTATTCCGGGTGTGTCAGGAAGCGTTAACCAATACGGTGAAATATGCGCAGGCGGTGCAGGCGGTGGTAACCATTACTCAGCAGCAACAGCTATTAACAATGAACATTTGCGACGATGGTGTCGGTTTTGAGTTAAATGAGCAGGCGCAACAAGGGGTAGGGATCAGTAGTATGCAAGATAGGGCTATTTCTTTTGGCGGGCGCTGTATTATTGAGGCTGCGCCATCTCACGGCTGTAGCATTACTATAACTGTACCCTTAAAACCGGAGCAGGGGCTAGCATGATAAGTGTCTTAGTAGCAGATGATCACGATATCGTTCGACAGGGCTTGGTGAGTATCATTGAACAAGCGGATGACTGTAAGGTGGTGGGCCAGGCCATTGACGGTGTTGAGGCACTGGCGCTGTTGGAGCAATTAGCACCCAACGTTTTGGTGGTAGACATCAGTATGCCAAAAATAAACGGCCTTGAGGTGGTTCGCCAGGCGAGCTTGCGCTTTAAGCAAAGTCAGATTTTAGTGCTGACCATGCATGAAGAAGAAGAGTATGTAATTCATATGGTACGTGCGGGTGCCAGCGGTTATTTAGTTAAATCCAGCGCCAGCCAGCATTTACTCTCAGCAATCAGACAACTGGCGATCGGTAAAACCTATTATGGCCAATTTGCTTCCCAGGTGTTGGCTGAGCAATATCGTAACCCAAATGAGAACCTTGATGATCCTTATAAAAACCTTACTGAACGTGAGCGAGAGGTATTTCATTTAGTCATTTCGGGCGCCTCTACCAAGGATATTGCCAGAGTGTTGGATATCAGTGTTAAAACCGCAGAAAACCATCGTGGCAAAGTGTTAGAAAAGTTGAAAATGCATAATTCGATTGAGTTGGTCAGGTATGCAGCAAAAAAAGGCTTACTTGATTAGCGTAATGAAGTAGGTAGAAAAGCCTCCCGGGCTAGGGGTAAGCCCCTATGTGTCTGTTGTAAACGCTGTGTAATGCTTGGTTAGAGCTTCATCATCTGACCGAGGAACACATGAAAATTAAAACTAAACTTACTCTACTGTCATTCTCGTTAGCTTTTGGCATGGCGGCAAGCAGCCTGAATGCTAAAACGCTGGATCCACTCCTTTCTGATATGTTGCAGCATGCTTCTGCTGACGCTTTGCATCAGGTTATTATTACCTTTGATCAAAAAGGTGCACCTACCCAGGAGCAGCTAAATATGCTGACTAATCTTCGGGTTAGCGGAGTTAGCTTGCATAATTTACCGATAGTAGGGGCGCTGGCAACGGCCGAACAAATTCAGCAAATTTATGCTCGCGATGATGTGCTGTCTGTTTGGCATAACGCAGAATTAACGTTGGAAAACAACGAATCAACCGCAATCACTGGGGTACAGGCGCTACGTGCTGATCGAGGCTTACGCAGTGGCGGTGTACCTTTCTCCGGTCGTGGCATTGGCGTCGTTGTTAATGATTCTGGCGTAGATGGCTCACACGCTGATATCCGTTTCCCACAACACGTGGTGCAAAACGTGTTGGCACAGACCAATTTGAACAGTTTTTCGGGTATTTTGCCAATTACCTATCAGGAAAATGTTGAGAATACCGATATCGCCGGTGGTCATGGTTCTCATGTCGCCGGTATTATCGGCGCTAATGGCGCCCAGTCTTCTGGCAAATATGCTGGTGTAGCCCCTGGTGCGAAAATTATCGGTTATGGCTCTGGTGCCGGGTTATTTATTCTGGATACCTTAGGCGGTTTTGACTATGCACTTACTCAGCAATTTACCTACAACATCCGGGTGATCTCAAATTCATTTGGTAACACTGGCGACGTTGGTACCGATTTTAACCCGGATGATCCAACTAATGTCGCGACTAAGGCTTTATCTGACAATGGTGTAATAGTGGTATTCTCAGCAGGTAATTCTGGCTCGGGTGAATCTACCATTACCGGTAACTTTAAAAAGGCCCCCTGGGTGGTGACAGTTGCTGCTGGTGATAAAACCGGCGCCTTAGCAGGTTTCAGTTCACGGGGTACCAAAGGTAATGGCGGCGAAGTCGTTGTTGACGGTGAGACGCTCCAGTGGATAGATGAGCCAACGATTACTGCGCCAGGTGTTGATGTGGTATCAGTTCGTGCGTCGCTATCAAGCTTAAGCGCACTGAGCTTGGCCGATGATAGTGAACAAATAGAACCGCAACACTTACCTTACTATACCCTGAGCAGCGGCACGTCTATGTCAGCGCCGCACGTTTCTGGTGTGGTGGCACTGATGTTAGAGGCTAACCCCAGTTTAAACTGGCGCGAAGTAAAACAAATTTTACGCGATACCGCGACCAATATGTCTGGTCGTGAATCGTGGGAAGTGGGAGCAGGCTATGTTAACGCTCATGCTGCAGTGCAAGCCGCTGTTGCCATGGATAATCGCTTTGGTGCTACGGTTAAACAAAACCGGCAGTTTAATGCCAGTGCATCTACCTCTATAGCGTCCGACAGAACAGTACCCGTCAGCTTTGATCCGGTGGGTGAACCGCAAGTTGAAACCTTTGAGGTTGATTCTGATATTTCTTTAGTCAGTGTTAAAGCTCGGGTGAGTTCTAATTCAGTTGCTCTTGTGCTGGAAGATCCTGCAGGTAATCGATATGGATCTGGGGTTGCCTTGCCGGTATTGGGTGAAAACATCGGTTTGTCAGCACCGGGTATGGCCGGAACCTGGAAATTATACGCCCGCGGTGTGGGTAGTTTAAGTGGTGTGGCATTAGATCCACTCGGCGTGACCAACGGTTATGGAGTGCCAGGCACCATTAATGCCCAGTTGAAACTGGTTCGTACCGATGGCTTTGTTGGTTTGGATGATGTGGTAGGACATCCTGCCCAGGGTTTTATTGAATTTGCCGTCTCTGAGCAGTTAATGGATGGTTTAAGTTTCGGTTTTGACCCTGATGCAATTGTCACCAAAGCGCAGCTGGCTGATGCGATGATGTTAGCGGGTGCAGTACGTCAGAGTAACACCGGCGATCAAGTTGTCTTTACTGATACCGACAAAGACAATGCAGCTGCCGTCCATGCAGTATCACGTAAAGGCTCAGCGTTAAAAGATTTAGATTTTGCCCAACAACCGGTGGTAAAAGCCGCATCTGCCTCAACCTTTGGTGTTAATACAAAAGTGTCACGCGCTGAGCTCGCTTATTCGTTAGTACAAACCCTGGCAAAACAGGCTGACGCTGCAAACTTCAACCCTGCAGCTAATGTTAAAGTATTCGCCTTTAATCAGTGGATTGATGTGGCCGATAGCGCTTTGATCAAGCCGGAGTTAAAAGGTTACGTGCAAAAAGCACTGGATTTGGGACTAATGACCGTTAAATTTAATTTAACTCAGGGACCATTTGATCCTGAGCCAGTGATCAGTGCTCATTTCCGGGCAAATGAAAATGTGAGTCGCGCAGGCTTGGCGATGTCGCTAACAACCTTACATCAGCTAATGGCACAATAACACAAAAACCTCATTACCAATTTGGTGCAACCACAACAGCGATATGCTGTTGTGGTTTTTTTAATTTACTGATTCGCTGTGAATTTGCTGCAAACTGGCTGCCAGTTGCTGTGGCTCCTGTGCCCCGGAAATCAGATATTTATTATTAATGATAAAGGCCGGTACTGACGATATGCCGGCTTGCTGATATTTGGCAATATCTTTGCTGACAATATCGGCATAATCGTCTTTCGCTAAAATAGCCAGCGCCTCTGATTTATCTAGGCCGGCTTGCTCTGCACAACTGGCTAATACTGCAGCATCAGAAACGTCTTGCGCTTCACCAAAATACGCATCAAATAATGCCAGCTTCATGGCGGTTGCTTTATCCTCGGTCGCTGCCCACTTTACCAGGCGGTGCGCATCGAAAGTATTGCAGGTGGTGCGTTGTTGCAATTTACTAAAGTTCAGTCCTAAGTCGGTCGCAACTTGCATAATATGCTGCTGTGCCTGGCGCATTTCAGCTTCACTTTTACCATATTTGCGCGCCAGCGCAGGTAAAATGGGTTCCTTGGGTGAGTCTTTGTTTGGATCCAGCTCAAAGGCATGCCACTCCAGCTCCACCTTCAGCTCAGGAATCGTTTTCAAAGCTTGCTGTAGTCGGGCATAGCCAATTGCACACCAAGGGCAGGCAATATCTGATACTAAATCAATTTTTAACGCTGTCATGCGATACTTCCTTAATATTTACTGAGGTAATAACCTATCGATGTTGCAAAAACGTGTGGGCATAAGACAACAATTTCAACCTAATTGCTCCGCCAGGTAGTCAACCAATACCCGCACTTTGGCCGATAAATGGCGGTTTTGCGGATATATCGCCCAAATACCATCTTCCGGTTGACGCAATTCGTTTAGCACCGCAATCAGTTCGCCTGTTTGCAGTTTATCCAACAGGTAGTAATCGGGTAGTTGCACCAGCCCTAAACCTTTTAATGCGGCATCACGTAATGCTACACCACTATTGCAGATGATCCGGCCTTGTGGTTTAAACTGCAGGCTTTTGCCCTGATCGGTAAAACGCCATTGGTTTACGGTGCCAGTAAGACATTGGTGCTGTGATAGCGCAGCAATACTGTCGGGTGTGCCATATTTTGCTAAATAGATTGGCGACGCCACTACATACTGGGTGCGGTTAGCCAATTTACGGGCGATCAGGCTGGAGCTTTCCAAGGTACCGAGCCTGATAGCTAAATCAAAGCCGCCCTGGATTAAATCGAGCTTGGAATTGGAGAGGTGTAAATCCAGCTCAGTATCCGGATATTGCTTCAAAAAATTATGCAGCAGCGGCGCAATACGGGTTTCTCCATAAAATACCGGCGCTGTCAGTTTAATTAAACCGCGAGGCGTTGCCTTCAAATTTGCCAGGGTACGGTTAGCTTCTTCCAGGCCGCTGACCAAATGCCGACAATGTTGCAAATACAACTGGCCCTCTTCGGTTAAGCTAACGCTGCGGGTAGTGCGGTACAGCAGCTTAATGGCCAGCTGCTGCTCCAATTCGGCAATGTTGCGGCTTACTTGTGCCACTGACATCGCCAGCTTTTTTGCCGCTTTGGTAAAACTGTGGTGATCGGCCACCGCAACAAATTCACTAATACCTGTCCAATGTTTCATTTTTTCCCTGAAGTATCTGGTCCAGGCTGCTTGCGTTAACATAACGTGACTCTGGTAAGGCAGCGGTTGGAACCCCGTTTTGGTTGCCACAGAGTGTCTGAGTGAGCGCGCCAGCGTGAGCGAGTTGCTGTGGCAAGCCAGGGCGGGCGTTGCAACGCAAGCTGCCTATCGACTTACTATTGTATATATACAAAACTAATTTGCAGTTTAACCGCATTAACATTGATATGGAAATAATAGAAAGCACGTTATAGTTATAACCGTTATTAAAAGCTTAGTCTTATCAAATAAGGACACCGTATGAAGATGATTAAAACCCGTGCCGCTGTTGCCTGGGGCCCCGGCCAGCCATTATCGATTGAAGAAGTGGATTTAATGCCACCGCAAAAGGGCGAAGTGTTGGTGAAAATTGTGGCGACCGGGGTTTGTCATACTGATGCTTTTACCTTATCGGGTGAAGATCCGGAAGGGATTTTCCCGGCGATTTTAGGTCATGAAGGTGGCGGTATTGTTGAGGCCGTGGGCGAGGGCGTAACCTCAGTTGCGGTGGGTGATCATGTTATTCCGTTGTATACCCCTGAGTGTGGCAAATGTAAGTTTTGTTTATCGGGTAAAACCAACCTGTGTCAGGCTATTCGCGCGACCCAGGGCAAAGGTTTAATGCCGGATGGCACTACCCGGTTTTCAAAAGATGGTAAGCCGATTTATCACTATATGGGCACGTCGACGTTTTCTGAATACACGGTGCTGCCAGAGATTTCACTGGCAAAAATTAACAAAGAAGCGCCACTGGAAAAAGTTTGCCTGCTCGGCTGTGGTGTTACCACTGGCATGGGCGCAGTGATGAATACCGCTAAGG
This sequence comes from Arsukibacterium sp., assembly GCF_041616895.1. GTDB lineage: Bacteria > Pseudomonadota > Gammaproteobacteria > Enterobacterales > Alteromonadaceae > Alishewanella. Next base: position 23,466 of record NZ_JBFJPY010000048.1, read on the forward strand.
TAAAAGAAGGTGATACCGTAGCGGTATTTGGCCTGGGTGGTATAGGTTTATCGGCTATTATTGGCGCAGTGATGGCCAAAGCCAGCCGGATTATCGCGATTGATATTAATGAAGACAAGTTTGATATTGCCAAAAAGCTGGGTGCGACTGATGTGGTAAACCCGAAGCAGTTCGATAAGCCGATTCAGGAAGTGATTGTTGAAATGACTGATGGCGGCGTCGACTTCTCGTTTGAGTGTATTGGTAATGTAAATGTCATGCGCTCAGCACTGGAGTGCTGCCATAAAGGCTGGGGCGAATCGGTCATTATCGGTGTGGCGGGTGCCGGCCAGGAAATTTCTACCCGACCATTTCAGTTGGTTACCGGCCGGGTTTGGCGCGGTACCGCTTTTGGTGGCGTAAAAGGCCGCAGCGAACTACCCGATTATGTGGAGCGCTATTTGCAGGGTGAGTTTGAGCTGGATACCTTTATTACTCACACTATGCCATTGGAGCGGATTAACGAAGCCTTTGATTTAATGCACGAAGGTAAGTCAATCCGGACCGTGATTTATTTTTAATATTGTGGCCGTTTAGCAGATTAAGTCAGGCTTGCCCGATAATTTGGGGTAGCTAATATGCCGGAATAGAGACGGATTAGAACCCCGTTTTGGGCGCCACAGAGTGTCTGAGCGAGCGCGCAAGCGCGAACGACAAATTCGTCTGGAACGAATTTGAACAGCTTCAGCTGGCCTCTGGTGTCGGGCAGGATAACCCGGCATAGTTCTGTGGCGAGCCAGGGCGGGCGTTGTAATCGGTCTCTTTAACACATAACGAGACAACTTATGACAACTTCAGCATTAACCAAGGTTAGCGAACAACGTTGCTTTGGCGGTAAACAAATCCGCTTCAAACATCAGTCAGCTGTAACGAACTGTGAAATGCAGTTTTCGGTGTTTCTGCCGCCACAAGCTGAAACCGAAAAAGTACCAGCGTTATACTGGTTGTCGGGCCTGACTTGCACCGATGAAAATTTCTCGGCTAAGGCTGGGGCGCAGCGGGTGGCTGCCGAGCTGGGTATCGCGCTGATTATGCCTGACACCAGCCCGCGTGGCGATGACGTGCCGGATGATGAAAACGGCGCCTACGATTTTGGTCTGGGGGCCGGCTTTTATGTTAATGCTACCGAACAGCCCTATGCTAAACACTACCAGATGTATGACTACATTGTCTCCGAATTGCCGGCACTTATAGAGGCTGAATTACCTGTAACTGACAGGCGGGCAATTAGTGGCCACTCTATGGGCGGCCATGGTGCCTTGGTTATTGGTTTACGAAATCCTGATCGATACGTATCGATATCGGCGTTCTCACCTATTTGTAATCCACTAAATAGCCCATGGGGAATCAAGGCATTTAACGGCTATTTAGGCGATGATCAAAGCCAATGGATTCATTATGATGCTTCAGTTTTGCTGGCGAAAACCCAAAAAGCCAAGCCAATCCTGGTCGATCAGGGTACATCAGATAACTTTTACCCGCAGCAGCTGCGCACTGAAACCTTAATTACCGCGGCAGAGCAAAGCGGTGCTAAAGCGCAGATCCGACTGCAAGACCGCTATGACCACAGCTATTACTTTATCGCCAGCTTTATCGAGCAGCACCTGCGCTTTCACGCAAAATATTTGGCAAACTAACTTAAAAATTTGAAAAACGGCTGGAACCCCGTTTCGGTCGCCACAGAGTGTCTGAGCGAGCACGCTAGTGCGAGAGAGTTGCTGTGGCGAGCCGGGGCGGGTGTTGTAGCCAGTATTCTTTTTGAATTTACGAATTATGCTTGATTCCAGCCCGCGTTTTTGTTTTTCATCATCCAGGCCTATGCTGGTATTTTTGCTTTCGATACTGGCATAATCAACTACATTTGCTGTAACAGCCCGCAACAAGGAGCATTGCATGAGCTACGATACCAATAATATTTTCGCCAAAATTCTACGTGGCGAGATACCCAGTTTCAAACTGTATGAAGATGACTACACTCTGGCTTTTATGGATATTATGCCGCAGGCTGATGGTCATGCGCTGGTGATACCAAAATTTGAGGCCATGACTTTGCTGGATATTCCGGCAGATCAGCTTAGCCATACCATGACCACTGTGCAGAAAGTCATGGCTGCGCAAAAATCAGAGCTTGGTGTGGAAGGTGTTGTGTTAATGCAGCTGAACGGTGAGGGAGCAGGGCAGAGCGTACCGCACCTGCACTTTCATTTAATACCAACTCATTTGTCAAAGTTAAAGCGCCACGGCA
>NZ_JBFJPY010000049.1:0-25492 GCF_041616895.1 Arsukibacterium sp.
CCACCGCCGCCACATCCAAACTATGATAAGCCAGCAAATGATAATCCGGCCCGGCTTGGTCAGGGTCTTTCTTGGCTTTTCCCCAGTAAGCAAAGTAGCTCCCAGCTTGTGCTTCAATCATTGCTGCTATTCCTTGCTGTCAACATCACCACTCTACATCTATTCCCTAAATTCACAACACTGTACAAAAAACACCTGTACACTATTCAAGCACAATGAGATTAATAATTTCTTTTTCAAATACATAATGAGCACAGGTGTGAGTAACTGCCATAAATATGCCGCAGTGTAGAGGTAGTAAGCAGTTTGTCAGTGAATGGTTAAGTACTGATTGGGCGGTTTGCTGAATTGTCACTTCTTGTCCCTGAAGCTTTTTATCCACAATACCGTATTAGGAACAAAAAAAACAAGAATTTTTTGTCGCAGAGACTTAGCGGTAACTAACTTGGTAAAATACAACACGCATCGTGAGATTATAATTGTTAACAGTAACCGCTAGCCATTGACAGGCTCGTTAGTGGCATTTAATTTAGCGCAGTGCTATTGGCGGGTGTAGTTCAATGGCAGAATGAAAGCTTCCCAAGCTTTAGACACGGGTTCGATTCCCGCCACCCGCTCCAGATTTTCCTGCCAGAAAAATATTTAAATATTTTTGTCACAGCAGCACCTGCTGCCGGTACTTAGTAATGTCACTCACAATTTACTAAGGTCGCAACATGAACAAGCACACTAACAAGCAAGCAACCACCACTGCTAAAACAAATCCCGGCTTCTGGAGCCACTTTGCCATTACCCTAACCATTGTTGGTGGCGTGCTGGCTGCTAATTTTAGTGCTAAAGCAGCTGAAAGCTTTAGTGTTGAGGTAATCGGTAGCGGTAAACCAGTGATTATGATCCCAGGGTTAATGTCGGATGCCAGAGTATGGCGGCCGACTGCCGAAGCGCTGGCTGACGATTATCAGCTGCATTTAATCAGTATTGCCGGCTTTGCCGGCACACCGGCGATTGATGGCGATTTACTGCCCACAGTAAAGCAACAGTTGCTGCAGTACATTACCCAAAACAAGCTACAACAACCGGCTATAGTCGGTCACAGCCTGGGCGCATTTATGGCGTTTAGCCTGGCCAGTTCAGCACCGGCAAGTGTTGGTACTGTTATCGCGGTAGATGGCTTACCGTATCTGGCGCCGGTATTTACCCGTAGCAACGACACTACCGTGGCTATGATGCAGGGCCAGGCGAGTTATTTACGCCAGCAATACCAGCAGATGACGAATGCGCAATTAACCGCTATGACAGCGCAAGGGCTGTTCATCCAGGCCACAAGCACGGTACATCAGCAACAGGTGCTGGATATGGCAACCGCTTCCGATGCCAGAGCCGCAGGTCAGGCGATTTATGAGCTACTGACCACGGACTTGCGCCCTGAGGTGCACAAAATTCAAAGCAAGGTGCTGTTAATCGGTGCCACTGGCGCCATGCTAAATGACGCTGACCGGGCTGCAGCAAAGGCCCTGTATCAGCAGCAAGTTGCTACTATTGCTAACGCCGATGTTGAGTTTAATGCCGACTCAAGGCATTTTATTATGCTTGACCAGCCAGACTGGCTAACCGCCCGCATCGTCCAGGCCTTAGAAGAGTAAGAGACAGGACACATTCGCATGAGTATCTCAATGATTGAACAACAGCTTATTCCGGATGTCACTGCCGCCAAGCAAGGTGATACCGGGGCCTTTGAGCGGCTGGTTGCACGCTGCCAGCGCAGTGTCAGCAGTATCGCCCTGGCCATCGTCAAAGATTTAGATGCCAGTGAAGACATTGCCCAGCAAGTATTTATTCATATTTGGCAGCAACTTAATACCTTGCAAAACCCAGCCAGTTTTTTGCCCTGGGTACGTCAGATCACCCGCTATCGGGCTTTTAACTACTTGCGGGATAACAAGGTGAATATTACCCAGCGTGGCGATGACGCAGAACAGGCTATGGCAGAATTTGCAAGCGAGTTTGAACTGGAGCACGACTTAGCTAAAAACCAGCAAAACCTAATTATGGCAGACTTTATCAGCCAGTTGCCGGCCGACAGCAGGGAAATCGTGCTGCTGTTTTACCGTGAAGAACAAAATAGCCAGCAAGTGGCTGAACTGCTTGGTTTAACTGAAAGCAATGTCCGGAAAAAACTGCAGCGGGTTCGTGAACTGTTAAAAGATCAGATCCTGGCGAAATATGGCAAGCTGATCCTCAGTACAGCACCGGGTTTGGGCTTAACCAGCGCCATTTGCAGTGCGCTGACGCTAGCCAGCCCGCCTGTGGCTGCCGCTTCGGCCAGTACCCTGGCGGCCAATAGTACAGGCCTGGCCAAATTTAGCTGGCTGTTTGGTGGCGCTATGCTGGGTGCGCTGGGCGGCGTGCTTGGCGTTATGTTAGGCATGAAACAACCCCTGAAGCGCGCCGAGACACAATGCGAGCGCCAGCAACTGCTTAAATACCGCAACATCAGCATTGGCTGGGTATTGCTTAGCGGCATCTTACTGACTCTGGCCTATCAGTATACCGCCGGTGCTGTGGCACCAGTACTGTGTTTTAGCCTGTTTTTAGCCGGCCTGGGCTACCTGCAATATGCTGTTTGGCAAAGCATGAAACCGCGGTTACAGGCTAAGGCACAACAAGATGCACAAAGTCAAAAAAGCTACCAGCGTAACCTTGTTTGGTGCTGGGTTGGCATGATCGGTGGCGGCATGGCTGGCTACAGTGGATTAATTATTGGTCTGATGCGCAGTGGCCGCTGGTTTTGGGGCTAATAAAAACGCCAGGACAAGCCTGGCGTTTTTATTTCGTTTGACGTAAAACTATCAGATATATTTGACGTCTGTTATCTCAAACTCTACCACCCCTTTAGGGGTAGTAATGTTTGCTACATCATCGGTAGTTTTACCGATTAAACCGCGGGCAATCGGTGAATTAACAGAAATTAAATTGTTTTTAATGTCTGCTTCGTCATCGCCCACAATCCGGTAGGTCATTTCTTCTTCGGTATCCAGGTTTAGGATAGATACCGTCGCGCCGAAAATCACTTTGCCGTTATTCGGCATTTTGCTGATATCGATAATTTGGGCATTGGATAATTTACCCTCAATATCCTGAATACGGCCTTCGCAAAACCCTTGTTGCTCACGGGCCGCATGATATTCAGCATTTTCCTTTAAATCACCATGGGCACGGGCTTCAGCAATAGCCTGAATAATCGCCGGCCGTTTTACCGATTTAAGCTCATGCAGTTCAACCCGCAATGCTTCTGCGCCCTGAATTGTCATCGGGATTTGACTCATCCGTTCACTCTCTTATGTAATTCCTGAATAGAATTGACGTTATTAAAAGCACTGGCTGTATTTGCCTTACACGTCGCAAATGCAGCATTTAGCGTTGTAGTATAGTTGGCTTTATGCTGCAGTGCACCACGGCGTAAAACTTTAGAGTCTTCAATCGCCTGGCGCCCTTCTGTGGTATTGACAATATAGCTGTATTCGCCGTTTTTAATCCGGTCCAGAATATGCGGCCGGCCTTCGTATACTTTATTAACAGTACGACACGGCACCCCTGCTGCAGCCAATGCTTTGGCAGTGCCGCCAGTAGCGTCAAGCTCAAAACCAATTTCTACCATGCGTTTGGCCAACTCAACAACGCGCACTTTATCGCTGTCGCGTACCGAAAGCAAGGCACGACCACCGGTTGGGATCACGGTACCCGATCCCAGCTCACCTTTGGCAAAAGCCTCTTCAAACGTATCGCCAATGCCCATTACTTCGCCGGTAGAACGCATCTCAGGGCCAAGAATAGGATCAACACCCGGGAACTTATTAAACGGGATAACCACTTCTTTCACCGAGAAATACGGCGGAATAATTTCTTTGGTAATACCTTGCGATGCCAAACTTTGCCCCGCCATGCAGCGGGCCCCTACTTTGGCAACCGCTACGCCTGTGGCTTTAGAAACAAAAGGCACGGTACGGGCAGCACGCGGGTTCACTTCAATTAGGTAAACTTCGTTATCTTTTACCGCAAACTGTGTATTCATTAAGCCCACTACACCCAGCTCCATCGCCAGTTTTTTAACCTGGTCGCGCATTACATCCTGAATGGCGGGGCTTAAACTGTGGGGCGGCAATGAACAGGCCGAGTCACCTGAGTGCACGCCGGCTTGCTCAATGTGCTCCATAATACCGCCGATAATTACCTCGGTACCATCACAAATGGCGTCGATATCTACTTCAATGGCATCGTCCAGGAAGTTGTCCAGCAATACCGGCGAATCGTTTGACACACTAACAGCTTCGGTCATGTACCGGCGTAAATCCTGGTCGTCATAGACGATTTCCATAGCGCGGCCACCTAGCACGTAAGACGGACGAACCACCATGGGAAAGCCAATTTCATGGGCCCGCGACAACGCTTCTTCTAAGCTGGTTACCGTGGCATTTTGTGGCTGCTTTAAGCCTAAGCGCTCAACCGCTTGCTGAAAGCGCTCGCGATCTTCAGCGCGATCAATTGCATCGGGCGAAGTGCCAATAATTGGCACGCCGTTCGCTTCTAACGCCCGGGCTAATTTTAGCGGCGTCTGGCCACCATATTGCACAATCACGCCTTTGGGCTGCTCTATCCGGACAATTTCCAGTACGTCTTCTAAGGTAATTGGCTCAAAGTACAGCCGGTCAGAGGTATCATAGTCGGTGGATACGGTTTCCGGGTTGCAGTTCACCATAATGGTTTCATAACCATCTTCACGCAGCGCCAGGGCGGCATGTACACAGCAGTAATCGAACTCGATACCCTGGCCAATCCGGTTCGGGCCGCCGCCGATAATCATGATTTTATCGCGGTTAGTTGGCGCCGCTTCACATTCTTCATCGTATGTGCTGTACATGTAAGCTGTATCTGACGCAAACTCTGCCGCGCAGGTGTCAACCCGTTTATACACCGGGTGCAACTTGTAACCATGACGCTTTTTGCGTACTTCGTTTTCACTGACCCCCAACACGGCTGCGATACGGCTGTCGGCAAAGCCTTTGCGTTTTAAGCGCTTTAAACGCGCTTCGTCTAAGGCAGCAAAGCCATCAGTGGCAAGTGCCAGCTCTTCTTTAACTAAATCTTCAATCTGCACCAGAAACCAGCGGTCAATATTGGTCAGGGCGAATATTTCGTCCATGCTCATACCAAACCGGAAGGCGTCAGCAATATACCAAATGCGGTGCGAGCCAGGCTCACGCAGTTCACGGGTAAGCTTTTCTTTTGCTTCCGGCTGACTCAGGTCAATAATCGGGTCCAGGCCCGAAACACCAATTTCCAGACCACGTAAGGCTTTTTGCAACGACTCTTGCTGGTTACGGCCAATGGCCATAACTTCGCCGACCGATTTCATCTGGGTGGTTAAGCGATCGTTAGCACCGGCAAACTTTTCAAAGTTAAACCGTGGTACCTTGGTGACAACGTAATCGATACTGGGTTCGAATGATGCCGGAGTACGACCACCGGTAATGTCATTGGCCAGTTCGTCCAGGGTATAGCCTACCGCCAGTTTCGCAGCTACTTTCGCAATTGGGAAACCAGTGGCTTTGGACGCTAAGGCAGAAGAGCGCGACACCCGCGGGTTCATTTCAATGATCACCATCCGACCATCTACCGGGTTAATACCAAACTGCACGTTTGAGCCGCCAGTTTCCACCCCAATTTCACGTAATACTGCCAAAGAGGCATTACGCATAATTTGGTATTCTTTATCGGTCAGGGTTTGCGCTGGCGCTACGGTAATTGAGTCACCGGTATGCACCCCCATCGGGTCAAAGTTTTCAATGGCACAAACGATAATGCAGTTATCGTTTTTATCGCGTACCACTTCCATTTCGTATTCTTTCCAGCCAATTAACGACTCGTCAATCAGCAGCTCTTTGGTCGGCGATAGATCAAGACCACGGGTACAGACTTCTTCAAATTCTTCGCGGTTATAAGCAATACCGCCGCCCGAGCCACCCATGGTAAAAGACGGCCGGATAATACAAGGGAAACCAATATCGTCCAGTACCTGGTAAGCTTCTTCCATTGAATGGGCAAAGCCGGCCCGCGGGCAGGCCAAACCAATAGAACGCATGGCTTTATCGAAGCGGCTACGGTCTTCTGCTTTGTCGATAGCATCAGCAGTGGCACCGATCATTTCCACGTTATATTTGGCCAGCACACCGTGCCGCTCTAAATCCAGCGCACAATTTAGTGCGGTCTGGCCACCCATGGTGGGCAGTACCGCACAAGGGCGTTCTTTTTCAATAATTTTTTCCACTACCTGCCAATGAATAGGCTCGATGTAAGTGGCATCGGCCATTTCAGGATCGGTCATAATGGTGGCAGGGTTCGAATTTACCAGAATTACCCGGTAACCTTCTTCGCGCAGGGCTTTACAAGCCTGGGCGCCTGAGTAGTCAAATTCGCAGGCCTGGCCAATTACGATAGGGCCGGCGCCAATAATCAGAATGCTTTTTAAGTCGGTACGTTTTGGCATGGGGTCGCTCTCTCCGTAATTCGTGTTTGCTTAGGCTTTATGCTGTTGCATCAGCGTAATAAAGTGGTCGAACAGCTCAGAGGCTTCATGCGGGCCGGGGCTGGCTTCAGGGTGACCCTGAAAACTAAATGCCGGCTTATCCGTGCGGTGAATACCTTGCAGTGAACCATCAAACAGCGATTTATGGGTGGCCCGTAAATTTGCCGGCAGAGTCGCTTCATCTACCGCAAAACCGTGGTTCTGGGCGGTGATCAACACTTTCTTACTGGCAAGGTTCTGCACCGGGTGGTTGGCACCGTGGTGACCGAACTTCATTTTTGAGGTTTTGGCACCGCTGGCCAGCGCCAGTAACTGATGGCCTAAACAAATACCAAACAGCGGAATATCGGTATCTAAAAATTGCTTAATCGCAGCGATGGCGTAGTCACAAGGTGCCGGGTCGCCAGGACCATTTGACAGAAAAATACCATCGGGTTTCAGCGCCAGCACGTCGCTGGCCGGGGTTTGTGCCGGCACTACGGTCAGCTTACAGCCGCGGTCAGCCAACATCCGCAGAATATTGCGCTTAACACCAAAATCATAAGCAACGACATGAAATTGCTCTGTTGCTCCAGCGCGATGGCCTTCACCTAAAGCCCAGCTGCCTTCAGTCCACTGATATTGCTGCTTTACGCTCACTTCCTTGGCTAAATCCATTCCGGAAAGGCCAGCAAAACCTTTAGCAAGTTGCAGTGCTTTAGCCTGGTCAAGGTTGTCGCCGGCCAGAATACAGCCGTTTTGCGCACCTTTTTCGCGCAAAATGCGGGTTAACTTACGGGTGTCGATATCGGCGATACCGAGGATATTATGTTGTGACAGGTATTGACTAAGAGAGAGTTGATTACGAAAGTTACTGGCTAACAGCGGAAGATCACGGATAATCAGGCCTTTGGCCCAAACCTGGCCGGATTCTTCGTCTTCACTATTGGTACCGGTGTTGCCAATATGTGGGTACGTGAGTGTTACTATCTGCTCTGCGTATGAGGGATCAGTTAATATTTCCTGATACCCGGTCATCGAGGTGTTAAACACCACCTCACCTACAGAAACTCCTTCAGCGCCAATGGCTGTACCGTGAAATACGGTGCCGTCTTCCAGTACGAGCAGGGCGGACTTAGTCAAAATAACCTCCAAACAGCAAAAAACGGGCGAAAACTTACTGTGTTTTACAACCCGTTTTGACCCAAAATTCTAAACTTCGTATTCGACCGGGCAAGTGACCGGGCAAACCTGATTATTTTAGGCGATAAGCATGCTTTTGGCTATGGCTATTTTGCATTTTTACAAAAATACCTGCTTTAACTCATTTTTATGCTTAGTTGCTCAAAAGCTTATGTTAAGTCTACCAATCCCAGCACTTGCTGCATAGAATAAAGTCCCGGCTGTTTATTTTGCAACCACAAAGCAGCGCGCAGCGCGCCTTGGGCAAAGGTATTACGACTAGATGCTTTGTGGCTTATTTCCAGTCTTTCGCCTAAATCTGCAAAAAGTGCGGTGTGATCGCCAATAATATCGCCGCCCCGCACCGTGGCAAAGCCAATAGTCTGTTGCGCCCGCTCGCCGGTAATGCCCTCACGGCCATATACCGCCACGTCGCTTAAATCACGGCCAAGCGTTTTAGCGATGCTGGCACCAATGGCCATGGCTGTGCCGGAAGGCGCGTCTTTTTTATAACGGTGATGTGCTTCAATAATCTCGATATCAGCAGTTTGCCCCATGACTCGTGCCGCCGTTTGCACCAAATGCAGCAGCAGGTTAACCCCCACACTCATATTTGGTGCCCAGACAATCGGAATATGGGTACTGGCGCGCTGCACTGCGGCATACTGGCTATCCGTTAAGCCAGTAACACCGATAATCATGGCTTTTTTCGCTGCTACCGCAAGCTCAAGGTGAGCCAGCATGGCCGCTGGCATGGTGAAATCAACCCAGATATCCGCACTATTGATACTGTTTTCGCCGGTTTCACTCAGTGCCAGCCCCAGCTTGCCGCAACCGGCAAGCTCACCGGCATCAACACCTATCAGGCTTGAACCCGCCCGCACCGTGGCTGCAGCAAGGTTAAGCTGCTGCTCTTTGGCAACAGTGATTAAGGCACGACCCATGCGGCCATTCGCTCCTAAAATTCCAATCGCAGGCATACAATACTCAGATAAAAATAACGATAACGACTATTAAAACAAAAGTATGGAACACTAGAAAGGAAAATAGCCATTGAGATGGCTATTTCTTAAATTGAGTGACATTGAAAAGAATGGACCTATCGAAAAGAAAGGTCGTGGCGTCTGTTGGGTCGACACAGAGTGTCTGAGCGGACGCGCCAGCGGAAGCGACAAATTCGTTGGGAACGAATTTGAACAGCTTTAGCTGGCCCTTGGTTGGAAGGCAGGACGCCTTTCATAGTTGCTGTGGCGAGCCCGGCAGATGTTACGACCTTGCTTTTAATCAACAGACTATCACACAGCCTTTTGCAATATTTGCCGAGACACATCCAAGGTAATATCGCTATGCTCGCCCAACTTCAGCATACCATTCGCTTCCAATTTTGCCACCAGCTTATCTACCGCATCGGCGGCAATGCCATAGTCGGCCAGGCGGGTTGGCACGCCCATTTGTTCAAAGAAAGCACGGGTGTGCGTTATGGTGTCGTCTATTAAGCGCTCTTCATCCTGATGATTTAACTGCCATACCCGCTGGCCAAATTGCAGCAGCTTTTCACGTTTCTGGGTACGCTGCTGCTGCATCAGGGCGGGTAACACAATAGCCAGGGTCTGGGCGTGATCTAAACCATAGGTCGCAGTAATTTCATGACCTATCATATGCGTTGCCCAGTCTTGTGGCACGCCCTGACCTATCAAACCGTTCAGCGCCAAACTGGCCGCCCACATGATATTAGCCCGCACATCGTAATCCTCTGGCTGACTAAGCGCCTTGGGGCCTTCTTCAATCAGGGTTTGCAGCAAGCCTTCGGCAAAGCGATCCTGCACCGGGGCATTTACCGGATAGGTTAAATACTGCTCTATTACATGCACGAAAGCATCAACCACACCGTTGGCGACTTGTCGCGGTGGCAATGAAAAAGTAAAGCTTGGATCAAGCACCGCAAATTGTGGATAAACCAGCGGGCTGGAAAACGCCAGCTTTTGCTGGGTTTCGTAGCGGGTAACCACCGAGTTGCCGTTGCTTTCGGTGCCGGTAGCTGGCAACGTCAGTACACAGCCAAGTGCTACGGCTCCCTCTACCTTACCGCCGTTGGCCAATATATCCCAGGCATCGCCCGGGTATACCGCCGCAGCGGCGACAAACTTCGCGCCGTCGATAACACTGCCACCGCCAACTGGCAGCAAAAAATCAATTTTTTGCTCACGGACTAAATCTGCGGCCTTCATCAGGGTTTCAAAACTGGGGTTCGGCTCAATGCCGCTGAATTCTTGCCAGTCAAAACCATCAAGCGCTGCTACAACCTGGTCATAAACGCCGTTATGTTTAACAGAGCCGCCCCCGTACAACAACAATACTTTGCTGCCTGCAGGAATAAGTTTAGCAAGCTGCTTCAGCTGGTCTTTACCAAAGATAATTCGGGTGGGGTTTTGATAGGAAAAATTTAGCATGTATTACTCCATAATAAGCCGCTGCTGAAACACAGATGTCGATACGTTATGAGGGCAAAAATAATTTGTTCAAGCGATACTAGGTATTGTTAAGGTGAGTTAACGAAAAAGCCAGTTGATCGGGTTGTCAACTGGCTATTGGTCTGCGCGTTTAAGTAGCCCATACGGACTTTTAAACCTTGTCGCCTCTTAGATTCCGTACCTGTTGCTCTAATTCAGCAGCGGTTACTTTCGACGCAGGCAGTGCTTCACTGGCAACTAACTGCACCTTTGACCACCAGCGGCCTTTTAGTTTAAACGCGCCCTTACCATGATGACTAAAAAACGAGCCCCATAGTCCCTGCAGTGCCATAGGTACTACTGGCACCGGGCTTTCGGCAATTATCCGCTCAATCCCTGGCCGGAACGGATCAATCTCGCCGGTTTTGGTCAGGCGGCCTTCCGGGAAAATACACACCAGATTGCCTTCTGCCAATTCACGGCGAATGGCAGCAAAGGCAGCCTCGTATACCTGTTCATCTTTTTGTTTACTGCAGATTGGAATAGTGCGGGCTGCACGGAATAACCAATTCGCCACTGGCAAGTCATAAATGGCTTTTTCCATCACAAACCTTACTGGGCGGCGCACCGCGCCGGCAATCAGCATGGCATCAACATAGCTGACATGATTGGCCACCAACACCGCCGCGCCTTCTTCGGGAATATGGTCCAGGCCCTGGCTTTTAACCCGGTACAGAGTATGACTCAGTAAATAAATCACAAACCGCAGCGCGAATTCCGGCACCTGGTTATACACGTAGCATGCCACTACGGCATTCATTATGGCCAGAATTAAAAAGTATTCTGGGATGGTCAAGCCAAGTACTGCCAGAAAGACAATACCGGCGATGGCGCTCACTACCATAAACAGGGCATTAAAAATGTTATTAGCGGCGATCATTCTGGCACGTTGAGCAGGCTCAGCCCGCTTTTGCAGTAAGGCATACAACGGTACAATAAACAGGCCGCCCGACACCCCAATCAAGGTTAAGTTTATCAATACCCACCAGCCATAGCCGCTGTTTAAAAACGCCCCAAGGCCAAGTAACTCTGCTGAGATAAGCGGCGGAGCACTGAAATATAAACTGCAACCAAATATCGTTAAACCAATAGACCCCAGCGGCACCATACCCAGTTCAACCCGATTGTCCGATAACCGTTCACAGAGCATTGATCCCAGGCCCACCCCTACTGAGAACGCCACCAGCAACGCTGTGACTACTGTATTGTCGCCACCCAGCACAGTTTTGGTAAAGTTAGGAAATTGGGTCAAGTAACTGGCACCTAAGAACCAGAACCAGCTGATGGCCATAATAGACAAATACAGTGTGCGGTTGGCATAGCTTATTTTAATGGTCTGCAAGGTTTGCTTAAGTGGCGCGAACTGAAAACGCTCCGCCTTATCAACCTGACCAACCTCCGGTACTGCTCTGCTTGCAATATATCCAAGCGCCGCAAATAAGATCAGCAAACCACCAATCCATAGCGACGCGTAAGGCACACCAACCAATAACCCACCGACAATAGTACCCAGCAAAATGGCAATAAAAGTTCCCATTTCTACCCAGGCATTACCGGCCAACAGCTCTTTATCATTTAATAACTGCGGCAATATGGCGTATTTCGCTGGCCCGAAAAAGGCAGATTGCGTTCCCATTAAAAACAGTAAACCCAGTAATAATAAATATTGCTGCAAATAAAATGCGGCAGCGGCCAGCAGCATTAAGATTATTTCAGTCAGTTTCAGCACCCTAACCAGTCTGGTTTTACACATGCTGTCAGCCAAGGTGCCTGCGGTTGCAGAAAAGAGTAAGAAAGGCAGAATAAATAACCCCGCTGCCAGGTTCATACTGACATCGGTGCTCCAGGGCAGGACACCGGCAGCAGTGAACGCCAGCAGCAACATCAGTGAATTCTTAAAAACGTTATCGTTAAAGGCTCCGAGTGCCTGTGTCAGAAAAAAGGGCAGAAACCGACGGCTTTTTATAATTTTTTGCTCTGACATTACAATACTCTATTTGACGGTAGCCAGGCTTTCGCAGCACTGAAAACGGTAGGTTTTTTCATCAAAATACCCTAAGTTAGTCACCTGATACCAGCAGTTCCTGCAAATATTGACAAGACGTCTGGCCATCTATATAGTTCGCAGCCGTTTTTGATGAGGTAAATCATGGTTAATCCGCTAAACCCGCCTGGTGCCAAACGCTCGCTTATCCCGTTGGGACTGTTTGTATTGCTGTTTTTAGGCAGTGGTTTGTATTTTCAGGCACAACAAATTGACTATGCATTTTATCAGCTGCCTGGCCATGTCGCGATCATCCCGGCAATTATGCTGGCTATCTGGCTGCATCGTGCGCCACTGCAACAATCGATCGACGTGCTGATAAAAGGCGCTGGCAATCAGAATATTATCACTATGTGTCTGATTTACCTTTTGGCGGGTGCCTTTGCCAGTGTGGCAACAGCAACCGGTGGCGTTGACGCTGCCGTTAATGCAGGGCTGAGTGTTGTGCCAGCAGAATGGCTATTGCCTGGCTTGTTCATTATCGCAGCACTGATATCCACCGCAATGGGTACTTCCATGGGTACCATCGGCGCGCTTGCTCCCATAGCGGCAGGTCTGGCAACTCAGGCCAATCTGGACAATGCACTGGTGGCAGGAGTGCTACTTAGTGGTGCGATGTTCGGCGATAACTTATCGATTATCTCCGATACGACAATCGCCTCTACACGCACTCAGGGCGCCAGAATGGCGGATAAGTTTAAAGAGAATATCAAGATCGCCTTACCGGCTGCCGTGTTGACCTTACTGCTTTACACGCTGCTAACCCGTACTACCGCACCGATCAGTGCAACAGATTTCAACTGGACCGGTGTCCTGCCTTACGCCACCATCCTGGTATTGGCGGTGCTGGGTTTAAATGTATTCGTGGTGTTGGTGCTTGGCATTATTCTCGCCGCAGTTCAGGGCAGTATATTTGCTGACTACCAGCTTGCTGGCCTGGGAAAGGATATTGCCACGGGCTTTGCCAGCGTACAGGAAATTTTCCTGCTGGCGATGTTGGTCAGTGGGTTAAGTGAATTTATTAAACAACAAGGCGGGCTTAGCTGGATTTCAGCGAAAATTCAATATATTACAGGCAAGCTGAAACTGGCAGGAAGCAAAGCGCAGCAGCTGGCCATAGCCGCATTGGCCTTTAGCAGCAACCTGTGTATTGCCAACAATACGGTCGCTATTGTGTTAACCGGTGATGTTGCCAAAAACCTGGCCCAGCAGCATCACATTCCCCCCCGGCGCAGTGCCAGTTTGCTGGATATTTTTGCCTGTATCAGTCAGGGCTTAGTGCCTTATGGTGCCCAGGCATTATTGCTGGGCGCCAGCTTTGGTATTTCCCCCTGGCAGGTGGTCACGCACAGTTATTATTGTTTAATTTTACTGCTGGTCGCCAGTAGCATCATATTAATTCGTAAAACGGATCACGTTGCAGGCGAAGTGGGTTGAACAAAAAGTGTAAATCAAACCAATGACATCACCAGTCAAAACCAGCCTGGTTAACCAGGCTTATGGCGCTGCTGCCAGGCCAATTTACCTTTAACCCAGATGTGGTGTAGCAATGCGCGCCAGTGCATTTTATGGTGATACCCCCGCAAATACCACAGTGCACCCGCCAGGCTGGCACGGGGGCCACTGCCTAATTGCCATAAGACTAACATCCGCGCCACATCACGTCGGTAAGGGCTGTTAGTCAGTAGTGCAGTAACCTCTGCTGGTAACGCGCGCTTAAATAAACTCTGTACTAACAGCAGCGTATTAACCGTCGGCTCCAGAGCACCAAACTGCTCAGCGTCATCAAGCAGCTGTAGTAATAAATTCTGCTCTGCCAGTTGGCCATAAAGCAAATCCAAATCGATCAGATCTTTTACTAATTTATGCTGCTCTTCCTGCCAGAAAAAATGAATTGCTGCGTGAATATATAAATAACTCAGGCTGGGAACCTGCAAAGACGAACCCGCTATTTTGCTGGCACTGGCAAACACGAATTCTGTTTCCAGCTTCTTGTGGCCAGCCAACGGAAATAACGCAAAATGCAGATCAAGCGCAGTACCCCGCTTTACATGATAAAGCGGCGGGTTTTCGTGCGATAACTCAAGATAAAAATGTTTATCGTACGCAGAAATAGCCGGTTCGAAAAAGCCCGCAAAGAATAACCTGTCTTTGCAGTCGCTCAATTGTGGCCGTCTTACCAGCAAATCAATGTCAGAATACAACCGGCCTTCACTGACCGTCAGTCCAAGCGCCTGATAGGCAGCACCTTTTAACAGAACGCAAGGATAATCGGCCCGCCCCAGGCAAGGTTCAAGCTGCATCAACTCGTAAAATAAACTGCCTCGCTGTTTCTGATAATAGCGCCAGCCCCAGGCGAAGTGCTTTTGTACGGTTTCGGGTAACGATTGTAACAACTGATGCCGTGCAAATAATGCATGCAACTGCGCCGTCAAACCCAGACTACGGGCTTGTTGCAGTAGATCTGTCCAGCATGGAGCAGTGGCGTTTGCCGCAAAGGTCTCTGGGTCTCTGAAACACGCTATTGGCAACGGAACTAACACAGTAGTTGCTCCAAACATTCCAGCATTTGCTCAGTGTCGCTGTATTCCAAACGGTAACTTACGGTGTTTTCTACCAGCTGACTTAACAAGCTAAAACCTTCAGCAGCAAATACCGCATAGTTAAAGCTGTTTTGTGCCAGATAAAGCAAGGTATCGGCTTTGGGCATGGTAAATAACGCAACTGGCTCTGCCGCGGCCTGATAGGCAGGAAAAACAATCCAGGCAGGTTTTGCACAGACATTGGCATGCTGCCAGCTGCTATCCGACGGCCGTAAATAAGCTACTGTGCCTTTCTCAGTATCGGGAGTGCGATGAAATATCTTTATCCCGGGTTGATATTGCTTAACAACATCTATGGACGCATTTTTTAAGCTCACGGGTCTAACATAGGGTTGCAGCAGACCATTGACTGGATCGATCAGGCACATTTCATCAGACAGCAGGCGCCAGCCCCTTAGCATCAGTAATGCACACAGGGTGCTTTTGCCGCTACCTGGCGGCGCCGGCATAATCAACGCCAGGCCATTTTTTTCCAGCACGGCAGCATGAATGGCAAGGTATTGCTGCTGATAAGCGGATACACACCAGTTCAGGCCCCACTCAAAGGTTGGGATCAGCTGATTGGCATCAGCCATCCGAAAATGCTCGCTACCGGTACGAAAATGATATGGCCGGCTTTTACCGCTAAAATGGCGTTTAAAATCAATATGAAAATCGTAAATATGTGCTGCACGAACCGATGGGCACAGCAGTTCCTGCGGGTATAATAACGATAAGTCATTAAATAACGTAGGGCTGTCAGTGGCAATACGTACTGAGAAAGGCGGCGAATGTAGCGAAAAAAGCGGCAAGCTTACTCCTGCTCAGTAGACTGATCCGATATCACTTTGGCAGTAGCATAACTGATATTGTCAAAACTGACAGTAGTATTATCTGCAGAAAAACTAACGCGGACAAGATGTTGCTGCTTAACCTGCAACTGCCTGGCTTGACTTAACCAGGCAGCATATTCTGACGAGATAACAGGCTGAGACATTATTCGCCGTCAATGTACAGTTCTAAAATCGCTTCCAATTCGGCCGTTCTGCCCAGCAGAACTGCATTATTATATGAACTGACCACAACCTCTGGCTCAGGAAACATGCCCATATTTTTGTAAAACATAGCATGCAAAAACAGGCTGGTGATGTTTCGTCGTAGTGATGGACCACCACCTTCTAACGCATTTTTTAGTTTAGTTGTGTCACCACCGCCAAAAATATCCCTAAAAGTGGTATTTTCGTTAATACTGACAGCGCCAAAAACATAAGTTTCAGTGGTTTTTGAATGAAAATTGCTATGCGTAGATAAAAAGTAACCGAACTGTTCGTTGCCGGAATTGGTTTTAAAGTATTGCTTACCTGAACCATGGGATCTGAAACCGCCGATACAAGTCTCAAACTGCTCCGCCTGCACCGATTGCATTTTTGACATGCTGGCGCTCAGGTTACAGTTTTGAGTGCTGTAGCCCCAAGCGCCTTTGCTTTTTAGGGCCATTAGCACTGGCAACGATCCCATGCCCGCCCGCACTAAAAACTTACGGCGACCACTCGTTGCTTTGATATCCTTATTGTCCATAGACTTATCACCCTTGTTCCGTTTTCAGCATTACGCTGAACATTACCTTGGTCAATGCAAAATTTAAACCAGAGCTGCAATTCGTTGATCATAAGCACTTTACTTTAAAAACCGCAGTCTAAACTTGCAAAATTTGTAAAGTATACTGACGCCAACTACTGGTTTAACAAACGCTTAGCGCTTACAGGCTGGTAAACGCCCCGTCTTCTTCCGCTCATTAAATGTTGTCATCGCTTCAGGCATTCTTGAACGCAGCTCGGCTATCCTGTTTTCTGGAATAGGATGGCTGGATAGAAACTGTGGCGTATTATTACTGCTGGCCGCAGCCATATTCTGCCACAAATTTACCGCCTGACGCGGCTCAAAGCCTGCTTTAGCCATCAAATCCAGACCGATTACATCGGCTTCCGTTTCATGGGTACGGCTAAAGGGTAAGGTTACACCTAATTGCGCCCCTAAGCCAAGCGCTGCCATAATCTCCTGCTGATACTGCACCCCGTATGCTTTAGTACCGGCATCACCAAGGGCCAGAGCTGACTGTAAAAACTGATTGGTAGATAAACGTTCGTTGCTATGGCTGGCGATAACATGGGCTATTTCATGGCCGATAACTGCAGCCAATTGCTCCTGATTTTCGGCAACTTTCAGCAAACCGGTATAGACCCCTATTTTACCGCCAGGCAGAGCAAAGGCATTAACCTGCTCACTATCAAATACTACTACTTCCCAGGGATTAGTCAGGTACTCATCCGGTGTTACCCGCAACAATGCACTGGCAATACACTGCACGTATTCATTGGTTCTGGCATCCTTGCTGATCGGCGTTTCTGCCTTCATTGTTTCAAAAGTTTGCGCCCCCATCGTATTCAACTGCTTGCTATCAAACAGCATAATCTGATTACGACCCGTTGGAGACTGTGCGCATGACATCACAACCAGAGCAGCTAGCGCAGCGAGTGAAAACTTCTTTAACATATCAAAATCCTTATTAATGGATGGCCACCCAGTGTACCCATGTTGTTAATTGTATCGGCAGTTGAAAAAAAAACCACCCGTAGGTGGTTTTATGTTTCGTTAACCGGTTAAATCATCGAAGAATTTTTTTACACCATCAAAAAACCCTTTTGATTTTGGTCGATGTTTGGCTTCACCTTCACCACCCATAGAGTCTTCCAGTTGTCGCAGCAACTCTTTCTGTTTGTCGCTAAGGTTAACCGGTGTTTCAATCACCACCTTGCAAACCAAATCGCCAACACCACCACCCCGCACTGACTGCACCCCTTTGCCACGCAAACGGAACATTTTTTCAGTTTGGGTCTCAGCCGGTATTTTCAGTTTAATTCTGCCATCCAGTGTTGGCACAGCAATTTCACCGCCAAGTGCTGCGGTAGCAAAACTCAGTGGCACATCGCAATATAAGTTATTACCATCGCGTTGGAAAATAGGGTGCGCTTTAACGTTTACCTGAACGTACAAATCACCAGCCGGTGCACCGTGCATACCTGCTTCGCCTTCGCCGGTTAAGCGAATACGATCGCCGGTATCAACGCCTGCAGGAATCTTAACCGATAATGTTTTGGTTTTCTCTACCCGGCCTTCGCCATGACATTTAGTACAGGGCTCCGGAATAATCTTACCGCGACCATTACAGGTTGGACAGGTTTGCTGCACCGCAAAGAAACCCTGACGCATGGTGACCTGACCCGCACCGTGGCAAGTCGGACATCCTTTGGCAGAAGTGCCTTTTTTAGCACCAGAACCATCACAGCTGTCGCAATTAACGTAAGTCGGTACTTTAATATCTACCGACTTACCTTTAACCGCTTCTTCCAGATTCAGCTCAAGGTTATACCGTAAATCTGAACCGCGTTGCGCCCGGGATTGACCGCGACGACCGCCGCCACCAAAAATGTCGCCGAACACGTCGCCAAAAATATCGCCAAAGTCTCCGGCACCGGCACCGGCACCACCAAAGCCGCCGCCGCCGCGGTTAGGATCTACCCCGGCATGGCCAAAACGATCGTAGGCAGCGCGTTTTTGCTCGTCTGATAAAACCTCATAGGCTTCCTGAACTTCTTTAAACTTCTCTTCCATGCCCTTATCGCCCTGGGTACGATCAGGGTGAAATTTCATAGCGAGGCGTTTATAAGCCTTTTTGATGTCTTTATCATCGGCGCCTTTAGCGACACCCAATACTTCATAGTAGTCACGCTTTGACATAAATTCAGTGCTTACTTCTTAGTCAAAGGGCTGCAATAAATTGCAGCCCGGGCCCATATTATTTGTTGTCGTCTTTTACTTCTTCAAACTCGGCGTCAACAACATCGTCAGCACCAGCAGATTGCTGCTGGCCGGCATCGGCGCCGCCCTGTTGGGCTTTAGCCTGGGCCGCTTCCATCAGCTTTTGTGAAGCCTGGATTAGTGCTTGCGATTTGGCATCAATCGCTGCCTTATCGCTGCCTTTAAGGGCAGTTTCCAATTCGCTGATTGCCGTTTCAATAGCAGCTTTGTCATCACTGGCTAAACTGTCACCCGCTTCTTCCAGCTGCTTACGGGTAGCATGTACCATCGCATCAGCCTGGTTCCGGGTTTGCACCAGCTCTTCAAACTTTTTATCTTCTTCAGCGTGTGCTTCAGCATCACGTACCATGGCTGCAATTTCATCTTCCGATAAACCTGAAGACGACTTAATGGTGATCTTCTGCTCTTTACCAGTGTCTTTGTCTTTAGCTGAGACGTGTAAGATACCATCCGCATCCAAATCGAAGGTTACTTCAATTTGTGGCTCGCCGCGACGTCCCGGACGAATACCTTCCAAGTTGAACTGGCCCAGCGATTTATTATCCGTAGCGCGCTTACGCTCGCCCTGCAAAACGTGAATGGTTACCGCCGCCTGATTGTCATCTGCGGTTGAGAACACCTGCGACTTTTTGGTCGGGATAGTCGTGTTTTTCTCAATCAGCGCAGTCATCACGCTACCCATGGTTTCAATACCCAGCGATAACGGTGTCACGTCAAGCAACAGTACGTCTTTAACATCACCAGATAATACCGCACCCTGAATCGCTGCACCCACAGCTACCGCTTCATCCGGGTTAACGTCCTTGCGCGGCTCTTTGCCAAAGAAAGCAGTTACCGCTTCCTGTACCTTAGGCATCCGGGTCTGACCACCCACCAGGATGATTTCGTTTATTTCGCTTACGCTTAAATCAGCATCAGCTAAAGCTTTTTTCAGCGGCTCTAAGGTGCGCTGCACCAGGTCTTCTACCAACGATTCCAGCTTGGCGCGGGTTACTTTAATATTTAAGTGTTTCGGGCCAGAAGCATCTGCAGTGATATAAGGCAGGTTTACTTCAGTTTGCGATGCTGATGACAGTTCAATCTTCGCTTTTTCAGCGGCTTCTTTAACACGTTGCATCGCTAAAGAGTCGTTACGCAGGTCCATGCCCTGCTCTTTCTTGAACTCTTCTACCAGATAGTTAATCACCCGGTTATCGAAGTCTTCACCACCTAAGTGGGTGTCACCATTGGTAGATAACACTTCAAAGGTTTGCTCGCCGTCAACATCGTCAATTTCAATAATAGAGATATCGAAAGTACCACCGCCCAAGTCGTACACTGCAATCTTGGTGTCGCCTTTTTTCTTATCCATACCATAAGCCAGCGCCGCCGCAGTTGGCTCGTTGATAATCCGCTTTACGTCTAAACCGGCAATGCGACCAGCATCTTTGGTTGCCTGACGCTGTGCATCGTTAAAGTAGGCTGGTACGGTAATTACTGCCGCAGTTACCGGTTCACCTAAGAAATCTTCAGCGGTTTTCTTCATTTTTTTCAGCACTTCAGCTGAAATTTGCGGTGCTGCAAGCTTTTTGTCTTTTACTTCAACCCAAGCATCACCATTATCCGCTTTAACAATTTTAAACGGCATAATTTTGATGTCGCGTTGCACTTCTTCGTCTTCAAAGCGACGACCAATTAAACGCTTAATCGCATAAAGCGTGTTTTTAGGGTTGGTAACCGCCTGACGTTTTGCCGGCTGCCCCACTAATACTTCACCATCTTCAGCATATGCAATAATTGAAGGCGTGGTACGTGTGCCTTCCGCGTTCTCTAATACCCGAGGTTTGTCGCCATCTAACACAGCAACACATGAATTGGTTGTACCCAAGTCAATACCGATTATTCTACCCATAACTGCTCTCCACTTATAATCTGAACAATTAAAAATTGCGTTGACTGATTAGTGGGGATTAGCCCTGATCGATTCAAGGTTATTAGTTAAAAAAATTTAGAATCAGCGGCGGTTAGCCTGAAACGGCTAAAATAATTAAGCTATCTGATTACGACCTGCACGCTTTGCCCGGTACAAGGCGTTATCAGCAGCGTTTATTAATTCTGCTGCACTAGTAATATTACCGGCAGGCGCCGCAGCGATAC
The DNA here is from genome assembly GCF_041616895.1 of Arsukibacterium sp. GTDB lineage: Bacteria > Pseudomonadota > Gammaproteobacteria > Enterobacterales > Alteromonadaceae > Alishewanella. The sequence goes on from NZ_JBFJPY010000049.1 coordinate 20,896, forward strand.
CAGCCGAAAAGGTGCAGGAAAACGGCCGATCATTAATGTTAAATTGTAAAGTAGAGAAAGCTTTTAATAACTGACTGGCCAGCATTCTCGCTTGCTCTGGCGGACACTCTGGTAATACCAGCATAAACTCCTCACCACCGTAGCGCCCGGCCCGGTCTGTTTTACGGATCCGCTTGCGCAAAAGGGTTGCCAGTGACGTAATCACCAGATCACCTACCGCATGACCATAGTTGTCATTAACCTTTTTAAAATGGTCAATATCCAGCATCACGATGCTCATTGGCTTTTGACTTCGCTCGCTGCGCTCGTATTCCAGTTCAGCGGCTTCTTTAATGGCACTGTGTTTAATCAGTGCGGTTAAGCTGTCTTTCTCAATCAGATTTTTAATTTGTAAACTACGCGCCAACCGCACTTTTATTGCCTGGGCCAGTTGAATATCATCTATAGGCTTGGTAATAAAGTCATCGGCGCCATGCGCCATTGCTTTTATTTGTAATGTTTTATTGGTTTCAGACGATAGAAAAACAATCGGCAGCCGTTTTAAAGACTTGTACTGGCGGATAAGCCCAGCCACTTCGGCGCCGGAAAACTCTGGCATATACATATCCATAAGGATCAGATCAGGCTGAAACCGGGTTAGTTCGTCGATAATATTGCGGATCCGACCGACAATTTGGGTTTCGACCCCCATACTGTTTAGCACCAATGCATAATGCTCAGCCAGCAACTTATCGTCTTCAACAATAAAAACCCGACCGGTTTTACCAACGCTATCTTCCAGCATTTCGCCAATAGACGTTACCATATCAGGTATATTCAGCGGCGAAATAAAAAAAGCGGCAGCCCGATACTCGGCGGCTTTAATCCGCAGCTCAAAACTATCAGTGGTAGAATAAACCAGCAGGCGCGCATGGCGTTTGACCATTGACTCCAGCAACAGCTTCTGCTGAAACAACGAGCCTCCCTGCTTAAGCTCAGTATCGGCAAAAAGGACCGCGGGTGCCGTTTGCTGCAACTGCCTTAAACAACTGTCAAAATCTGAAAACAAGGTAACGTTATGGCCAAAGGCTTGCAATTGCCCGGTAAGCTCAGCAATTAAGTTTTGATTATCAAGCAGTAACCAGATACTGGAGTTTTCAGCCATCGACACTATGCTGCTACCAGATTCTTGCTGACCTGACTGCAATGCCGTACTTACAGCAACGTCGAATTCCAGTAACAAATGCTTTAATTGTGATAATGAAAACAGCTGTTCTGCAGCGCTTTTGCCTTGAACAGCTACCGCTAACTGCTCTATCTGCCGGGCCAGACTACCCAGGGTAGCAAAGCCAAAAGTGCCACAAGCACCAGCCAGTTTATGCGCTTCATTAATAATCGAGGGTAGTAGCGCGGCAGCTTCCGTGTCGGCAACAGCCAGAATAACCTGCAAATTTGCGGCCCGCTCCGGTAGCGTTTGTTCAAACCTCAGCCGCAAGGCGGAAAACGCAGATGACAAATCAATTTTACTCTTGCTGCTACTCATTTAAATGCCGCCTTACGCTTTATTTCATCTTACTGCAAGCCAAGCGTAACGCCCGCCAGAGGGCTTACTGCTCACCGCTGTCACTGATAGTAGCGGACACCCACGGCAACTCAAAGTAAAAAGTGGTACCAACTTCTTTCTGTGTATCAAAACCAATCTGACCATTCATTTGCGCCAGTAAACCTTTACTGATGGCCAGCCCCAAACCGGTACCACCTTTGTCGCGACGGCTGGAGCCATCCGCTTGGGCAAACCGCTCGAATAAACGAGGTTGAAACTCCGGCGGGATACCCGGGCCCTGATCCTGCACCGATACCCTAACGTTGTGCTGGTTTATTGCTGCAGACAGAGTTACCGTTTTACCTGGTCCCGAAAATTTAATGGCATTTGACAGTAAATTTGCCAGTACCTGCTGTAAACGCTGGCTATCGGCCACGATTTGCAGTTCATTCAAACTGAATTGAAATACCAACGTTACCTGGTACTCCAACGCGAACGGTTGCAAATTACTCAGGGCCAATTCAAGTTGCGGCTTAAGTAATAAGGCTTCCATATCTAGTTTAACTTTGCCAGCCGTCAGTTTTTCAATGTCGAGCAAATCATTAATCAAGTGCTGTAAGCGATTAGTATTGCCCTGAGCAATTTGCAGTAACTTACTTACTTTAGGATCAAATTCAGCCAGATGACCTGACAACAATAAACTGAGAGCGCCACTTATTGCCGTTAGCGGTGTTCGTAGTTCATGACTGACCGTAGAAACAAACTGATCTTTCATTTGTTGCAGCTGCATTCTCTCGGTCACATCCTGCACCGAACCGACCATAATAAGCTCTGGATTTTCCTGTGGCGGCAACATTTTGGCAAGTTCATGTACCCAACGAATAGTACCATCCGGCCTGATAATTCTGTGCACCACATCGTGCACTCCAGTTTCCAGCGCACTCTGCTCGCTTCTAAAAACTCGCTCTGCATCTTGCGGGTGTAAGGTACTTTTGAACAAGTCAACGCTGGGGGTCACCGTTTCACTAAAACCAAATATCTGGTAAATAACCGGCGACCACCACAGCTCGCCCGTTTTAAGCGATGCCTGCCAGAAACCAATCAGCGCATTTTCACTTGCGGTATCAAGTCGTTGCTGAGTTATTTTTAAAGCCTTGTTTACGCGCTCAAGTTCGAGGTAATGCAGCTTGATGTCAGTGATGTCTTCAATGTATCCGTGCCACAGTGTACTGCCATCAACCATCCGCTCTGGTGTGCCACGACCAGACAGCCAAATAGGCGGCTTATTATCCTGGCAAACCCGGTACTGATGCTGCCAAAGCGATAAATTCTGCACCGAGTTATCTATACTTTGGGCCAGACCTTCCAGGTCATCCTGATGAATTTTATCAAAGAGGAATGTTGAATCCTGCTTAACCTGCTCTGGTGTTACGCCGTAGATATTTTTAATATTATCGCTCGTGTAAGGAAAAGCAGCTTTACCATCAGGCCATTGCTGATACTGATAAACCATACCCGGAATATTTGCCAATAAATTTTCAAACTGGTCACGACTGGCTTTGAGCTCCAACTCCGCCATTTTTTGCTCAGTAATATCCGCATGAGTACCGTACATCATCAGCGGCTTACCGTCCTCAGTCCAGCTAACCACTCTGCCGCGGTCATGCACCCAAACCCAGTGGCCATTTTTATGCTTCATCCTGCATTTAGAATCGTAGAAGGGTAACTTACCGGCAAAATGTTGCTCTAGTAGCTTGCCCGAATCCGCTAAATCATCCGGATGAGCAAAGTCCAGCCAGGTCGCTATCGATACCGGTGCTAATTCATCAAGGGTATATCCGACGATTTGGGCCCAGCGCTCGTTAAATACCGTATCCCCGGTTTGAATATTCCATTGCCAGGTACCAATTCGGGTACCTTCTAACACAGAACGATACATCAGTTCACTGGCCACTAGTCTCTGATGTGCTTGTTCTTGTAATCTATCAGCAATTTCCTGCTCAATCGCATCAGCAAAATTTCGCAGGATCAGGCGTTCTTTTGAGGTCAGTTGCCGCGACGTACTATCGATAATACATAAGGTACCAATACGTTGCTTATTAATCGTCAAGGGAGCGCCGGCGTAAAACCGGATATGGGGTGCCTGAGTCACCAGAGGATTATCAGCAAAACGTGGATCGATACTGGCGTCGGATATTTCAAAAATACTGCTATCGAGAATAGCATGGCCGCAAAAAGAGATATCACGGCCAGTTTCACACACATCAAGCCCCTGGCGGGATTTAAACCATTGCCGTTTGCTATCAATTAGTGAAATAAGCACAATCTCGGTATCAAGGCATTGCTGCACCAGCTGGGTTAACCTATCGAACCGGGTCTCAGCAACGGTATCAAGTAACGCGGTATCCAGCAGCGCCGCCAATCGTTCTTTTTCATATTCAGGTATTTGCGGCTGTTGCATATTAGTTCCAGATCTCACCATTTAGTAAAAAGCAGCCACGTGTTTCCAAACCAATTAACTGCAACCTGAAGCTTAGCCCAAGGATGACTTAGTTATTTTACCTTCAGTCTGTAAGGCCAGATTGTTGATTATATAACTGATGCAGGGTTTCCCCTAGTTGCATTGGGTCAAAGGGTTTATCAATAACCGCAATGGCACCGGCATCCAGATATTGCTGTTTTTCACTCTGCTGAATTTTTGCCGTCATAAATACCACGGGAGTATGTTTTGTTGCCGGCAGCTGCCGTAATGCAGCAAGGGTCTGCAAGCCATCCATTTGCGGCATCATCACATCCAGCAAAATAAGCTGCGGTGCAAAATCTGCTGCCTGAGCCAGTGCACTCTGACCACTATCACAGCTTAACAACTCAAAGCCGGCCACATCAGTCAATGCAATTTCTGCCACAGTGCGGATGGACTCATCGTCTTCAACATGCATAATTTTTTCTAACGGCATAAACGTGACACCTCAAGTAAGCTCGTTCTTAATCTTTTCATATTTCTATAGTAGCTGCCGTGCTGCATCGATCCAACAAGTAAACAATATGCTGATATTCAATACCACTGTGCAGCGA
>NZ_JBFJPY010000050.1:0-25359 GCF_041616895.1 Arsukibacterium sp.
CCGGGCGATTATTCAGGATATTACCTGCGACTCTGATGGCCAGTTAAAAAGCTATGCCGATGGCAATGGCATCGAGTCCAGCCTGCCGCTGCCGGTATATAAAGAAGATGAACAATATTTACTGGGCATGTTTATGGTAGGCGCCTATCAGGAAATTCTCGGTGACTTGCATAACCTGTTTGGTGACACCGACTCGGTACATGTTGAACTGACGGAAGATGGCGGTTACAAACTGACCAACATTATTAAAGGCGACACGGTTGCAGACGTGCTGCGTTATGTGCAGTTTGACGCCACTAAACTACTGACCTCCTATAGCAATCAATTGGCTAAGCTGGACATGAGTGGCGAGCAGAAAGAGGCCTTACTGGATGAATTGAAATCCGGTGTTTATGGTTATACCTATTTCGAAGATTAAGTTAGAATAGCCACTGATCGGACAAGTACAGAGCAGCCCAGAGCTGCTCTGTTTGTCTTAGGCTTATTTACTGCTGCCCACATCGGCAGCACATTACCCAAACAACTTTACGATGCAGGTAGGACGGGTATAAATAATCAGGTGCGCTATGTTTTCTTTTCTGCCAAAGCCCGTTGTCGGCGTGATATCAGTATTACTCTATTTCTTTAATACTTTATTCTGGTTTGTACCGGTAACACTGCTGGCCATACTGAAATTGCCACCTATTACCCGCTGGCAAAGCTGGATGACTTATTTGCTGGATGCCTGTGCAGTGGCATGGATCAGTGTTAACAACTTTACCACCCGTTTATTTACCCGCATTCGCTGGAATGTGCAGGGGCTCGAGCAGTTATCCCGCAAAGACTGGTATCTGCTGCTGGCAAACCATCAGTCATGGGCTGATATTCTGGTGCTACAGAATATTTTTAACCGCAAAATTCCGTTTATAAAATTCTTTCTGAAAAAAGAGCTGATTTATGTGCCGCTGCTGGGCATTTGCTGGTGGGCGCTCGATTTTCCGTTTATGAAACGATATAGCAAAAACTTTCTGCAGAAAAATCCTCATTTGCAAGGCAAAGATATTGAAACCACCCGCAAAGCCTGTCTTAAGTTTCAGTTTAAACCCACGACTATTATGAATTTCGTCGAAGGCACCCGCTTTACCCAGGCAAAACACGGCCTGCAACAATCTCCCTTTAGCCACTTGTTAAAACCAAAAGCGGGTGGCGTGGCGTTTGTACTCGGCGCCATGGGTAATCAGCTGCACAAAATGCTCAATGTGACTATTTATTACCCGCAAGGGATCCCCAGCTTCTGGGATTATATTTCGGGTAAAGTTCGTGATATAACAGTCAACATTAATGTGCTACCGATTAGCAGTGAGTTGATTGGCGACTATAACGACCCGGTCTACCGCGAGCACTTCCAGCAATGGGTTAACCAGCTATGGCAGCAAAAAGATCGGGAGTTGGCCGCATTGGCAGAAAAAGGAGTTAGCTGATGTTAAGTTTTTTACCGGGTTGGTTATTACTACCGTTCAGTTTCAGCTGTTTTGCGCTAAACCTGGCGTTTTGGGGTATCGTGGTTACCCCAATGGGCATCCTGAAACTGTTGTTGCCATTTAAAACCATCCACCGGTTGCTGGCGATGGCTGGCCGAGGCTGCTTTCGTGGCTGGACCGTGGTAAACACCGGCATTATTAACTTATTCAATGATGTTGACTGGCAAATAAGCGGCCAGCAGGCACTGGATCGGGAAAGTTGGTATTTGCTGATCAGCAACCATAAAAGCTGGCTGGATATTCCGGTTGTTAGCGGTTTTGCCCATAAGCTTATTCCCGAGCCCAAGTTCTTTTTAAAAGATCAGTTAAAATGGATACCTTTTTTAGGAACTGGCTGCTGGGCACTGGATATGCCCTATATGAAACGCTATAGTGCGGCCACGCTGGCAAAGCGGCCACATCTCAAAGGCAAAGATATTGAAACGACCCGTAAATCCTGTGCCAAGTTTTTAACCGTGCCAACAACTATTATTAATTTTGTCGAAGGTAGCCGTTGTACCGAGCAAAAGCGTCTGGCTAAAAACAGCCCGTTTCAATACTTATTGCCCCCTAAAGCCGGTGGTATTGCCTTTACCCTGGCAAGCATGGGTGAGCAGTTTAATGCGATTTTAGATCTTACGTTAATTTACCCGGATAATCAGCAGCATGTAGCACTGGACATGTTAATGGGTAGGCTAAAACGGATCGTTATTCAGGCTGACGTGCTTGCAATAGATGAGCAGGTGATTGGTGACTATTTTAATGATACTGCCTTTAAGGAGCGCTTCCAGCTCTGGTTAAATCAGCGTTGGCTGGCGAAAGATAGGAAAATACAGGCGTTTTATCAGCAGGAAAAACAAAGTAGTACCAGCAGCGTGTTGCTGTCACCCTAACTACTGGACCTTATGCCAGAGCGCAGCTGGAATCAGTTCTGACGTATAGCCTGCAGTAGCAGATTGCGCGGGGTAACCTGATAGTCGCAAAACGCCTGCATCTGCACCTGATACCCATGCTGCTGCAAGTATAACGCGCGATCCAGCACCAGCCAAAGCTCCAGCGGTCGGCGAAACAGGTGCCGGACCAACTCAATCCGAGTTACCAGCGCAGCATGCTCAGCCCCTATCGCTAAATAGCGTTGCCAGTCAGGCGCTGCTGGCAGGGTAAGCTGATGTTGATCTGCTGCCCAACGGGCAAAATCGGCGAAGTCAGCGCTGAACCAATGCTTGCCAACCGACGATAACGGCCGGTAGCGATTATCACCGGTCAGCGCGGCGCGCAGTGCCTGATAAGCCAGCCGCCATTGCACTTCAGTATGACGCAGCTTAGCAATGCGGGCGCCGGCGGTAACCTGCCCCTGCACGGCAAGCTTTAAATCATGCTGGTTAAGCGTTAAATCATCCTGCTGGGCCAACGCCGACAACGGCTGATAATACTGTTCCGCAATTAAATGATAACAACAGGGCACCAGATGCACTTGTTGGCAACCTTTGCGGGTAGCCTGGCGCAGCAGCTCAATATGTAACTGGCCACAGGCATGCAGTGCCACCACCTGTTGCTGTGGCGCTAATACTGCGCTGCCTTGTGGCGTAAGTACATCGGCATGGACAAAACGTTGTGGGATATCAAACTGACTGGCCAGCGCGCTGCCATCGGCACAAAGCTGCTGTTGCCATTCAATACTGGTTACCGGCCGCTGAAACTGCCAGGCAAGCAGGCGGCCCAAATGGCCCTTGCCAGCGCACCATTCAAGCAGTGGCAAATTGCTGGCCGGTATCTGACCTGAAAAAGCAGTAATTTGGGCCATTTTGCGCCCGCCGATACCATTTGCCAGCCAAAAGGGCACGGGTTTTAATTCGCCCGCGGCTAACATGCTAACAGCGGCGTCTAAATGATATTCCAGCTGAAACAGGCCGCTAAACAGCTCGCCAAAATGCTGTTGCTGTAAAGCTGGGCTCTGGTCAATGCTGGCTAAATCGTGCTCTGGCAGGGCCAACAGTTTTGCTGCTAACGCCGGGTTATCCCAGGGTAATTGCTGGCAGGCGAAAGGCACCAGCTGCCAGTACTGCCGGTTTTGCTGCAGCACCGCGCTGCAAGCGGCAAAAGCCTGTTGCAACGTAGTGGAATTTGTCACTAGTACAGCAAACTGTATAATTTGCGCCGGTAATGGCTGGCAACAGTATCACCTTTTGGCAGGGCGGCCAGAATATCCAGAAACAGTTTTTTACTGTCACCGTAGTTCAGGTCCTGCTGCAAAATCCCCAGCAACAGCGCCAGGGCTTCTTCACTGCGCTGCGCTGCCTGATACTGCACTGCCAACTGCTCCTTAATGCTGTTTTCATCAGGGTTAGCTGCCAGCTGCTGCTCCAGCGCGCGAATTTCCGGGGTGTCGGCCGCTTCCATTGCCAGTTCCAGTTTCGCCACCACGGCTTTGTAAACGCTGTCCTGATCAGCAAGTTTCACCTCAGATAGCAAGGTTTGTGCCTGTGGCAGCTGGCCCAGGCTCACCGCGGTATCAGCCAGCCATACTTTCAATTCCGCCCGCTGTGGCGCTAAGTCCAGCGCTTGTTTGAATAATGAATAGGCCTCCGCCGGATTTTGCTCGGCCAGAAATTGCTGAGCCTGAGCGATCAGTTCATCTTCCGGCTTAGGTAAATAAGGCTGTAAGCGGGCCAGAATTGCTTGTTCGGTCTCAACGCCGGCAAAGCCATCTACCGGCCGGCCATCTTTAATCAGCATCACGGTGGGCAATGACTGTACCCCGAACTGCATGGCTAAGTCCTGCTGCTGATCACAATCTACCCGGGCCAGCAATAATTGCTTGGGGTACTGTTGGACGATTTTCTTTAAAATGGGGGTTAATTGCTGACAACCCTCACTGCGTGCTGAGTGAAACTGAAACAGTACCAGTTGCGTGTTTGATTGCTCCAGCACTTCACGGGCATTTTGGAGCGTGACTTCTACAATGGGGCTTTGCATAACTTACAGGTCCTGTATTTCGCCATATTAGCCTAACTATGTGGCCGGATGCGCTATTTTACAAGCACTGAGCGCTATGGCGCAAATTCGAAAAAACCATCGACATTGGCATTAACATCCCGTAGATTATAAGAGCGTTCAGATAATATGACTTCTTAAGAAGCGACAACAAGAACGCCATAGTTAACAACCCGTCCCCGTAGCAAACAGGCAGTACCCATGCGCGTACTGCAGATTATTAAGCTAATGCTGAGTTTTCGGCGTTGGCTTTACGCTTTTTGCTAAAAAACTATGAGACAACACCATGACAAGCCAATCTAAACAAACCGAGATGTTATCGGGTGCCGCCATGGTTATCCGGGCGCTGGCCGATGAAGGGGTAGAGTACCTTTATGGCTATCCGGGTGGCGCTGTGCTGCATATCTACGATGCCTTATTTCAACAAACCAAAGTTAAACATGTATTGGTACGCCACGAGCAGGCTGCCACCCATATGGCAGATGCGTATGCCAGGGCCAGCGGTAAAGCCGGCGCGGTCTTAGTGACCTCGGGCCCGGGTGCCACCAATGCGGTGACGGGTATTGCTACCGCCTATATGGATTCGATACCGATGGTGGTGTTAACCGGCCAGGTAATGAGCCACTTAATTGGTGACGATGCCTTTCAGGAAACCGATATGCTGGGCATTTCCCGGCCTATTTGTAAGCACAATATGTCGGTGCGCCGGCCTGAGGATATTCCGGCCATTATCAAAAAAGCCTTTTATATTGCGCAAAGTGGCCGGCCTGGCCCAGTGGTGATTGATATCCCGAAAGATATGACCATCCCAAGCCAGACGTTTCCTTATCACTACCCGAGCGAAGTGAAACTGCGCTCGTATCAGCCCAAATTAAAAGGCCACAGTGGCCAGATTAAAAAAGCGGTTACTGCACTGCTAGCCGCTAAAAAGCCGATACTGTATGCCGGTGGTGGGGTCATTATGGGCGGCGCCTCTAATGAGCTTACCGAACTGGCACAGCTGCTTAACTTGCCGGTAACTAATACGTTGATGGGTCTGGGCTGTTACCCGGCCAGCGATAAGCAATTTATTGGTATGCTGGGCATGCATGGCAGCTATGAAGCGAATCAGACCATGCATCACGCCGATCTCATTCTGGCAGTCGGTGCCAGGTTTGATGACCGGGTAACCAACAACACGAAAAAATTCTGCCCCGATGCCACTATTATTCATATTGATATCGACCCGGCCAGTATCAGTAAAACCATCAATGCGCATATTCCAATCGTAGGCCTGGTAAAGCCGGTACTAACTGAAATGCTGGAATTATTACAGCAAAAGAAGAAGAAACTGGATAGTGCTGCATTGAAAAAATGGTGGCAGCAAGTTGATGACTGGCGCACCGTGCACGGTGGCCGTTACGACAGCGATACCCCCTTACTGAAACCACAATATGTAATTGAACAAGTTAGCAAAATTACCAAAGGCAATGCTTTTGTTTGCAGCGATGTAGGGCAGCACCAGATGTATGCCGCGCAATATTATGGTTTTAATAAACCCAACCGCTGGATTAACTCCGGCGGCCTCGGCACCATGGGCTTTGGCTTGCCGGCGGCGATGGGGGTTAAACTGAATTATCCCGATGCTGATGTGGTATGTGTTACCGGCGAGGGCTCAATTCAGATGAACATTCAGGAGTTGTCGACCTGCAAACAATATGGTCTGGGGGTAAAAATCATCAACCTGAATAATGGCTATTTAGGTATGGTGAAGCAATGGCAGGATATGAACTATGAATCACGTTATGCCAGCTCGTATATGGATTCGCTACCCGACTTTGTCAAACTGGCGGAAGCCTATGGCCATGTTGGCATCCGGGTAACCGAACCTGAGCAGCTTATTCCAGCGCTGGAACGGGCCTTTGCCCTGAAAGATCAGCTGGTATTCCTCGACATTCATATTGACCCGAAAGAGCACGTGTATCCGATGCAAATTCCCGGTGGCGCCATGAATGAAATGTTTTTAAGCAAAACAGAGAGGACTTAACATGCGACATATTATTTCTGTGCTGCTGGAAAACGAATCTGGCGCCTTAGCCCGCTTAGTCGGCTTATTTGCCCAGCGCGGCTACAACATTGACTCGCTTACTGTCGCGCCCACTGAAGATGCTACCCTATCGCGCCTGACCTTGGTAACCCATGGTAACGATCAGGTCATTGAGCAAATTACCAAGCAGTTACACAAGCTGATTGAAGTGGTAAAGCTTACTGATTTAAATGAGTCGGCGCATCTTGAGCGCGAGCTTATGCTAATCAAAGTAAAAGCCAGTGGCGCGGCGCGCGATGAAGTAAAACGCTGCGCTGATATTTTCCGTGGCCAGATCATCGATGTCACTGCCAGCACTTATACCGTGCAGTTAGTCGGCACCAGCGACAAACTGGATGCCTTTATTCAGGCGTTAAGTGGCACAGCTATTTTGGAAGTGGTACGCAGCGGTGTGTCGGGTATTGCCCGCGGTGAAAAAACTCTGGCACTATAGTTAACTACATTAAATAACGTAAATGTAATGTCGGGACAGACTCAGACTTCGCTGAGAAAGCGTAGTCTGATGTTTGTTGCAGCCCCATAAGCAATTGCAGTGATCTAGCTGAACAACGTTTAACTGGTTTCAGTGGTATTACTGGGCTAAGCTAACGCTATCAGCCTTTATCAACATTGAGACTATGCCAACTTATCGCTGTCTGTACGTTGTTTTAATGTTTTGTCTGCTTTGCAGTTTACCCCTGCTGGCTAAGCCAAAGCAGGAAGTGTTGCTACTTACCTATCACTTTAAAGCGCCCTATATTGTTGATGCCAATCAACAGCAAGGTTTGTATTTCGATTTGGCTAACTATCTTAATCGCTATAGTAAGCAGTTTTCGTTCAGAACCGAGTTTATGCCACGACGTCGCATTGATGCGATGCTGCAACAGTCTTTTGGTCACGTCGTTATTGGGGTGCAGCCGGTATGGTTTAAACAACTCGGCGATAAGGTGCAGTTTACCCAGGGCATACTGCAGGAAAACGATATTTTTGTGTCGTTAGCAACCAATCCCTTTATTAAAAACGACCTGAACAATGTGTCTGGTAAAACCTTTATCGGCGTGCAGGGATATCGCTATATCGGGCTGGAGCAGGCTGAAAAAAACAGTAGTTTAATTCGGTTTGATACCCTGCATGAAGAAAACGTGCTGGATATGTTGCGGCTTGGCCGCGGCGACTTTACCGTTATCAGCCAATCAACATTGCATTATAAAATAAGACATGGCGGCGAGAACCCGGCGCTTTATTATGTTGCTGAAAAGCCTCATGAACATATTATCCGGCGCCTGATGTATAGCAGCAACGCCCCGCATCTCGGTGCCGAGCTAAATAGCATCATTTCCCAGATGAAAAATGACCCGGCCTGGCTTGCCGTATTAGAAAAATATAATTTGGACCCATCTTTTATCCCATTAGCTTAAAACAGGCCGGCAAACCAGAATAAATAGAGTATTGCAAAACCGCTGAGATAAACCAAACCCAACCTACTTAACCATTTTAACGGCCAACTTATGCCTGCAACCGTGCTGCTTGCCATAAGATTGTAATTTAGCCAGGCAAATACCGGGGTGGTTAAAAATGCCAGCGTCATGGCAAAGGTTAATAACGGCCCCAGTGCGGCACTGAAAAACAAAATGAGCGCCATGCCACTGGCCGCTTGCAGCAGCAACCAGATATTCAGGCTGTGGTGGTTAGCAGGCTGCTGCCAGCCCAGCAAAGTAAACGACTCATTTAAGGTGCGGGCATAGCCATCTAATACGGTAATGGTGGTGCCAAACATACACAAAAATGCAATTAGCGCCACCAATGGCCGGGCCCAATCGCCCATCGTACTGGCGTACATGCCAATTAATTGCTGGGCAAAGGCGGCACCAGCCAGGGCAATATCCTGCTCTGAGCCATATTGCACCAGCGCGCCTAAACTGACAAATACCAGTGCTAGCGCCGCCGTTAGCCAATAACCCAGGTTAAAATCAAACAGGCCTTGCGCCCGGCTAATCGATTGCTGGCGCAACTTCGCCTTCAGCCACAAGGAGCTGATAGCAGAGATTTCAATTGGCGCAGGCATCCAGCCCATTAATGCCACCAGAAAGCCCAGCATCGCCAGTTGCCAGGGTGAGGGGCCAACAAAATCCGCGGGTGCGCTGGCACCGTTGCTGGCAGCAATGATGGCTGCGGCGACGGTTGTGATGGTAAGCAGCAGCATAATCAGCTTGGCTACCTTATCTAACGCCCGGTAATGGCCCAGCAATAAAATCGCCAAGCACAATGTCAGAATAAGCGTGCACAGCAGCGGTACACTCACTGGCCAGGGCAGTGCATAATGCAGCAGGCTGGCCGTAAGCAACAGCACCCCTGCGGTATTGACCACTGCAGCAATAATATTTAAACCGATAAAACTATAAAAATAGGCTCTGCCTTTGCGCTGATAGCCCTGCAATAAGCTTTCGTTGTGTTCCAGAGTGTATTGCACACCAAATCGGAAAAACGGATACTTCAGAATATTTACTAATAGTATCAGCCAGATAAGTTGCCAGCCAAATAGCGCGCCGGCCTGAGTAGACGCCACCAGATGGGAACCGCCAATCGCGGCCGTTGCCATTAAAATACCGGGCCCCAGAGCCTGCAGCCGGCCTTGCCAACCTTGTTGCTGCGCTTGCATAGTCTACACTGCTTATTGTTATTTATTTCTGGCTAGCTTAGCCTAAGCAAATACAGGATGCAGCAACAGTTTGACGGCGCTGATCAACAACAACAAGGGTGCACCATGCAGGAAGAACAAGTCGATCAGGCCATGCTGTTTGAAGTGGTTGAAAACCAACTGGCTGACAACTACCCCGCTGAAGTAAAAGCGACACTAATGCGGCTTCGGATGACCGGCAGCAGCTACGATGATGCCATTGGCCTGATAGCCTGTGCATTGGCGCCCGAGATGGTGGATGTGATAGAGCATCAGCAAAGTTTTAATCTGGCGCGCTATGTTAGTCACCTAAATTTGTTACCGCAAACCCCCTGGCTGGAGGAAGAGTAGGCATGGCAAGTGACGAGATTATTCATCAGGCGTGGCATCAGCGATTTGTGCTGGCGGGCGACGGTGAGCAGGCGCAACTGGATTATCAATTGGCAGGTAACACCATCAATTTTACCAATACCTTTGTGCCACCAGAGCTGCGAGGTCAGGGTCTGGCCGAAAAATTGGTGCGCCACGGCCTGGCCTGGGCCAGAGCCCAGGATTTAACCATTCATGCCAGCTGCTGGTATGTAAAAAAGTTTTTAGATTAAGCAATTGATAATTAATATATAGTTATACCCAACCGCCATCACAGGGAAGGCAGTCGTGATGGCTTACTATCAAAATAAGGAACCTGTATGTTAACTCGCTATTCTTTTGTGCTGGCAGCACTGGTCACCGGTGTGTTGTTATCAGGATGTGGAAAAAATCCTGAACCCGCGCCACCTGCTGAGCAAAGCAGTTCAGCCAGTATCCCGCAGTACAGCGCTGAACAATTTTTTGCGACCAAAACGTATTTTGGTAATGATATTAATCACGATAACAGCGCCATGCTGGTAGCCTCGGATGAAACGGGAGTATTTAACCTGTACCGGGTAAGTCTCGATGGCAAAAACTGGCAACCCTTAACGCAATCAACCACTGATCCGGCATTTCCGATCAGCTGGTTTCCGAATGATGACCGGCTGTTGTATACCGCTGATCAGGGCGGTAACGAATTAAACCATGTTTATCTGCGCGAGGTAGATGGCACGGTGCGGGATCTGACCCCAGGTGACAAACTTAAAGCGTCTTTTGCCGGCTGGCACGATGATGGTAGTTTTTTTATCACCAGCAATGAGCGCGACCCGCGTTTTTTCGACCTGTATCACTACAACAGTCAAGACTACGGCCGCAAGCTGATCTATCAGAATGACGATGGTTACAGTATCAACGACATTAGTAAGGATGGTCGTTATCTGGCTCTGAGCAAAGAGCGTACTAACGCCGACAATAATTTATTTCTGGTTGACCTGAGCAGTGATAGCCCTAACCCGGTATTGATTACTGAACACCAGGGTAATGTTTCGCATCAGGTTTATGGTTTTACCCCTGACAACAATGCACTGCTGTTTGGTGCTAATGGTAGCGGTGAGTTTGTTGCTGCTTACAGTTACAACCTGCAAACCGGTACTACGTCGACATATAGCCAGGCCGACTGGGATATCAGTTTTATTTATTTCAGTGAAGACAAACAGTACCGGGTACAGGGGGTTAACGCCGATGCCTCGACGGTTATTAATATTACCAACCTTAATGACGGTAAAGCACTGAAATTACCCACGCTACCGGCCGGTGACTTACGTAGCGTGTCGTTTTCTGATGACAGTAAATATATGAGCTTTTATTTAAATGCGGACAACAGCCCGTCAAATTTATATGTCTGGCAAGTGGGCAGTCCAGAAGCCCAGCGCTTAACCCAGGCGCTGGACAGTAGCATCAACGAGCAACATCTGGTGCAAAGTGAAGTGGTCCGCTTTAACAGCTTTGACGATTTAACCATACCAGCACTGCTGTATAAACCGCACCAGGCCAATTCGAATGCGAAGGTCCCGGCGCTGATTTGGATCCACGGTGGCCCGGGTGGCCAGTCGCGTACCGGCTACAGCCCGATGATCCAGCATTTAGTTAACCATGGTTACGCCATTTTATCAGTGAATAACCGTGGCTCGTCGGGTTACGGTAAAACCTTTTATCACCTGGATGATTTGCGCCATGGCGAAGATGACTTACAGGATATTGTATACGGCAAAAAATACCTGCAACAGCTCGATTGGGTCGCCGGTGATCGTATTGGCGTTATCGGTGGCAGTTACGGTGGCTACCTGACCATGGCCGCCATGGCGTTTACTGACGAATTTAAAGCCGGCATAAATATCTTCGGGGTAACTAACTGGGTACGCACGCTGGAGAGCATTCCACCGTGGTGGGAGTCCTTTCGCGAATCATTGTATGCTGAGCTGGGCGATCCGGCAGTAGACGGTGAACGGCTGCGTCTTATTTCACCGGTATTTCATGGTGACAAGGTGCAAAAGCCGGTGCTGGTGGTACAAGGCGCCAACGACCCGCGGGTACTGCAGGTGGAAAGCGATGAAATGGTTGCGGCCATTCGCGCCAATAATGTGCCGGTAGAATATGTGTTATTTGATGATGAAGGCCACGGCTTTTTGAAAAAGAGTAACAGAATTAAAGCACAAAAAGCCTATCTGGCCTTTTTAAAGCAGTATTTATAATTTTACTAAGGTAATAACGAAAACTGATTACCGCCGCGGCGCTGTGCATGACGCATCGCTGCGGCGGCTTTTTCAACCAGCAATACCGCCTTGCTACCGTCTTGCGGAAAACGGCTGATACCAATGCTCACTTCTATACCCAGTGGCTGCGGACATATACCATTGAGTAATGCCAGTTTCTGCATCAGCTTTTCAGAAACCAACACGACATCGTAAATGCGCGTTACATCGGTAACCAGCAGTAAAAACCGGCCTTCACCCTGATGACTGATGCTATCACAATCACGAATAACACTGGTTATACGCTCCAGGCCTAACTCGACAACCTGCCGGGCAGTCTCTACTCCATATTGCGTCAGTATTTGCTGATAATGATCGAGCTCTACGACCAGTAAAGCAAAGCTTTTATCCTGACGCTGGCTTTGCTTTATCATAAATTGCAGCTGACGCTGCATATCTGATTTATCCGCAGTATCCTTGTATCCGGCCAGTTGCTGCTGTTGCTGCAAAGCAAGCAGCTCAACCAAAGTGCGCTCAGCATGTTGCTCTGCACATTTCAAGGCATGCTCTAGTTCACTGTAACTGCGCCTGGGTATGACCCGAATATTATCAGTTGCCGGTATTTCACAATAAATAGTGCTGATAGCACCCGCTTTATGTTGCATATCCAGCTCCTGGTTGCGATGTTTAAATCCTGCGGCCCCTGATTAATCGGATAGCTACCACTACCACTGCGACAACCAGCAGAATGTGGATAAAACCACCCATAGTGTATGACGACACCAGACCAAGCGCCCATAAAATAAGCAGCAGTACAATAATCGTTTCTAACATCACATATCCCTGTTAATTGTCCAAAGAGCATCACTATATCCTGTCATTCTTCATCTGTATGTGCGCTGGCACACAGATGGCACTACTTTCCAGTTTAACTCCGCTATATGTTCGGTTGCGCACAGAGTTAACAACTTATTCAACTATACTGTGCCAATCCCCAACCCAGACAAATAAGGAAATGCCATGTCTGAATCTGCTTCAAGTAAGCCTAGTATTGAACGACAACATAAACCGACAGAAAATCATTTACTGAGTGAGCTGTCTGAGGAAGTGTTGCAACGACTATTGCCTCATCTGGAACTGGTTGAGATGCCATTAGGTAAAGTGTTGTACGAATCCGGTGATGTGCTGCGCTATGTGTATTTCCCTACCGATTGCATCGTGTCGCTACTGTACGTGATGGAAAACGGCTCGTCGGCTGAAATTTCCGTGGTGGGTTTTGAGGGGCTGGTAGGGGTGGCGCTGTTTATGGGCGGAGAAAGCACCACCAGCAGAGCTATAGTGCAAAGTGCCGGCTACGCTTACCGTTTATCGGGCCAGCGAATGAAAGACGAATTTAACCGCCACGGCGAATTGCTTATGCTTATGCTGAGATATTCACAGGCGCTCATCACGCAAATGGCGCAAACGGCTGTATGCAACCGGCATCATAGTATAGAACAGCAGTTGTGCCGCTGGTTATTGCTGTCGCTGGACAGGTTGAAAGATAGTCATCTGTTAATGACCCAGGAGCTGATTGCTAATATGTTGGGGGTTCGCCGGGAAGGCGTTACAGAGGCAGCAGGCCACTTACAAAAAATGGGGGTAATTGATTACAGCCGTGGCAGAATTCATGTTAGTAACCGCGTTAAACTGGAGCAGCTAAGCTGCGAATGTTACGCCGTGGTGAAAAAAGAAACAGATCGGCTGTTACCCCGTAATAAAGTGACGGGCAACAAATAATGTTGCACAGATAAGGTGTTAACCGTGACGAATTTTGCTTTGCGGTTTGGCACGATACATAGCGGCATCAGCGAAGCCAATCAGTCCGGTAGTGGTAGTGGCATCCCGCGGAAATACTGAAATGCCAATGCTGGCTGATAGCCAGACGTGAATGTTAGTCAGCTGGTAAGGCTCCGCCAGCAGGCACTGTAATTTGTCGATGAAGGCGCTGATATCCGCATAGTTTTTTAGATCTGTCAGCAGCAATAAAAACTCGTCACCGCCATGCCGGCTGACTGCATCACTATCACGCACTGCTGCTTTTAGCCGCTCACCCACCTGTTGCAGCACCCTATCACCCGCCTCATGGCCATATTGATCATTAACCGGCTTAAAGTTATTTAAATCGATAAATAACAACGCAATCTGACTTTTTTGCCGTTTTGCCACGCTCAGAGCATAGCCTATCCGCTCTTGCATCGCACAGCGGTTTAGCGTTTGGGTTAACGGATCCACCTGACTATTAACATTGGCCTGCTGCAACGCCAACGATAACTGTTGATTGGTAAGCCGCAATTTGTGCTGCTTTTTCTCCCAGAGCGTCCGCTGCAGGATAAATTCACAGCGAAGATGCACCAGCTCAGCGCTCTGCGCATGGTAATTAAGTTGAAATATCATGTCTGCAAGGTTGCTATTCTCAGCATGCTCAGATTCGTCTGACATAATAGTGTCCTGTTAACGGTCTAAATAACTGTACTGTACCGTGCTATTGAAACGCAGTATGTACGCTGGCACACACACTGGTTTAATTAACACAACCAATCACTTGCACAATTATGTATCTCTGCGGTTTTTAATCCGCCAAATTCAAAACGCATTATCTGTTAACTATTTGTATTACTTAGGGCATCAGTGTCACAACGCACAGACTTCTGTTATAGCTGCCCGTATGCTGACAGTTCAAGGCAGCACCGCACCTGCTTTGCACCATATTGGTAAATCTCCGTGCCGGGATTCTCTTAATGTCTAATGCAGAAGTGCCACTGATTACGAACCATTTGCTGAATATGCTTAGCGATACCGACCGGCGAAACTTGCTGCAATATTGTGAAGTGGTTGAGCTGCAGTTTGCTGATATCCTGAGTGAAGCGCGTCAGCACTACCGGTTTGTGTATTTTCCGCTAAGTGGCTTTATTTCATTATTAACCAACCTGAAAGGTCATAAACCTCTTGAACTGGGGTTAATAGGTAACGAAGGTATGCTAGGTGCCACAATGGCGCTGGGGGTTAATTTCACACCTATGCAGGCGATGGTGCAGGGCAAAGGTACCGCCTGGCGAATTACGATGGCCGATCTGAGGCAATTCTTACTGCACTGCCCACATTTACAACATATATTACAACAATACTTATTTGTCCAACTTACCCAGCTGGCGCAAAGTGCCGCCTGCGCCCATTTTCATCAGGTGGGGCCAAGGCTGGCGCGCTGGTTGCTAATGAGCCATGACAGAGCCCATAGCAGCAGCTTCTATCTGACCCACAAATTTCTGGCCGATATGCTGGGTGTTCGTCGCAGCGGTATCACCATCGCAGCCGGCAACATGCAGCAACAACAAGCAATTAGTTATCGCCGTGGTGTTATCACCATTCTTAACCGCGAGATGCTGCTAACGATGTCATGCGACTGTTATCAGCTGGGGCAGGATGATTATCGTAATTTGCTTGGAGAACCCGTACCGCAAAGTGCCGACATGAAAGCACGTCGACAGGCTTTAGTACAGGGCACACCTTAGCTAAACAGCTTTGCTTTGCCAGCTGTAACCTGAAACTCATCAACTGTAGATCAAAAAAACCCGCCGAAGCGGGTGTCTTGCAACGTTAATACCTGAACACTTAGCTTTCATCCCGCCGGCTGCTGCGGCTAAACCACCAGCTTAGTAACACACCACCGGCTAGCGCAATACCTATTGCCATCAACGGGTGACTACGCACTTGGCTTCGGGTATTTTTCGTCAGTTGTTGTTGCAGATTGTGCAACTGTTCACCTTTATGCGAGATAGCAGCGGCGGCATAATGCGCTCCGCCTGCCATGCTATTCACGGTATCGTGCGCACTATTCGTCATCTGTTTAATCGCGGGCCCCGCGGCACCTGAAGCACTATCAATCGCCTGATGCAAGCTGTCAGACGCGGTATCGACTCCACGATCAAACGCACTTTTGCTAAGACTCTGATTGGTTGACTGTTCCATATTCACTCCGTTAGTAAATGGTAAAGGCTGACATAGCCTTCATTGCCATGGTTTGAGCATTAGTTTGTCTGTACTCTCCCGCCTGATTGGTGCGCCGACACAATTTGCATCCGGAAAAATTATTGTGCCGGGTTCGAAATAATCACCTCTACCCGTCTGTTTTGTGCCCGCCCCTCTGCCGTACTATTGGCGGCAAGCGGCATATCGAGGCCTTTACCAACGGTGGTCAGCCTGCTGCCGGCAATACTCTGCGCCACCAGAAAAGCTTTCACTGCTTCAGCGCGGCGCTGCGACAACAACTCATTTGACGCCACAGAACCAACGTTATCCGTATGGCCTTCAATCAGGGCGGTCCGCTCAGGGTGCTCACTTAAAAAGCCGGCCAGCTTTGCTAAATGATGGCTGCCGGATACTTTCAGGTTGGCCTGACCGGTGTTGAACAATACATCGCCCAGAGTAACGACCAGACCGCGATCGGTTGGCCGGGCGTTCAGTTCAGCAATCTGAGCTCTTAACTCTGCAGCCATTGCTGCTGACTGTCCGGCCTGTTCGCGGGCAACCCGGGCATCATCCCGGGCCCGGGCAGCTGCTGTTAACGCCTGATCTTCCCGCCCGGCCGCCAGCATACTTTGCGCTCTGGCCTGCTCCGCCTCACTGCGGGCGCCAATGGCCTCTTCCCGGGCGGCATTAGCATCCGCCCGGGCGCTGGCAGCTTCACGCGTACGGGCATTTAACCGCACATCATCACGCTGCTGGCTTAAATCAGCGCGTTGCAACTCTAACTGGCGGGTTTGCGCCAGGCTGCGGGCGATCACCACTTTACGCTCAGCCACTACCAAACGGTGCAGGGTAAGCCCGCTATCGTTATCCGGTTGTTCGGCCAGCCTGACAGCCTGCTCAGCATCTTTAATTGCCAATGGGGCCAGCACAGCCAGTTGCTGATCAGCCTGCAACTGATTAAGTTGCTCCCGCAGTTCTTTTGAACCTACCGGGCTTTGTGGCGCAGAGGCGCAGCCGACAGTAAACACAGTTGCCAGCGCTACGCTGAGTAAAGTTTTGGAATAACTTTTTAAACTGTTCATGGTTTTACTCCTGACAGATTGCGCTGCGCTTCCTGCTGCAAAGCATTGATACTTTGTTGCATATCTTTGTTAACTGCCCGGGCTTTCAGCAATTCTGCACTAACCATTGCCAGCTCGGCGCTAAGCTGAGCCTGAACCGCCAGCCGTTCTGCCAATAACATCTCTTCCTCTACAATCGCTCTGTGTGCAGCGGCAAGCTCTGTGCGGGCAATATTCAGTTCAGTGCTGGTGTAGCGGGTAACCTGGGCCTGCTCAGCAACGCTGATCGCCCGCTCAGCGTTCTGTAATGCAACAGCCGGTGGCAGCGGTGCCGCAGCGCAGCCAGCCAGTAAAACAACAATACTGGCCATTACGATAGCGCCCTTAGATAGCCTGCTTGGGGGCCTGGCTATAAAGTTGGGCATAATTAACGATTGGATAAGAATAGAGGTATTCATCTGAAGCTCCTGCTGGTCGGCTGCATCAATGGTGCACCGTGGGCTATTATCATCCTGTCCGGCAAACTTATCTGTACGCTGGCGCGCTTAACCCGGCAACTTTTTGCTGCCATGCTTAACAGAAAGTGTGGCTAATGATGTCATGACTGTTATTAAATGAGGAAGGATGAAAATCGTAATTTACTTGAAGAGTTTGTTCAGGAAAATGGTGAAAAAGAGTATGTCGACAGGCTTTAGCGCTGGGCGCACCTTAGCAACAGCAGGTCGCTGGTGACAGCCATTGGGCAGCTGTCACCAGCGTTCAGCGTTATTGTTGCTGAACTTTTCACCTGCAAAACCAACAGCAGCGCTACTCGGCGTCTTCTTCACGGTTACGACGCTTTAACCACAAGCTTAGAAGCACGCCACCGGCGACGGCAATACCCACCGCCAGTAATGGCCGGTTTCTTATTGTGTTGCGGGTGCCAGAAACCAGCTGCTGTTGCAGACCGTGCAACTGCTCGCCTTTATGAGAGATAACGTCAACAGCATGATGGGCGCCATCTGCCATTTTGTCAGCAACATTAGATGCTCTGCCAGACATCCTTCTGAACGCGGGTGCGGCTTTGTCTGTTACGTTATCGATTGCGTTATGCCAGGTGCCTCTGGCCGTTTTTAAGCCACGGCGAACGGCATCTTTACTCGTATTCTGGTTGAGAAAAAAGTCCATATTACCTCCGTTTATAAACTCAATAGTGGTTTGAACGGCGTTGTCGAACTACTAAGTATAGACGACATCTCGCATTTGGTTTGAGCAGATAGCACTGCGCTAGTGAGCAGGGTTGCTCATTAACGCAGCACAGCACAACTCAGAAAATAAGTTGTTTTGATGAAACGCTTTTTACACCACGGATATTTTGTGCCAGCTCAATGGCCAAAGCCTGCTCTGCACCACTGTCGACCTTGCCGGAGAGCGTGACGATGCCATTGTCAGTATTCACTGAAATGTCGGAGCCGGCTACATTGCTCGAATACATAAAGGTTGATTTCACTTTGGTGGTGATCCAGCTATCTGCAATCACAGTGCCTTTTTCTTTATCTTCTTTATTAGCGCTTTTACCTTTAGCAGGTTTATCACTGATTTGCAGTTTGTTATCCACGGCACGGACACCATTGGTATTTTTCGCCAGCTTTTCTGCCTGCTGCTTTGCTTGCTGCGAACCAACGGTGCCGCTAAGCTCCACTTTACCGTCTTTAGTTTCCACTTTGGTTTCCATACCTTCAGTGTGCTTACTCCAAAGCAATTTCGATTTAACAGCTGCGGTAATAGTGGCGTCGTCAACTGCACCACCATAGCCACGGCTGCCTGTGTGCTCTGGCTTTTTATAGTCAGCATCAACCTTAATTTGGTTGTCTACATCTTTAACACCGCCAACACCAGAGGCAATAGCACCTGCCAGATCTTTTTGTACATCATCTGCTACGCTGCCTGTCAGCGTCGCCTTACCATCCAGCACGGCAACGCTGATATCGGTAGCGCGCAGATGAGGGCTTAGCGCATAGGTAGTCCATATTTGTGCTTCCTGCCTGGCGTTAACAATGGGACCGGAGTGATCTTTCATAGCCATTTTATCGTCAGCAAGCAGATTGCTACTGCCCAGTGCCAGGGTTATCGCACCAGCCAGTAATAACTTGCGGTTTAATGTTTTCATTTTCATCTTCCTTAAATACGTTAGAACGTTACGCCGGTAACAGCCTGCACTCACACTGGCGGGAAGCTTACTGTAGTCTTCAATTTCGCCATCGTCGGTGCGCCAGCGCGCATAGGGTGCATAACACGTTGTTTCACTTTATAGTGGGGTGTTGCTAACCACGGATAACTCTCTATGTCTGAAGTGAAAATGACTGGTACTTTGCCCCGCCATCTGGGTTTATTCGGCCTGTGGTTACTGGTGGTAAACGGTTTGATTGGCGCTGGTATTTTTGGCCTGCCCGGCGGAGCCGCTAAACTGGCCGGCGAATACAGCCCGTTAATTTATCTGTTTTGCGCACTGCTCATTCTGCCGATACTGCTTTGCATGGCCGAACTGGCCAGTTACTTTCGCGGCAGTGGTGGCCCGGTACGTTATGGCACTGCGGCCTTCGGGCCCTTTATTGGTTTTCAGGCGGGTTGGTTGTACTACATTGCCCGCTTAGTCTCATTTGCGGCCAACACCGTGTTACTGGTCGACAGTATTGGCTATTTCTGGCCGGCGGCAATAGCCGGTTTTAACCGGGTATTGTTACTAGCCGCGATCATTGTCAGCCTTACGTTATTAAATGTCGTAGGCTCAGTACGAGCCATACGCTCGCTGGCACTGCTTACCATTATTAAATTTGCGGTACTGCTGCTGTTAGTTTT
Source organism: Arsukibacterium sp. (assembly GCF_041616895.1). Taxonomy (GTDB): domain Bacteria; phylum Pseudomonadota; class Gammaproteobacteria; order Enterobacterales; family Alteromonadaceae; genus Alishewanella. Next base: position 19,746 of record NZ_JBFJPY010000050.1, read on the forward strand.
TATCGGCGCCAGTCTGCTGGGCGCTGAACTGTTACCTGATTTTAATCCGCTGACAGTATTTGACAGCCCCTTCGATATTGGCGGCGCGACCTTGCTGTTAATCTATGCCTTTGTTGGTTTTGAATCGGTGGTGGTGCCTGCTGGAGAGGCAAAAAATCCGGCGCGGGATATGCCAAGGGCCCTTATCCTGGGCTTACTGCTGGTTACCCTTTTATACATTGGCATTCAACTGGTCAGCGTAGCAGCAGTGGCCGATATTGCTAACTCCAGCAGCCCATTACTGGACGTTGCCGCCGCACTGTTTGGTCCGGTGGGTGCCATAGTGCTGATGCTGGGTGTGGTAGCCTCTGTTGCGGCTAATTTACTTGGCGCGATATTCTCCACGCCGCGTGCCAGCTTTGCCCTGGCTGAAGATGGCAGTCTGCCGCGTTGGTTTGGGGCTGTGCAGTCGCATTTTTTAACCCCGGCTAACTCTATTATGTTTTTTGGCGTACTGGCGCTAATGTTAACGTTGTATGGCTCATTTTTATGGCTAGCGGCGGCCACTGTAGTATCGCGCTTGTTATTGTATGGCCTGACCTGTGCCGCCGTGCCGGTGCTGCGGCCAAAATTGGCAGTTGGCGACAGCTTTGTGTTGCCACTGGGTTATACCATTCCGCTACTGGGCCTTGCCGCCTGTGGCTGGCTGGCGTTTCAGGTAAGCTTGTCATCGGTGCTGGCCACAGCATTTTTTGTATTGCTGGGTACTGCGCTGTATTTTTTAGCCCGCTGGCAGCAGAATTCTGGAAAAGAATCGCTTTAGAAAAGAATCTACACGCTATTAACCTTAGGATATAGTACCCGGAACGATAACCAGCAACAGGAGTGCGGTGTTGCAAACCAGTCAGTTATTAATTCAGCTTATGCTGTATGTGTTTTTACCGCTGTGGGGCATTGCTGGTTTTATTGACTGGTGCTGTCACCGTGCTACCCGTATTGAATATACCTCGGGCCTCAGAGAATCACTTATTCATTCATTAATGGGCATTCAAATGGCAGTGCCTATTCTGTTATGCCTGCTGTTTCAGGTTAATGTACTGATTATGCTGATTTGTATCGGCGCCTGGCTTGCACACGAAGCGGTGGCGCATTACGACGTACATTACGCTGCCCCCAAGCGCCATATCAGCGTGTGGGAAATGCATGCCCATAATTATCTGGCGACGTTGCCAATGTACATGTTGCTGCTGATTATTGTGATTAATTACCCGGTATTTATTAAACTTATCAGTTTTAACTGGCAAGGCGAATTTTACCTGCAGCGGATGCCCTACGCCCATGGCGGCGATACTTACCTGCCGTATTACCTTAGCTTTATGGCGGTGGTTTGCGTGCTACCGTATCTGGAAGAAAACCTGCGCTGTTTATTTACCGCGTTAAAGCATCCGCAGGTAAAACTATGAGTGTGTTTATTACCAGCAGCGGCCACTTTTTACCCGGGCCGCCAATAACGAATGATCAGATGGAGCCCCTGCTGGGTTTAGTGCATGGCAAACCCAGCCGTTTAAAGCGGCGGATACTGCAGTCAAATGGTATCACCACCCGCCACTACGCCATGGATGCTAACCATAACACCACCATCAGCAATGCCGGTATGGCAGCAAAAGCAGCCGAGCATTGCTTAAGCACCAGCTTTCTGGGTAAACGACAGATCAAAATGCTTAGCGCCGCTACCAGCCAGGGCGATGTAGTACTGCCCGGCTTTGGCTCCATGTTGCAGGCCGAGCTGGGCCTTAGTGATATTGAGCTGCACAGCAGCCATGGTATTTGCTCCAGCAGCATGATGGCATTAAAAGCCGCCTATACCAATTTGCTGGCTGGTGAACAAACCAATGCTTTAGTGGTAGCGAGTGAGCTGACATCGCGTTTATTTAAAGCCAGCCGCTATGAAGCGGCCGGCAGCGAGCTGGACTTTAATGCTGAATTCTTACGCTGGATGTTATCTGACGGCGCAGGCGCCCTGTTGTTGGAGCGCCAGCCACGTGGCAAGTGTTTCCGAATAGACTGGCTGCGCAGTTTCTCGCATGCCGATGCTTATCCGGTGTGCATGAGTGTAGGTTATCCCAGCAACAGCAGCGATAGCCGCAGCTGGCAGGATTATGCCACCTATGCTGAAGCTGAAGCGGCTGGTGCCTTGCTTATTCGTCAGGATGTACGGCTGTTAGAGAATATCGTGAAGCTGGGAGTCGATGGCTATTTGCGTTTAATCAGCGAAGGCCGGGTGCAACCAGACAAAGTCGACCATGTATTGTGCCATTACTCGTCACATTATTTTCGCGGTAAAATTTTCGATATGATGCAGCGCGCCGGGGTCGGTATTGCTGATCATAAGTGGTACAGCAACCTGTATAGCCGGGGTAACACCGGCTGCGCATCTATCTTTATTATGCTGGACGAGTTTCGGCGCAGCCAGCCGCATCAGGTAGGGGATACTATCTTGTGTATGGTGCCGGAAAGTGGCCGTTTTAATAATGCCTATATGCAGTTAACCGTGGTGGAGGCGTAAATGACCGAGCCAGTATTAAGCCCACAGGGCCAGCAATGCTTACAGGCATTAATGCGGGTCTGGTTTGAATTTGAACGCCAGCTTGGCCGGGTGCCTTTGTTGCAGCGCTTAGATCGGGGCCAGTTCAGTAAAGCCGATTATTGCCAGTTACTGATGAACTGGCGCCAGCAGGTAATTGAAGGCTCGCGCTGGATCAGCCGCTGCGCCTCCAGCTTTGATCGCGACTACAGTGACGTGCGTTCAGTCATTATCGGTCACGCCCGCGAAGAGCACCGCGATTACGAAATGCTGGAGCAAGACTATGTTGCCGCCGGCGGCAGCCTGGCGGACATTCAGCATGCACCGCGCAATATCGGTACCGAGGCTTTACACGGCTTTTTAATGTATCGGGCCAGCCAGAGCAACCCGGTCGATTTAGTCGGCGCCATGTGGATCATCGAAGGGCTGGGCCAGAAAATGGCCAGTGACTGGGCAGCGCAAATAGATAACGCCACCGGCGGCGATGGCAGCTTTACCCGGTTTATGCGCTACCACGGTACCAATGATGAAGATCACTTACAAAAGCTGTATCAGTTGCTCGACAGGCTGTGTCAGAACCCGGCGCAGCTGGCAGCCATAGTGCGCACCGCCCGGGTTACCGCCCGGCTGTATTGTCTGCAACTGGAAGAGGTTGATAATGAATACCAGTAAAAAGTCAGAGCCAAGCGCTTACCTCAAAGCCATTGCCAATGATAATTCTTTGCCGATAGAGCAGGCAGCACTGGATTTGTGGCAGAAAGATCTGCAAAACCCACTGCGCTGGGGAGTTCGGCCATTACTACAGTTTATTTTCGCCATTTTGCTGCATATTATCTGGTTTTTTAAGCGGTTGCCGTTACCGCAGTTCAGCGCCCATAACAGCTTACAAAAGCTGATCTGCTGGTTTTGCACTCATTTTGTTAGTAAAGAGGCCAATTTACTGATTTTGCGCCACTACGCTACTGAATCTAATGTCTTAAATTTTCTGGCTGCCAATAGCCCCAATTCAGAGTTCAGCCCGGTACAACTTTACCCGAAAAGCATTAGTGAGATGCAGCAAGCCAGCTTCGTTGAGCATGATCAGGAGCTGTTCCGGTTGTTCGGCGAACTGGGCAGCTGGCATCATCCAGCGCAGCCGTTGTCGCCAGAAAATATCAGCTGGCAGCACTGGCAAAGCATTGATATGACAGAATATCAACTACCCGAAAAACGTACCCAGTGGCTGGACTTTGAAAGCGCCCACGCCCTGTTTATGTGTCTATTCTGCCTGCTGTTAACCCGCGAGCAATACCGTGACGCCATTAATGGCTTTAACCTCGATCAATCTATTGCCATTAGAATTGGAGATTTAATCGGTGACAATAGTCTGCGGGAAATGGCCTATAACAAATACCCGCATTATTTAGTCGGGCCCTGGAATTTAGGCCAGCGCTTTTTAATGCACGGCTTTTTTACAGAGCAGCTGTATGCGTATCTGGAAAAGCGCCGCTTAACCGCTTCCAGCCAGCCGACCACGACAGAAGATTAAAATCGCTGAGGGTTTAGAAACGGGATGAGCGCCAGGGTTAGTGCCTGTTGATACACGCTGGCGCGGCTTAACTGGTTATGGGTAAGCAAGCCAATCGCACCGCCGGCTTGTTTAATATTAGTGGTGCCAAACAACTGATCCATGGCATCGCCAAGTTCTACCCCATCTGCCAAAAGCTGCAGCGCTTTAGGCGGCAACATCAGGCTGGCAGAGCGCGCTTTGCCAAGCTTGCCGTTATGCTCTATCAGCATCCAGGCGAAGGTCATGTCGTTATCCAGCCCGGCCTCGATCGCCACATAGTAGTCTGCACTAACCTGCTGCTTAAGCGCCAGCAACCGGTTTTGCGCGCCAAGTAAGGTTTCAGCGCTGCTCATCGGCTGTTCTGCCACACCGGAGGGCACGGCTATGCCGTCAATGTTTATGGCTTGCTCGGGAAAGTTGTTTTGAAAGCACTGTTTTACCGCATTAATTTTAGCGGGGTTGGCCGAGGCCACAGCAATAGTCCACATGGCAAAAGTACGTATTGGTTAAGATAACCGTTATGTAACATGCCAGGGCGACTAACTCAAACCTTAGCTTCCATTGGCAGCTTTTTTGGCATCTCGGGCCCGGCGCAGCGCGTCTTCCTGCTCTAAAAAAAGCAGTTTGGCGGCTTGTTGTTTCAACCGCTGCTGCAGATGTTGTTCTACCTGAATAGCCTCATCTATCGTGCCGCGGCTGACAATCCGGCGCACATCATTGTCATAACATAAGGCTTCGTTTTGCACCCAGGCGGTGTAGGTTACCCGGTTTGAAAGAAGTGTAAACATCGGACAAGGCTGATACCCAGCATGCTCTGCCTTGTTATCCAGCCAGTAACCCAATGCAAAACTACCGGCAAACGTTGCAACCAACGACGCAACCATCGCTTTGCCGGTAAAGCTGTTTACTTTATTTACCAGTGATAACGCTACTTTACCCCGAATCCGTACAGTTAGCTGAAAAATCACAAACGCCAGCATTACCAATAAACCGAGTATGGCTCCTGGCATCATATTTCCCGAATAACTGATAACTATCAGTGGCCGTTCTGAACCAAATTGCGCTAACTGCTCAAGCCATGAGGGCACCAACAGCGTAATAATTGCAATAACTAAAAGTATGATAAAAAACAACATCGCAAAACCAGCTGCGATGGCTTTGGAATTACTAATACTCATCGTAATACCGGAAACTGAAGACTAGCGAACGAGAGTGCTGACTGCGCATAGCATTTTTCGGTAGTCGCTTCACCCTTAACCACCGTTTCTACTTTGTGCTTCTTGCTGTAAGAACTGCTGCCTGGCCTGTCGCTGTTTTCCCCTTGCACTTAAATGCTGCGCCACTTGCGCGGTTTCATCCACAGTACCGCGAACGATAATCTGCCTTACATCATTGTCGAAACATAACGCTTCATTCTTTGTCCACGCCTGCATAGTGACTCGGTTTGTTAACAACGTGAGTGTCGGGCAGGGCTGGAACCCTGCGTATTCCGCTTTATTATC
>NZ_JBFJPY010000051.1:0-25269 GCF_041616895.1 Arsukibacterium sp.
GGCAGCTAAATCAGCACCGGCGACATCCACAGACCAGCTGCCATCCGCTTGCACGGTAGTGGTATAAGTGGTGCCGTTAATGATCATGGTCACCACATCACCCGGGGCAATATCACCACCAGTGGCGGTACCGGTGACGGTGATTATTGCCGCAGCTTCAGCGGCATTAACGATATCATCCGCCGTGATGTTATTAACCGTCACTGTGCCAGCATCGGCAACTACGTCAACCGTGTGGCTTGAGGTGCCTGTTGTAAAGACAGGATTACCAGAGCCATCATTAGACGTAACCACCACATCAAACTCGGGATCAGCAGCTAAGTCGCTACCTGCGACTTCTACACTCCAGCTACCATCGGCCTGGATAGTGGTGGTGTAAGTGGTGCCATTAATCACTATAGTGACCAAATCACCTGCAACAATGATGCTACCGCTGGCTGTGCCCGTAACGGTAATGGTTGCTGCTGCTTCTGCAGCATTGATAATGTCATCTGCGGTAATATTATCGACCAGAACAATGGCTGGCTGAACCACAGGCGTATCATCTGCTGCTGCCGCAGCTGCTTCAACTGGGGTGTCGGCAATAGGTTCAACTGCAGCAAAAGTGCCTGGTGAGAGCAACGTAGGGTCGTTAAGCTCAACCACCCGGGTTAACCTGACAAAGCTGTTACCACTATTTTCAGCAGTGCCACCGCCACCTGCGGCAGTCGCTTCTAATTGCTCCAGTAAGTCGCCTTCTTCATCTAGCACCGCCAGAATGCCTTCAGCCGAATTAAGATCAACAACTGAATCTTCTGCGGCAACATCGGTTTGTAACCAGCTGTCAGAAATAACAATGGTCTGATTTTCAGCGATAACTGTGGTCTCATTCAGGTATGCCAACACAACCGAGCCGTTTTGGCTGGTAATAAGGGTATCACCAGGCATCAGGATATCGCCTTGCTGAAGTATTTTTACTTCACCTTCAGCAGATTTTACTTCAACGATACCTTCAACAACTTGAGCTACGATTTTTGACATAATAAGTAACACCTATAAATTAACCACTTCAACAGTTATTTTAAGCAATGAAAGGAACTAAAACTATTGGACCTCGGTACAGTTTATAAGATTAAAGTTGAATCTTGATGGTTAACGGCAGTAGCCAGCGTACTAAGCAATAGGATATAATTTGCGCACTTTAGCCGTTTGTTTTTTAAAGGACATAAATAGAGTGAAAGCTGTACTTACCTGGAAGGGATTTCAACTTTTTGTTTTTCTGTTCCTCACTACCTTATCAATTCCTGGTTATTCTGCGACTTCCGTACAGGAAGCAGCAAAAACAGCAATTGAGAAAAATCCTGATGTGTTGGCCAAATGGCATGAATTCTTAGCGTCAGGTGAAAATGTTAATGCCGCCAGAGCAGGTTATAAGCCTACTGTTGACGGTACGGTTGGATACCAGTATCAAAAACAAAATTATGGTTTCGTCAGAGAATATGACGGCGCTTACGCCCGACTTTCCCTAACACAGATGTTGTACGACGGCAGTCGCACCCGCTCAGAAGTTAAGCGTTTTTCTAACTTTCAGTTAGTTGCCTATTTTAATCTGCTGGAAACAGCGGAGGTTGTTGCCTTAGAAGCCTACCGTGCTTATCAGGATGTGCTGGCACAACGCAAGTTGGTGGCTCTGGCTCAGGATAACTTAAACAAGCATTTTGACGTATATCGGCAAATTGAAAGCAGTGCTAAAGCCGGTGTAGCTAAATTGGCCGATTTAGAGCAAATAAGTGGCCGGGTATCGCTGGCACAAAGCAATGTCATTACTGAAACGTCAAACCTGCATGATGTTACCACCCGTTACTTAAGAGTAGTGGGTGAACTGCCGGCAGAGAACATGAGCGAAGTGGTGATAGCTGATGTGTTACCCGGTTCAGTAGGCCAGACATTACGCCAGGCGTATCAGGTCAGCCCAGCTTACCATGCTGCTCTTAGGAATATTAAAGCAGCAGAGTTTGCAGCAAAAACAGAAAAAGCTAATTTCAAGCCGTCTGTTAATCTGGTGGGTAGTTATGGGTATCAGAACTACTCAGATATCGGCCTTAGAACCGATGAAAACGAAGCAAGGGTTGGTATTGAAATTAAGTATAACTTTTACAATGGCGGCCGTGACTCGGCCACGTTAAGACGAGCTTATTCAGAAATTAACCTGGCGCAGGAGTTAAGAGATCAAGCCTGTTTAAATATTCGTCAGAACATTCAGATCTCTTACAATGACAGTAATAAGCTGCTTGAACAGTTGCCGTTGTTAAATCAACACCGGTTGTCGTCCGACAAAGTAAGAACCGCCTATAAACAACAGTTTGATATTGGCCAGCGTTCTCTGTTAGATGTTTTAGATTCGGAAAATGAATACTTCCAGGCCAGCAGAGCCTATCTTGCTGCCAGTTTCAGTCTCAGTGTAGCTAAAGCCAGAACCTTAGCTGGGATGGGAACCCTACTGAGTACCCTGGGTTTAACCTCTGATAGCTGGCCGTCATTAACCGAACTTGGCGCAGAGAAACTCAGCGTTGACCCAGACACGGCATGCCCTGCGATCGATGTTTTTGAGAGCCTGCAAGTGAATGGCGATGCTGATAACGACTCCGTAAAAGATTCGGCAGATTATTGTCCTGACACACCACAAACCGATAAAGTGGATGCCAGAGGTTGTTCAATTTTTACTGAGAAAATGGTCAGCTTCACCTTAGAGATAAAGTTCGACCATGATTCCAGTGTTATTAATGACGACAGCGTAGCTGACGTTGCCAATTTCGGGGCGTTTTTGCAGCGTTATCCGAATACCACTACTGAGATTAACGGTCATACCTCAGCACAAGGTGCGGTGTGGTATAACAATGTATTGTCGCAACAACGTGCTGACGCGGTGAAAACCATGTTAGTGGAAGAGTTTAATATTGACGAAACGCGCATTACCACCAAAGGCTTTGGCTCGAGCAGAAGGTTATCAGAAGCTGACACTGAGGCGGCCCATAATTTAAATCGTCGGATAGAGGCCGTGGTTCGTGCAAAGGATGAGAGTCCTGTGCTGCGAGATGAATAATACACCACGGATAAAGGAAGTAGCCCATTGATACCAGATAACCAACATACCGGTGGGCCGCTTTTTGAAGCATTACTTTATATTTGTGAGTTTCATCAGCATGCGGTAAGTCCGGCGGCGTTAATCAGTGGTTTGCCACTGGCCGATAACATGCTAAGCCCGGCGGTGTTTAACCGAGCGGCCGAGCGGGCCAAACTGGCCTCAAAAATACTGCAGCGACCGTTAGAACAGCTGAATGCTGCATTATTGCCTGCCATCATCACGCTGCAAGACAATAAAGCCTGTCTAGTTCACCAGATTGACCACGAAAAAAAACAAGTGGTTATTAGTTACCCCGAGCTGGCGCATAGTGTGGCAACCGTCAACCTTGACCAGCTTAATATCGATTATGCCGGCACCGTAATTTATGTTCGCCCGAAAACAGATGCCGAGCAAAAAACCAACCACTTTAAATTGCCAGCGCATTTGCATTGGTTCTGGGGGGTTATCAAGCAAAACCGGGGCTTATACCGGGATGTATTGCTTGCAGCGATTCTGATCAATCTGTTTGCGTTGTCGATGCCGATGTTTGTCATGAACGTGTATGACCGAGTGGTGCCTAACCTGGCTACCCATACGCTTTGGGTCTTGGCATCAGGCATTACTCTGGTGCTGCTGGCAGATTTAGTCTTAAAGTTACTTCGCCATCATTTTGTTGATTTAGCCGCCAGTAAAACCGATGTCATGATGTCTTCTGCCATTATGGACAAAGTGTTGTCGATGAAGCTGAAAAATCGGCCACAGTCTACCGGGGCTTTTGCTTCTATCGTGCAGTCTTTTGAAGCGGTCAGGGGCTTTATTGGCTCGTTAACCATCGTTGCACTGGCCGATTTACCTTTCGTATTGCTGTACTGTGTGGTTATTACCATTATCAGCCCGCCTTTGCTGTTGCCAATTATTATCGGGGCGTTAATTTCGCTGGTCTACGCCTACTTCGCGCAGCGCAAACTTAAGTTTCTGTCTGACGAGTCCGCCAGGTCGGCAGCCGAGCGCAATACCACCTTAATTGAAGCTATTGGCTCGCTGGAAACAGCAAAGTCCAGCAACGTGAAAACGAGTATTCAGTATAAGTGGGAGCAACTGTCGCTAACGTGCGCCCACAATAGCGCTAAAATGCGGGCGGTATCGGCTTCTGTCAGTAATTTCACCGCATTTATTCAGCAGCTGGTAGGCGTTACGGTCATTATTATCGGGGTATATTTGCTAATTGATGGCAACATGACTCAGGGCAGCCTGATTGCGGTCTTTTTGCTGTCATCACGGGCGTTGGCGCCGGTAAGTCAGGCTGCTGGCTTGCTGGCACAATTTCATTATGCCTCTTCTGCTTACGAAAACCTTGATGTGCTGATGCAATACCCTTCAGAGCAGGATGCCAGCCAAAATACCATTAGTAAGCCATTGCTGCAGGGTAAAATAGAATTTAAACGGGTTAGCTTCAGTTATCAGGATGACGATTTACCTTCATTAAGTAATGTCAGCTTTTGTATCGAGCCCGGCGAACATGTCGCCATCCTCGGTCGCAATGGTTCGGGTAAGTCTACCCTTGAAAAGTTAATTCTGGGCCTGCACGAACCGACTGAGGGGCAGGTGTTACTCGATGGCATCGACATCAGCCAGTTAGATATTCATCAGGTAAGAAACAATATTGGTTATGTGCCGCAGGATATCACCTTGTTTAGTGGTACATTGCGCTACAACATTGAACTGGCCTCGCCCCCAAAAAGTGCTGAGCACTTTCTGAATATTTGTAATATCTCCGGGCTGAGCCAGTTTCTCAATCAACACCCTGCAGGTTTTGACATGCAGGTAGGCGAAAGAGGACAGAATCTGTCCGGAGGACAGAAGCAAATCGTCTCTATTGCCCGGGCTTTGTATAATGACCCGCCAATTTTGTTGCTGGATGAACCCACCGCAGCGCTTGACCACAGCAGTGAACAAGCGTTTCGCACGCATTTAGGCGGCTATGCAGAGGGAAAAACCATGTTGCTGATCACGCACCGCAGCCCGCTGTTAGCACTGGCCAACCGGATTATTGTAATTGATAACGGTAAAATTATTGCAGACGGCCCGAAAGATACCGTAATGGAGGCATTGCGTCAGGGCAAAATTAAGGGCACCAGCACATGAGTAACCCCGGGTTAAAATACTCTAAAGACTGGGTAACCGAAGCCGAGTGGGCTCGTATTGCGCAAACGCCCTTATCTGCCAGAAGGCTGTTGTATACTATCGCGTTGGCAGTGGTGCTGTTGTTAATCTGGGCTGGTTTTGCCCCGCTAGATGAAATAGCCCGGGGTGATGGCAAGGTAGTGACCTCACAGCAACTGCAAACTATCCAATCACTGGACGGTGGCCTGGTTACTCAAATTATGGTGCGGGAAGGTCAGATTGTTGACGCTGGCCAGGTGCTGCTTACCGTTGATTCCACCCGCTCATCTTCTAATCTGGCTGAAAACAGAGCACAGTTTTATGCGCTGGAAGCTGAAGTGGTCAGGCTGATTGCTCTTACCAATGAAACTGAGCCGCAGTTTCCTGATCATCTGCAAACCCAAGCCCCTGAGCGGTTAGCGCATGAAATACAGTTATACCGGAATAGTCTGGCGGAGTTAAACGAACAACTCGCTGTTCAGGAACAGCAGCAACAGCAGCGCCAACAGGAAGTTGTCGAAGCAAGGGCTGCTTTGGCACAGTATAGCCAAACCTTAGCGCTTACTAATCAGGAACTGAATGTTACCAAGCCTTTGCTGGCCTCGGGTGCGGTGTCAGATATTGATATTTTGCGCCTGGAGCGTGATGTCGCCCGAGCCAGCGGTGAAACTAAGCGGGCTGAGGCCAATGTGGCCAGGGCTGAGTCAGCATTGCAGGAAGCCCGCAATAAGCTAAAAGAAATTAAGTTAACGGTACTTAATCGCTGGCGCAATCAGTTGTCTGAATCACGAGCCAGGCTGGCTGCCCTGGCCGAGCTGCAAACCGGCCTGGTGGATATGGTGCAACAAGCCGAAGTAAAATCACCGATGCGCGGCACTATTCAGCGGCTGCATATTAATACGGTAGGTGGGGTATTAACGCCGGGCCGGGACATTATGGATATTGTGCCATTAGATGATACCTTACTGATCGAGGCCCGGATATCGCCAAGAGACATCGCCTTTATTCAGCGGGGGCAACAAGCTACTATCCGGATCAGTGCCTATGACTTTGCCATTTTTGGTGGCTTGCAGGCAACGGTAAGTCATATCAGTGCCGACACCGTTACCGATGAAAAAGACAACACTTACTACGTAGTCAGGTTAAGCACAGCCAGCCAGAAACTGGACGACAAACTTAATATTTTGCCCGGGATGACAGTACAGGTAGACATTGTTACCGGAAAACGCACGGTACTGTCGTATTTACTTAAACCCTTGCTGCGGGCAAAAAGCAACGCCATGACAGAGAGGTAGCGGACAAGTGACCAGCATCGTCATTTACACTACACCGGGTTTTACCGCGTCCAGCTGGTCTACGGCTTTTAGCCAGGCCGCAGTACATACCTTTCCTGCCGTTGCCAGCAGCCCTTTGCAGGCTGGTGATGTGGTGCTAATTCACAGTGGTCGCAGTGACTGGCAAACGCTGGTGCAGCAGCATAGTAGCAGAGCGCTGGTTATTGTGATCAGCCAGCAACTTAGCATTACCGAATTGCAGTTGGCGTTAACCTTGGGTGGCAAAGGCTATATGGATGCCGGCAGCAGCAGTGTTAATTTTGTTCAGGCTGTGAATACAGTTAACAGCGGTGCGCTGTGGATACCGGCCACGCTGCTTAATCAGTTAAATCAATTTTTATCTAAGGTTATTCCCTCGCAACATAGCTGGCAGTCGTTTGAAAACCGCTTGTCGAAGCGGGAGTATGAGGTAGCCAGCCTTGCTCGCCGGGGGCTGAGTAATAAAACCATCGCCGAAACTTTATTTATAACGGAAAGAACCGTAAAGCAACACCTTACCGCAACCTTTGCTAAGCTGGGTATTAAAGACAGACTGCAACTGATCATGCTTATTTAGAGGATAGCTCTGATGTATGTTAAACGCGCCAGTGATAATGAAATAGTGGCCTTAAGCACAGTGCAATCTGCTGATTATCCAGAGTTTATATCTAATAATGACCCTGGATTGCTGCGCTTTATGCAGAAAAATATTCCGGCATACGAGCTGGCCAAAAAAGAGCTGAGCCACAGTAAAAAGTTGCAGCACTCCGATGCCGAGTTAGCGCGGGTACTGGAAGATTTGGTCGAGCTGCTGACCGCCAGTGGCACCATCAGGTTTACCGAATTACCTATGGCAGCGCAGATTAAACTGTTAAACCGAAAAACCTTACGTCATGACATGCAAACTTTAAACTTACTGGAGGAAGACACTGACGACAGCATCATGCCCTGAGCCCTTTTCAGGCAATGCCAGGGCCGGTCAGGCCATCGAATCCCAGTTGGTGTAAGCCTTTAATATCTTCTGCTGACACTACTCCTTCGGCAATCACAAGTAAACTTAAGGTATGCGCCAGCTTAATTAAACCTGCCAATACCTTAGCCGCCTCGTTGGTCTGGTAACGCAGCACAATAGCGGCATCTATTTTCAGGTAATCGATACCTAATTTTTCCAGATCCTGAATATCGTTGATGGCATAACCACATTTTTGCAGGCCGACACTTACCCCCAATGCTTTTAACGCCGAGCTAAAACTGATAAACAGCAGCTGGTGTTTAATCACCAGCCGTTCATCAAATTCCAGAGACAAGCGCTGACACACGGTTCTTGGCACAGCCTGTAACAGGCTTAACAGCTGATAATGTACCGCCACCGTCGTCAGAGTTTGATCTGAAATATTCAGCGCCAGCTGTAAGCTGTCATCTGCGCTAAGCTGGCTCAGAGCGCGGGTGAGCATGGCGCTGTCCAGCTGGCTGGTAAACTGATAACGTCGGGCCCAGCCCAGGATCTGGCCTGCCGATAACCAGTTATCATCAATGTTAAGCCGTAGCATCGCTTCCTGGTGCAACAGACTGCCATCACGGCGCTGCACCGGGTACAGCTTCGGCATAATACGGTCAGCATCAATTGCCTGCTTAATAGCTTTAAGCCAGGCTGTGCCATCCGCCAGGGTGGCATAAGGCTGAGGTTGTTGCAGCGTTTTACTTTGCAACGGTGGCGCCGATTCCACTTCAACCAGCATGGCATCTAATTGCGACAAGGTTTGCTGGCGGCTGCTCATGGCATCCAGCGACAGGCCAACTAGTAATACCGGGGCGGTGGTAAGGTTACTATCCAGCAAGCATTCAGTATTCAGCTGGCCTAGCAGCTGCTCACACATCAAGGAGGTAGTGGTTACCTGGTCTGCTACCACAAAAAAGTCACTGCCATTTAACCTGCTGACTAACCGCGTTCCATGACAATGTTGAACAGTGTTAACCAGCAGCCTTAGCCAGTCATCGGTTTCACTGCGGCCAAGTTGCAGGTTAATACCCTGCAGGTTGGTTACCCTGAGTAAAAAAACACTTTTTATTTCGTTACGCTCGCTGTTATTAAAATAACTTTCCAGCCAGCTGGCACAATACGCCCGGTTAAAGGCGCTGGTTACCGGGTCAAGCTCATATTGGCGTTGCAGCTGGTCAAGTTGCTTTCGCTCCTGCTCCAGCATCAGGCGGACCCGGCTGGTCAGACGATTCATTGCCACAACCAGACGTTTCAGTTCAAAAGTAGCCGGCTCATCACTGGTAATAAACTGGCGGTTACCCAAGGCTTCGGCGTGGTATACCACCTGATTAAGCGGCCGGCGAACCCGGTTGAGTAAAATACTGCCAGCAATGCCGCAGCCCATGGCAATAATCAAAAAGCCCAGCGCCAGATCTTTCGTGATTTGCCATAATGCCACCAGGCTATAGTCGGTCTGGCTTTCCAGCTCTATGCTGCCAAAACGCTGCCAGCCATCCTGAACCTGAGCAATACCCGGCTTTATCTCAAAATTCAGTAAGCGGATAAACCACCCGGGGGCGTTAACCGGTTGTGCAGTTAAGCTGAACTCGGTCACGGTATTGCCGGCGACATCTTTTAGCGCAATACGCCGGTAATAACCGGTGTCGAACTGGGCAGAAAGCATCAGCTCAATGGTGGTCAGGTCTTTTTCCATCTGGGATAACGTCAGCGCCATGCCGGTGGCATTATCGATATTTTTTACCTGCAGCTGCTCTGCCAGATAATTTTTCGTCTGGTAGGCACTAATAAAGAAACTGCTACCAAAGGCCAGTAATACGATAACAATAATGGCAATCCACAATTGCTTAATCAGCGACATTCGCTACCCCTTAACCTTGTTATTGCAGGCATTATAATATTACTCCCTGCAGTTCTAATCGTTGCACAAGATCGCGCCATCTGGATAACCGCGCGGTCGCACTTTGTCTGGATTTCTGATTACCACTGCCAGCCCACAAGCCGGTAGAGTTAAAACTAAATACCGGGGTCAGGTCAGTTCTGGCAGAGGCTGGCAAAATGGTCTGAATTAAACTATCTAAAATAAGTGGTTCAGCCTCGGTATCAGGGTAATAGGCAAGCACCATATGTGCCTGGCTTAAGCCGCTGTTAGCCGGGCCAACCTGAGCGCGCACATATACCAGTCGCAGCTGAGCATCAGGTATGCCCAGCGCCCGCAAACTGATGTAGCTGGCAATAGCCCAGTCTTCGCAATCACCTTTTTGGCGGGCAAACAATTCGGCCGGGCTGGCCCAGTAGTCTTCCACACCATACAGCATACTGTCCGGCATATAGGTTAACGACTGATGCAAAAAGGTATTTACGGCGCTAAGCTGCTCAGATACGCCAAGCGAAGAGGCGGAAAGCAGCAGCGCTTGCCAATTGGAGGACAGCGGGACAGGCGCAGCAGTATGCTGTCCGATATAGCGCTCGAACCGCTTAAAATCTATCAGAAATGCCTTTTCGACAGCATAAATGTGCTGCATAACTGCAAGCAATACGATGCACCAAAAAGGCCATACGAATTTTTTTAGTGCCCTTAATGGCATTTAGCAATCAGCCCAGTACCCGTTAGCAATGCTCAAGATAAGTGAAAACCCCCGCTAGCTCAACGAATTTATCCGCTTAGTTACTCGTCATATCAGCCTGCTGGCTTAAGATAGGCTATGCTAGAGCAACAAAATTTTGTTAACAGTAACTTTCTGGGAGTATTTGTCATGAGAAACAAGCATCTGCTGCTTTGCCTATTACCGGCCATGCTGCTTATCAGCGCCAGCGTTTACAGTCAGAACAGCACCAGTCTAAATGAGAGCAACCCCAGCGCAGATGAGCGCAGCTTAACTGTCGAGCGGTTATGGCAACTGCAACGTATTGGCTCACCGGTAGCTTCCGAAGATGGCAAAACTATTGTGGCACCGGTGACCGGGTACGATGTAACAACCGATAAAAGCCATACCCGGTTGTGGTTGTTCAGTGCCGATGGTAAGCAGCAACGGGCTATAACAGCAGAAGGCATGCGGGCCAGCGAGCCCACGTTGTCGGCCGATGGCTCAACGCTGGCCTTTATCAGCCAGCGCGATAAAGACGACGCTGGCCAGATTTATCTGCTGCCAATGAATAAGCCGGGCGAAGCCACGCGCCTGACCGAGGTGCCGACCGGGGTGTCGGGCATTAAGTGGGTGGGTCAGCATTTATATTTTATCAGCCGGGTGTGGCCGGATAAAAGCTGGGACGAGATGGCAACCCAGTTAAAAACCAATAAAGACAGCAAGTTGTCGGCAAAGCAGTGGAATGCGTTACCCTATTCGCACTTTGACCACTGGATTGACGAGAACCGCCAGGCTCACGTATTTCGGATCCCGGCCGGCGGGGGTGAGGTAGAGCCAGTTACCCAACCGCTGGGTTATCAGTTGCCTCGCTCCAACCAGAGCGCATCCAGTTACGATATTCACCCGCAAGAGCGCTATATTGCCTTTAACAGCAATGGCTGGGATAACCAGGTCGATCCAAAAATTGATGTGTTTTTAGCACAGCTGAACGGCGCCGATGCACAAAAGCAAACGGTGGTTAACCTGACCAAAGACAATCAGGCACCCGACAGTGACCCGCAATTCAGCCCTGACGGCAAAACTCTGGCTTTTAGCCAACAGAAAATTCATGGCTTTTATGCTGATACGGCTCGATTAGTGCTATACGATTTAGCAAAAAAGACCAGCCGGGTACTGACCAGTGATTGGGACCGTTCGGTCAGCAGCTTTGTCTGGGCCAATGACAGCCGTGGTTTCTATGCCAGTATTGACGATGCCGCTACCCGCCGTCTGTACTATATTGATGGGCGCAGCGGTAAACCCCGAGCCATTACTAAAGCCACAAGTTTTGGTGAACCGGTGCAGGCCGGCAGTGATCTTATTGCCACCAACGACAGTTTTTTATACCCGGCACGCTTAGTAAGCATCAACCCGCGTAATGGCAATACCACCCGGCTGGACAGCTTTAACGATGATATTTTGAGTAATGTCCAGCTGGGGACATACGAGTCAGTGACTTACCAAGGCGCCGAGGGTAAAGACATTCAGATGTGGATCCATTACCCACCGGGCTTTGACAAAAGCAAAAAGTATCCGCTGTTAATGCTTATTCATGGCGGGCCCCACAATGCCTTTAGCAATAGCTTTAGCTACCGCTGGAACTCACAAACCTTTGCCTCCTGGGGTTATGTGACTGCCTGGCCTAACTTTCATGGCTCCAGCGGCTTTGGTCAGGACTTTGCCGATGCGATTAACCCCGACTGGCGCACTAAACCGTTGGCCGATATTCAGGCGGCTACTAAGTGGTTTGAAAACCAGAGCTGGATTGATACCAACCGGATGGTCGCTGGTGGTGCCAGTTATGGTGGCTATTTAACCTCGATATTGCTGGGCACTGAACATCCGTTTAAGGCGCTGCTTATTCATGCGGCGGTGTATAACATGTACTCGCAAATGGCGGCCGATTTTGCCGTGCACTCCACTCGCTTTGACGGATACTGGAAAAATCCGGACATTTATAAACTCATTTCGCCGCACTATTATGCCGACAACTTTAATACCCCAACCTTAGTGATCCACGGTCAGCTCGATTACCGGGTACCGGTTGGCCAGGGCTTTGAGTTATTCCGTACCTTGCAAATGCGCGGAGTAGAGTCGAGGATGATCTACTTTCCGGATGAAAACCACTGGATTTTAAAACCCAATAATTCTATTTACTGGTACAACGAAGTAAAAGCCTGGCTAACTAAATTCGCTGAGCCAGGCGCGCAGTAAACTGGCGCAGGGGCAGCACATCACAATACCCGTACGCTGCTGCCGTTCCGGTTATCAGCCGGCTGGGGCGTTTGATTGCTGTGGCCAGCTGATGCTATTAATATCGGCGATAAAAAAGGCAAAAAAAACATCGGTACCAAAGTGATTGCCGGCTTCAACATGGGCCGGTAGTCTGAACCCGCCAAATTCCCGAAAATCGGATAAATAGCCGCCAAAAGGCTGCAAGGTATAGCGATGTTGCGGGTTGGCATTGCTCCAGCGCATAAAGCTTACATGAACAGGCTGGCCATTATCGGCAACGGTTAAATCGACGATTTGCTCCAGCCCCAGGTGAGTGACCGTTAAGCGGGCACTGTGCTCGCTCAAATGAGCCCATTTCACTCCTGGCCCGGGTAATACTGCCGCGGGGGTCCAGAATACCGCCTCTGCCACATAGCGACCAAATGCCGAGCGACGATGGTCGAGGCTGGCGCCGGCGCGGGCAACGGGCAGTAACTCTTGCAACCAGAAGCGGGTCCAGCTGACACTGTCAGAACCTGAAATTCTCAGCAGCTGACGTCTTGCCTGCATTTGCCAGACAAAACCGCCGGGAAATGCCAGAGTTTGGAGTGCTTTCATGTTCAGATAATCCGGTCGTTTGCTGTTGCCCAGGCTAAACTGACCGGTCATGGCGATATTGGCCACGGTATACAGCGGGGTACCCGGGGTTATGCTAAATTGAAAAAAACGTTTCGCCGCTTCAGGTAAGCCTTGCAGCATAACAGGGTCAAAATGGCCAGGGTGAGGTGGATGCTGCGCAATAAGCTTTTGTATCAATTGTTTATCTGCCTGGTAATCAAGCAGCCGCAGGCAAAGCAAGCCAGCAACAAATAAAATAACAACAACCGCGGTTGCTATTACAATAAGATCAAATATCGAGGCCATAGCCACTAATCTTCTTGCAGCAGGTTCTGACACTCGGTGGCAAAACCGACACTGGCCAGCCAGGCAAAGGCGTCCTGCTGGTTGGGGTAAACCCGTTTTTCAAACAGCTCGTTGCTGTCAATTACCATCCTCTCCAGCTGATACTGCTTCACCATATTAAGGCAATATACCTGTGCGGCATAACGTAAGCCATGGTGCAGACACCAGCTTACCAGTTCTTTTACTACCGGCTCAATGTCGGGTGCGCCCAACTCCCAGTTATCTAAATAAACAATATGGGCCCAATCATCATGGGTAAGCGGCATGGCCAGTACTTTAAACTCACTGGAAAAATCTTCGGCAGTAAAGCGGTTCCAGCTACCATTAATCCTGGCCAGGATTACCCGCTGTTCGCGCCATAAAATAAACTTCGGGGTGGGTTGCATATAAGTTGCCGTGTATATACCAGGATACTCAAGCATAGCAGCAGCGGGCGTGACCAGCTTGATTCAGCGCACTAAAACGGTTTAATTAATCGCAAATGTTTGCTGGTTGTCGGTGGTAAAGCCTTTGTTGGCCAGCCATTTGAAAGCGTCATCCGGATGCTGAAATTTTTGTATCTCAAAACGCCCCTCAATTTTCTGCACCATTCTCTCCAGCTGAAATTCTTTCACGGTACTGGGCCAGTACACATGGGCGGAATAGCACAAGCCACGGCCAATGGTCCAGCTAACCAGCTCTTTAATTATCGGTTCTATGCTGGGTACGCCCAACTGCCAGTTATCTAACAGGGTAATGTTAGCCCAATCTTTGCCCAGCAATGGCTTGGCCACCGCTTTAAATTCCTGGGCATAATCTTTTGCATCCTGCTGGTTCCAGCTGCCTTGCACCATGGCAATTAGTACGTTTTTATCCAACCAGATTTTAAATTTAGGGTGATTTTTCATGGCATGCACCTTAATTGCGTAAGCTTATTATAGCCCAGCAATCCTCAGCTAGCGGGGTTTGTAGTCGCTGGTTTTACCCGGGTATTATATAAGTGCTGCAACGCTTCGCTTATGGTCATCTCGTCGTTTTCACTCAGGTATCGCTCTACCTGTTTATGCACAAAAATAACAGCCTGCTTATGCTTCTTGGCAAACGCGGCGCATTGCTGTTTTAACTGCTGGTTAAATTCTTGTTCGGCTGCCGCTTTATGCAAAGCCTGAATGGCCCGCTCAAAATTATTGTCGTTATCGGCAAAGGCTTCTTTTAACGCATTTTTCGGGATCCGATAGGCTTTACTGGCAAACTGCAGCGCCTCACGAAAGGTCTCAAACTGCTCACCAAATATCTCAAACACCTGCACCTCGCTATACTGTAACTGGTGCTGCTGGCCGGCAGCTTCAAAAGCAAAACCCGGGTAAGCCAGTCGCTCAGTCGTTTCTGCACCCAGTTTTAAGCCCGCCTCAATACTGTGGCGCAGGCTAAAATCTAACCCTTGCAACTCTTCTTCGGTCCACATTTCATAAATCGTCAGCGCTTTGGCGTATTTTTTCGCCAGCTTCTTCCTGGCAAAGTTACGCCGTTCATCCAGCGTTCCGGCCTTACAGCCTTTCAGGTGTTCATGGCATTCATTGCAAGCCGGTATTTTTAAAAACTCACTTGGCTCGCGGGTCGCCAGATAAAACTCCAAATACTGCAACGGTGGCGCATAGTCATGCCCGGCAGCAATACAGCCACAGTAAAAGCAGGTATTAAAGGTGTCGCGGTATAGTGGGAAAAGTTGGTGATAGTGGCTGTCGGCAGTCATGGCACCTTCAGGGGTTGATAATAGAAGAACTGTGGGCAGTATAACGAAATTGCTGGTTGATGTTGGGTATTGCTATAAGTATTTTAAAATGACGCGGCTATCTAAACTGGCCGCTATGCCTGCCAAATCTTCGGCAATTGTCCCTGCTGGTTTTTCTATTATCCTTCCCATTTCCTGACCATTGCTGTCGAGCACAATAATCGTAGCGGTATAGCGCAGGTTATATTTGCTATGCAGTTGCTCCGGGTGCTGTTTCTGCTGGTTTACGGCTTCGAGTTGCAGGGTTTTCAGGCTCACCCCGGATTGGTTTAGCAGCTTTAACAGCCGGGGTACTTCGCGCTCGCTGTCGTGACACCAACTGCCAAATAACACCACTAGGTTTAAACCTTGAAGGCTTTGCATTTTGGCCAGTGCGGCGGCTGATGGCTGATAAGTTGCATATTCTCTGGCGAACGCCGGGTAGTGTGCCAATAACTGGTCGCTGTTGATACTGCCATAGGCCTCGCTACCAACAGCAATAGATGATTCCAGCAGAGTTGCCGGTGATGGTGAGGCCTCTGTGGCGAGTGGCGCCAACGCCAGCAGGGCTGCAAAAAGAATAATGGGGTTCATTGTTGGGGGCTTAACCTGAAATAAGTGGTAGCTGATGGTAGTTAACTGCAGGTATTTATTCAATTATTGTTTCCCGTATTGTGAATACAGCGGCGGCATCTTCCTGGCCGGCACGATATTTATTCATGCATCACTATTGGCAATTAGCGTATTTGCGCCTTTACTTAAGCAACACCGGTTTACTGATGATTGAATTATGGACAATGCCGAGTTGGTTAAAACCACCCTGGATGCTATGGAGCGGTTGTTGCGGATGTTTATGCTGGAGCGCTTTATTTATCTGGCGTTGACGTTGTTGTCTTTTTGTCTGCTGCTGTACGCCATTGTTCAGCTGTTTGCTGAAAATCAAATGACTACCACCTTGCTGGTGTCTATTTTTGGTGGCTCGGGCTTAATTGCGGTAAGCTCAATGCGAGTAGTATGGTTCTTTAACCGGGCGTTTAGCCTGATTGAAGGCCAAATTAATAAGCTGGCAAAATGAGTAACGAACTACAGCAGTTAGAGCAATCTTTACAACAGCTTAGCCGTAATTCCCGTGGATCTATAGTGATGGTGCTGATTGGCGCCTGCTCACTAGTGGGGAGTTTAGTGTATAGCGCTACCCGCTTAGCGCCACTGGAGCGTGATATTGCTGATAAGCGTCAGCAAATTGCCAGTTTTGACCAACGGTTAGCAGAACTTAGTGCCTCTGAGGCAGCATTGCAGCAGCAAATTACTGACGCCAGTTCACGCTTGGCAGAGCTGCGGCAAAATATCGAAAAGCTGTATGCCGTTAAAGTAAGTTCGGAAAACACCGTATTTGAATTAAAAGCCACGGCGCTGGCCACCGGTTCTAGTGCAAATCAGCAACCTATTTATGATTTCTCCATTTTCGTCAATGCCCCAGCTGCCGCGCTTAACAGCATAAAGCAGGTAAGTTATTTATTTGACCATGCCACGTTCCGGCGGCGAGAACAAACCACAACCTCCACTGCTGAACAGTTCCGGGTGGCGTATACCGGCTGGGGTTGTTTAACTAATGTTACCACTACAGTGCTTTTCCATAGCGGCGAGCAAACCGTACTGGATTTTAATATGTGCAAAAGCCTGGGGCCGATGTGGCTGGGCAATGCATGCGATGACAACAATGAACGGCCGGTCAGAGTGGAGAAAAATGCCCGGGTTTCCAGAGACTGTATTATCAAATAAAGTGGCCAATCGCGAAAAATATCTCTTAACATATGTTCCCAATATTTTAAAGTGCTGGTATGATGTGTTCGTTTAGTAACCGCTAGTTAGCAGAATGTTTGAGGGATCAAGATGTCATTAGTATCTGTTCGTACCTTGTTAGGTGCTGCCACTTTGCTGGCCGCCAGTTTTAGCAGCCACGCCACGTTAATCGTTAATGGCGATTTTGAAGAGAATTTTGTTGCCAGCAAGAAGTGGAAAGTGTTTGCCAGCAGTGCGGTAGCCGGTTGGCAGGGTAGCGATATTGAAATATGGAACGCATTTAACTCAGTTATCGCACCCAGTGGCAACAATTTTATTGAGTTAAATTCTAATGATAAAAGTAAGATAAATGGAAAGTGGACTATTTTTCAGACCTTTGCTACCGAAGTTGGCCGTGAATATAATCTGAGCTTTTTCTACCGTGCACGCAGCAAAGATACCGAAGCATTTTCAGTATCTGTAGCTGATGTAAGCTGGAATATGACGGACCATATCGTTGCTGGCTGGAGTTATTTCTTTAATAGTTTCACTGCTACCGGCAGTGCTTCTACTTTGAATTTTACCTCTATCAGTGGTGGGACTGTGGGTAACTTTATTGATAACGTAGCGGTTGTAGCTGCACCAAGCCGCAACATCGCAGTTGACGTACCTGCACCGGCCACGCTGGCCGCTTTTGGTGTTGGCTTGCTGGCGTTAGTAGGTGGCCGTCGGTTACGCCGCACTAAATCTGACACTAAGTAATTAGCAGCCAGGCTGAATAAAAACGCCAACCCTCGGGTTGGCGTTTTGCATTTTGTTCCGCTCATTTTTCAATCATAATTTTGGTAACATTGTCGATCAAATCCTGCAGTAACATCTCGTCCGGGCTGGCGAGTTCCCTTGAGGCCAGCACGGCATAGGTAAATTTGCTTCCCGACGACAGCTCGGTTGCTGGATCTCGGCCAGCTGCAGCATTATCACGAATAAAAACCATCTGGTTTCTAATTGATGTCAGTACATGGGCAGAGGTGTGCCTGGGAGCATTATTGTCGATGGCGATGATCACGCTATTGGCTGCTAGCTTCAGGGCATCATAATTCATAATTCATAATTCATAATTCATGAGCCGTGGCCAGTGATGGCCGCTACTCTAATTAGTCGTGGGTTGCAAAATTCAACATTGCAGTATTTTCTTAATACGGTTTTTACCAGTGTCATCTAACTTTTCGTCCGTCAGGTAACGATAAGTTGGATTTCGCAATGACATATCCGGCAACTCAGGGTAACTCCTTGAAAAGTCTTTCCAGCCAGAGCTGCAAATCTTGCTGGGAATCGAAGTCTTCCTCGGTCAGCTCTTCATATTCTTCAGGGGTAATCAGCTGATTATCAATAGCCTCACGTAACTGCGCCTTTACCAAGGCAATATCGTAAGGAAACCCATGGCCTTTAGCGATTGCTTCCTGAATCAGTTGCGGGTTATAGCACTCAACATGGCAGTATTTTCTTAATACGGTTTTTAGCGGTGCTTCTATTTTAATCATTGAGACGTATTAATTATAAGATTGGCAATGTCAGAAAAATTTATTCTGGGTAAAGTGAGTGCAAGCTTTGCCTGCATTCCAATATCCGATTCTTCATCCATTTGTCTTCAACCAAATCCGTCTGACATTCCTCACTAAGTAGAAGCTGTCTGATATTAACAAATTGCTCAAACTCACCTTGCTGATGAATTTTTTTCAATGACTTTAAACTGGATTCAACATCCTTAACGTAAATCCATTCATCATTTGACCAAATAGTATTTTTAGTTTTGTAGGCCTCTGAAATTCTATTCACGGCTTCACTTTTACCATCAAGATAGTCAAGCAGCAGGTCTAATAATTTGAACTTTGGTATTTTCATAAATGTTACCTATTTGGTGTCACTTGCTTAGCTTACGGCTTTTTCGCTGTTATTTTTACTGATGTAGGGATGTGCTCATAAATTTTTCCATCAATTATTGCGCTTCCATATTGTCTAATTTCAACATTAATATCGCTATACCCCATTTTCTCTCTAGAAGCCCCGAATGAGATTTTCTTCACAGCCATATTTGCAACTTTAGCATCTGACAACTCTGAGTTAGCGCCCTTTTCCTTTGAAAATTCGGTCTGAAAGTTTGCTAAATTCTTCTTGATAATTGTACCGTTTAAGAATTCTGGCTGCATGCCATTATTTTCTTTATATTTTTTAACTGATCTCTGAAGCACTTCATCTGTCAGCGAAAAACCATTACCTTTAAGAACATAACCACGATTAAAGTTATTATTAATGTAGAATTCTATATTACTATTTTCTACATCAACATTGGCTTCAGCAAACTCTAATTCACCATCTGGACCGTCAATGTAGAATTCATAAGCTTGGCCATCCCACAACTCTTTGCATTTTATATCTGATTTTTCAAAGTAAATGATGTCTTGACCATCGCTAGTCGTAGTCGGGAGCGGCGCTGTAACATCAATTGGATCAGTAGATCTATTCTGCTGGCGTTCTGGTGAATTTGGGCCACTACTGGCGTCATGCCCCGCTGTTTTCGCAGTGGCCGGCTTAGCTGCAGCAACACCAACACCTCTTGGCTTAGTGGCCTTGCTGCCAGAGCTTGCAGCGCCCGGGCCGCTGCCCGGCTTAGAGGTGCTACCTGCCGCGCGGTATTCATTGCCTCCGATAGGTTCGGGTGGGGAGACCCAGCCATCGGTAAGCTGCCAGGCGCGTATTTCGTCCTGTTGAAATAGCTGCAACAGTTCAGCCATTAATTGTTGGCTGTTGATGCCGGATAAGTCACTGGCCCAGGGTTTGGCGTAGCGGTATAACTCGCGCATGATCGTGTCACGCTGCCAGGCAGGCTCAATATCCTGCAAAAAATAGCGACCATAGACGGCATCGTTAACGGCACTAACGGCTGGGATGCTGGCCATATCGGTGTAACTTAGCCGGTTTTTACTGACAAAAAAAATCTCGCCCCATTTGCCATAAAACAGTTGGCCATCGAACAGCATTGGCTTTAAATCTGCGGGGATTTCCATTTCCATTCAGGCCACCTGCATCACTGCCAGTACAGTGATTGTTAACTAATGATTAATTATTGGTATCATTTTGTTTTCTTTGTGCTGACTTGTCAATGCAAAGCTGGCGAAGCGAGCTAGGGTAAAACAGTGAGATATGCGAAATGGATAGTCGTGGCAGTATAAAAAAAGGGCTGCTGAAGCAGCCCTCTTGTATCAGCCCTTGCCCGCTTAGGAAGCGGGACTGTTGTAGCTGATGTGTTGATGAAAGCGAACGGTTAAATCTTGTTTTTCCGGCACAACATTAAGCTTGTCGGCGAAGCTGCGCAGCGCGGCTTCTACCTGATTCATAAAGCGGCCATAGCCTGTTTCAGTCATATCGTCATTGCCGGCCACAATTAAAATATGGACCGCTTCTACCAGATTATCACCCTGCCAGTCGCTGATAAACTGTTGGGTATTATTGGCGGGGTCAAAGCCCAGCAATTGCAACTCGGCGGTGGTTTCTGGCTTATCAAACTTACTATTGCGTACCAGCGGCGTTAAGCCGTTACCAATAATAGCCACCCGGTTTAAGTCTTTTGCCTGGATTGCGGCTTTCAGATGCTGCTCCAGTTGCTGATATAGCGGGCTGTAATCCAGACTATCATTAGCAACATATTGCTGCTTCAGCGCCCGGCTCAGGGGCAGCGTAAGGTGGACATAGGTTAAGGCACTGTGTTCCGGCAGGCTGAGCTTACGGGTAGCATAGCGTCCGGCAATGGCCCGTAACTTAAAGCCATAGCTTTCCCGATCGCCTTTATTTTTGGCCAGCAAATCGTATGACAAATGCTGGTGATCACGAATTTTGATCTTCAGGTTTTGCTTTGGCAGCTGCCCTTGTAATTGGGCTAATAGTTGCAAAACCCGGCCATGAAAGTCGGCTGCGTTGGCACGGATATCATTGCCGGTTGCTAAAAACAATAATCTGATTTTACGCGCCTGATAGCCTTGTTTGCTAAACAGGTTTTGCGCCTCGTGATAGACCGGGTTATAGAAAAACAAAATTTGCTCGGCGGTCTGAAACACATGCGCTTCGGTGTGAAAGCGCACTACTGGCAGCTTATCGGTAGCGATTAAATGAACGTTATGCAGGTTCAGGCCATCAGCCAGGCTAAACAGCTGCTGGCTTAATTGCTGATAACAGGCCTGTTCGCTGTTGAAATGCTGGTAAAGCTCCGGGGTCGCTTTTATCTCTGCCAGAATATACTGGTTAGATTTTGCTGTAGCCGGAAGATACACTTTATGTTGGGCGCTGATTGGCATAAAAACTCCTGTTATGTCTGCAACCTGTGCATTATACCCTGATGCGCTTTAATAAACCGGATAATCGTAGATATTGTGCGCATTTTTTGCATCAGATCAAGCGTCGTTGCTGCGTTTTGCTAAGCGACTTTCAAGGTTGCCGCTGGGCGCCTGAATGCTGGCTCAAGCGTGCTACAACATGCCGAGATTAAGCTGCCAGATGCTGAAATTCAGCACTGCCGCAAAGCTTACCCAAAGCAAATAAGGCACCAGCAACAGGCCGGCCAGCTTGTTATAACGCCAGAAACTGATTGCTGTAACAATAATCAGCGCCAGGAGCAACAGAATATTGGCAAACGCCAGGGCGCCTAAGTACCAGGCGAAAAACAGCCAGCTCCATAGGGCATTAACCACCAGCTGGCTGAAATACAGCCATAGCGCGGGCTGAGCATGCTTGCTGCTGCGCCACACCAGCCAGGCTGCAATGGCCATCAGGGTATAAAGAGTTGTCCATACCGGGCCAAATAACCAGGCGGGTGGGGCCCAATCAGGCTGCTGTAATTGCTGATAAAACACGGGCGCATTCATCGATCCCAGGGCGCCAATACCGGCGGCCAGATAGGTTAATGCCACAATTGTCAGTAGCATCAATACCTGACGTAAAACTATGGTGAGGTGCATAGTCGCTCCATTGCTAAAGGGTAAATAGCTGGCGCCGTTATCCGTAACGATTTAAGCGCAGTTATAGTACGGTTTTACGGCAATCTAACCAGTTAGATCAGCTGGTTGGACTTGCATTAAAGAGTGGCTCAGGGCATGGTTGAACGCAACTGATTGGCTAAAATTAAGCCAACCTAAATTCAGTGTCCATTTTGGATATCGCTTATTCAGAGGTATGTGTATGGCCCGCCCCGTATTTGACTGGCAAGACCCGTTTCAACTTTCGCTAATGTTAACAGAAGAAGAGCGGATGATCCGCGATACGGCGCATCAGTATTGTCAGCAAAAGCTGCAGCCGCGCGTATTACTGGCCAACCGTAATGAGCATTTTCACCGCGAAATAATGACGGAGTTAGGTGAGCTGGGTCTGCTGGGCGCTACCTTGCCTGAGAAATATGGTTGCTCTGCCGTAAATTATGTCTGCTATGGCCTAGTAGCCCGCGAGGTAGAGCGGGTAGACAGTGGTTATCGCAGTGCAATGAGCGTGCAGTCATCCTTGGTTATGCACCCGATCCATGAGTACGGTACCGAAGCGCAGCGCCAGAAATACCTGCCGAAACTGGCGACCGGCGAGTGGGTCGGTTGCTTTGGGTTAACAGAGCCTGATGCCGGCTCAGACCCGGCCAGTATGCGCACCATTGCTAAGAAAACTGCCAATGGTTATGTGCTGAACGGCAGTAAAATGTGGATAACGAACTCGCCGATTGCCGATGTATTTGTGGTGTGGGCTAAATTAGATGGCGAAATCCGTGGCTTTGTGCTGGAAAAAGGTATGAAAGGCTTAAGTGCACCGAAAATAGACGGCAAATTTTCGCTGCGGGCATCGATAACCGGCGAAATTGTGATGGACAATGTCGAAGTACCAGCAGATGCCATTTTCCCGGAAGTTAAAGGCTTAAAAGGCCCCTTCGGGTGTTTAAATAAAGCCCGTTACGGCATTGCCTGGGGGGCATTAGGTGCTGCTGAATTTTGCTGGCATGCGGCACGCCAGTATACGCTGGACCGGATCCAGTTTGGCCGGCCGCTGGCCCAGACCCAGCTGGTGCAGAAAAAACTGGCAGATATGCAAACGGAAATCAGCATTGGTTTGCTTGGCTGTCTGCAGGCAGGACGGCTGATGGATGCCGGCCAATTGCCGCCCGAGGCCATTTCGCTGATTAAGCGCAACTCCTGTGGCAAAGCGCTGGATATTGCACGCATGTCACGTGACATGCACGGCGGTAATGGTATTGCCGATGAATATCATGTTATCCGCCATCTGATGAACTTAGAGGCGGTAAATACCTACGAGGGCACCCATGATGTGCATGCCCTTATTTTAGGACGGGCGCAAACCGGCTTACAGGCCTTTAGTTAATCGTGGCCGGCGACTTTCACCCATGGCTGCAGCAGTTTCTGCAGCAAATTGACAGTGCCAGCTTAGCTCCTGCGAGTAGTTTGCAGCAGGGGCTGAGTGACAGCGAATTACATCGTCTGTGGCACAGCCAGCTCAGTAGCCGTTTACTCGATTTGCAGTCACGCTTGCTGCAGGCTAAGGGCCAGAGTTTTTACACGATTGGCAGCGCGGGGCACGAAGGCAATGCCGCTGTTGCGGCAGCGCTGCGTTTAACCGATCCGGCGTTTCTGCATTATCGCAGTGGTGCTTTCTTTATCGAGCGCAGTAAGCAGTTACCGGGCAGCACCCCGTTGTACGATATGCTGCTGTCTTTCTGTGCTTCGAGTGATGATCCGATATCCGGCGGCCGGCACAAGGTGCTGGGCAGCCTGGCACTGAATATTCCACCGCAAACCAGCACTATTGCCTCACAACTGCCCAAAGCGGTGGGTGCGGCCTTTGCCATCGATTTAAGCAAACGGCTGAGCCAGAGTGGTAACTGGCCAGCTGATGCTATTGTAATGTGCAGTTTTGGCGATGCGTCGGCCAACCATTCTACAGCGCAGGGGGCAATAAACGCCGCGTGCTGGGCCGCTTACCAGCATGTGCCGTTGCCGATGCTATTTGTATGCGAAGATAATGGCTTGGGCATTTCAACACCCACGCCGCAAGGCTGGATAGAGCAGAGCTTGGCCGACCGGCCAGAGCTGCGTTACTTTGCAGCGGATGGCCGTGATTTAGCCCAAACTTACAGTGTGGCCCGCAAGGCGGCACATTATGTCCGTTCCAAACGCCAGCCGGCAATATTACATTTATCGACAGTACGGTTGTTTGGTCATGCCGGAGCGGATACCGAAACAGCGTACCGACATAAAAATCTGATCGAGACTGAGCTGAGCCTGGACCCGCTACTGGCCAGTACCGCCAGTGTGCTGGCGCGCGGCATTTTTAGCCGCCAGCAACTGTATGATGCGGTAACCACACTGGCGAACCAGATAAGCCGGGTTGCGGCGGTTGCTAGCGCCAGACCCAAGTTACAAAGCGCTACAGATATCATGGCAGCAATAGCACCGGTAAGGCCTGCTTTACCGGCGCCGCCCATACCCGCAAGTGCGATTCGCAGCGCGTTATTTGATTACGATAAACATAACCTGGCTAAGCCGCAGCATTTAGCAAAACTACTGAACTGGACTCTGCACGACTTATTTGCCCAATATAGTAATACTGTGCTTTTTGGCGAAGATGTCGCTAAGAAGGGCGGAGTTTATGGTGTTTCGCAGCACTTAATTCAGGCGTTCGGCGGTAACCGGGTTATTAATACCCTGTTAGACGAGCAAAGTATTTTGGGCATGGCCATTGGCTTAGCGCAGCAGGGCTTGCTACCTATCGCTGAAATTCAGTTTCTGGCTTATGTCCATAACGCGGAAGATCAAATCCGGGGTGAAGCTGCTACGTTGCCGTTTTTCTCTAATGGTCAGTACCACAATGCCATGGTAATAAGAATTGCCGGTCTGGCCTATCAGCGTGGCTTTGGTGGTCATTTTCATAATGATAATTCTTTTGCGGTGTTTCGGGATATTCCTGGCATTATTGTGCTGTGTCCGTCAAACGGTGCTGATGCTGCCTTATTATTGCGTCAGGCGGTGCAACTGGCCTACGAGCAAAAACGCTTAGTCATATTTTTAGAGCCGATTGCACTTTACATGACTCGCGATTTGCTCGCGCCCGGCGATGGTCGCTGGTTAAACGACTACCCGCTGCCCGACACCCCGATACCGGCGCTGGGTGAGCCGGCCGTCTTTAACCAGGAGCTTAAGCAGGGCATGGGTGCAACGCCGCAACTTGCCATTATTAGCTATGGTAATGGTTATTATTTAAGTCGTCAGGCGGCAGCAGAGCTGGAAGATGCCGGTTATTCCCTGCGGCTGCTGGAC
>NZ_JBFJPY010000052.1:0-24655 GCF_041616895.1 Arsukibacterium sp.
ATGCTTACCCGCAGCGCGAAATTCCGCTTCAATACCGGTTAGCATCTCGCCATAAAAAGGACCATGCAGTTCTGAAACCAGAATACCGATGCTGTTAGAGCGACTGGAGGCAAGTGACTGCGCAATTGAGTTAGGCCGGTACCCAAGCTGCTCCATAGCGGCAAGCACTTTGTCCCGGGTTTTGTCGCTGACCCGGGCATTGTTATTCATTACCCTGGAAACAGTGGCAAGTGATACGCCCGCTAATTCAGATACTTGATAGATAGTCGCCATGTTTTGCCTATGTGCCTGTGTCAGGAATTAACTTTAACATGCCCTGGTACCGGCTCACCAGATTGCAGCGCCAGTGCACGATGAATATCCAATACTCTGGCACTTGTCAGCTTATAACGGCTCATTACAGCAGCCACTAAAATTGAGCCAATAGCAGGGAGCAGGGTAAAGCTAAGTAAGATACCCTGCTGAGTTGCTGTGCTTTGCACTATATCAGCTTGATAACCGTAACCAGCAAGCAGCCAGCCGGCTAAAGCACCTCCCAGTGCTAAGCCCAACTTGATAAAAAACACAATTGACGAATAGACTAAACCGGTAATTCTGATGCCGGTTTTATAGTGGCCATAGTCTACCGTATCGGCCATTTTCGCCCATAATAAGGGTGTGGCCATTTGTAAAAAGAAGCCCCAGAGAAAATATAAGATAAATGCCAGTGCCAGTTGTTCAGCGCCAACAAAAAAACTGATGATACAAATAAGCGCAGAAATAAGCTGAAGCCAGACATAAGCTTTTACTTTGTCGACAAACCGGCTAAGCCATTGCGCTACGGCGCAGCCAACAATATTACCGATCATCCCCAGAGTCACAAAATAGGTGATCAGGTCTGCCCGGCCCAGAAAGTATTTGACATAATAAATGGCCAGCGTTGAGCGCAGGACCATGCCGGTTAACAAAAAAAACGCGGCAACACACAAGATGCGCCACTGATCGTTTTGCCACAGCGAGGTAAGGCTGCCTCGCAGTGTCAAATGCTGGTTAGCCGGAGCTTGCACCCGTTCGCGGGTACCGGCAAAACATATTAAAAACAGGACCAAGCCAAGTAAGCTCATCACTGCAATTGTCAGCTGATAGCCCTTGGCATTGTCACCATTGCCAAAAAAATTAACTAGAGGCAGGGTGCAAGCGGTTACCAGCAGACCACCTAACATGCCAAAGACAAACCGGTAAGATTGCACCGATACCCGCTCTGTCGGATCTGCGGTTAATACGCCGCCAAGTGCAGAATAAGGAATATTGATAGCGGTATAAGCGAGCATCAGCAAAGTGTAGGTAACAAACGCGTAGATCACTTTGCCATTGCCCGACAAATCCGGCGTGGTAAACGCTAACACACTGCAAAGCGCAAAGGGCAGCGCTAACCATAATAAATAGGGCCGGTATTTACCATGCCGGCTTTGCGTTTTATCTGCCAGCGCTCCCATTAGCGGATCGGTTACGGCGTCAATAATTCGCACCAGCAAAAACATACTGCCAACCACAGCCGGCGAGATACCAAATATATCGGTATAAAAAAAAGTTAAAAACAGCATTACGGTCTGAAACACAATATTACTGGCCGTATCGCCAAGGCCATAGGCCACTTTTTCGCGCTTTGTCAGCATACTAACCCCATGATGGCGTTATAATTTCAGTTGTAGTTATGTTCATCTTTCAGCGAACAGATCGCGTAGTGCCACCGCACTGGCTTTTAAAGTTCGCTGTTGCGTGGTGTAATCTACATACACTATACCAAAGCGCTTTACATAGCCTTCTGCCCATTCAAAATTATCCATCAGGCTCCAGGCAAAATAGCCATCAATCCGCATTCCGGCGTTTATCGCATTTTCTGTTGCCTGCAAATGCTGCTGAAAATAAGCAATTCGCGCGTAATCATTTATCTGACCTTGCTGCAGGGTATCAGGCATTGCCGCACCATTTTCAGTAATATAAACGGGCGGCAAAGTGTAACGGTTATGCATTGCCAGTAAAATTTCAGTCAGCCCCTGTGGATATATTTCCCAGCCCATATCGGTTAATGGTTGCCTGGTTGGTGGTACATCACTAAACCAGCCTTTGTCGTTAGCTCGGTACACCGTACGGGTATAGTAGTTTACGCCCAGAAAATCTAATGGTTGGGCAATAATGGTTAAATCGCCCTCAGTAATGTCAGGTTGGTCTGAAGCTGGCAACTGGCTTAACAAGTCTGGATAGCAGCCCTCGAGTAACGGTTGGATGTACCATTGGTTATGATATTCGTCAGCCATCTTCGCAGCACGAATATCAGCGTCAATATTACTGGCTGGATGGCAGGGACTGAAATTAAGCACAATGCCATTTTTTGCCTGAGGTGCATTTTTTTTAAGAACCTGCATCGCCAGACCGTGGGCCAGCAACAAATGATGCGCCACCTGTCTGCCTTGTTTTCGATTTTGAATGCCGGGGGCATGAATTCCGGCTTCATAACTCAAATAAGCACTGCAAAAAGGTTCATTCAAGGTAGCGTACGAATATACCCGGTTGCCAAATGCTTTAGTGATAACATCAGCATATTCTGCAAATTTATAGGCGGTAGTCCGGTTTAACCAGCCGCCGTTATCCTGCAAATACTGTGGTAAGTCCCAATGATACAAGGTAACAAAAGCTTTGATGTTGCGCTTTGCCAATTCGTCCAGCAATTGCTGGTAAAAATTCACTCCTGCAGAATTGATGCTACCATCTATATTAATGACCCGACCCCAGGCGATGGAAAATCGATAGGCGTCTACCCCAAGCGCCGCGATAAGTTCAACATCTTCACGCCAGCGATTGACATGATCGCAGGCCACTAAGCCGTTGGAACCGTCTTTAATCCTGCCAGGTTCAGCACAGAAGGTATCCCAGATACAAGGTAGCCGGCTATCGGCAGCGCCCTCTATCTGAAATGAAGCAGTGGCTACACCAAACATAAAACCGGGTTTGAGTAAGGCTGAGTTAGCAGCTAAGGAGAGTTTCATCAATTTTGCTATCTTCCGAACGTAAAATGAATGACTTTAAGATGACAAAAAATTTGCCATCATCGTGATATATGCTATAAATGAAAGCGCTTACATGATACTAGACGGCCATTTATAGCACGTCAATAAAAAACACTATATATACCCCAGGGGGACCAAATGGCAGCAACACCAATATCAGCCACGACGAGCGACAATGCCGGCGGTGGCAATACCAATTATCGTTTTGCACTGACGGCCCTGACTTCACTGTTTTTTATGTGGGGCTTTATTACCTGTCTGAATGACATTCTGATCCCCTACTTAAAAATACTGTTTGAGTTAACTAACTTTCAGGCCATGCTAATCCAGTTTTGCTTTTTTGGCGCTTATTTTATTGTCTCAGTACCGGCAGGCATGCTGGTCAGTAAAATTGGTTATAAAGCGGGTATTGTTACCGGGCTGCTGATCGCGGGTGCCGGTTGTTTATTGTTTATACCCGCAGCTGCCGCCCATGTTTATGGCATGTTTCTAATGGCGCTGTTTGTATTGGCCTCGGGCATTACCATTTTACAGGTTGCTGCTAACCCCTATGTCAGTGTATTAGGCAAGCCCGAAACGGCATCAAGCCGCTTAACCATGACCCAGGCGTTTAACTCGCTGGGTACAACCGTTGCCCCGTTCTTCGGCGCCTGGCTGATTTTTGGCGGTATGGATGCTCCTGAACCGGTGCCGGGTGCGGTTACCGAGTCAACGGTACAATTACCTTACCTGATACTTGCGGCCAGTTTAATTGTGCTGGCGCTAATTTTTGCCTGGTTAAAACTGCCGGCGATGGGTAAAAAAGACCCCAGCCAGGCACTGCCACTCGGCGGGGAAGCCTGGCGGCAACGGCATTTAATGCTGGGCGCACTGGGTATTTTTGTTTATGTGGGTGCTGAAGTCGGTATTGGTAGCTTCTTAGCCATTTATTTATCGATGCCGGAAATTGGTGGCATGACCACAGCCGCGGCCTCGCACTACATTTCCTGGTACTTTGGTGGTGCTATGGTCGGGCGCTTTATTGGCGCGGCGGTGATGCAAAAACTCAATCCGGGTAAAGTACTGGCGTTTAATGCCATCATGGCAGTATTGCTGCTGGCGATAACCATTTTATCTGCAGGTAAACTGGCCATGTGGTCATTACTGCTGGTCGGCCTGTGTAACTCCATTATGTTCCCCACTATTTTCAGTCTGGCCATTGCCGGTTTAAAGCATTATACCAGTCAGGGTTCCGGTATTTTATGTCTGGCTATTGTCGGTGGTGCAATACTACCGCTGCTGCAAGGCGCATTAGCCGATACCTTTGGCGTACAACAAGCTTTTATTCTGCCGCTGCTTTGCTACATCTATATTGCTTTTTATGGCTTAAATGGCTGCAAACCCCGCGGCTCGCTGACCGAGACCGTCGCT
Organism: Arsukibacterium sp.; assembly: GCF_041616895.1. Classification (GTDB taxonomy): domain Bacteria; phylum Pseudomonadota; class Gammaproteobacteria; order Enterobacterales; family Alteromonadaceae; genus Alishewanella. The sequence continues at coordinate 4,458 of NZ_JBFJPY010000052.1, forward strand.
GCAACGAAGGAGGCATTATAATGCTGTATAAATCTTCATTTTTGTTAAAACCCTTGCTGTTAGCGGTCAGTGGCGGCTTGATACTGGCGGCATGCAGCGAACCCGCCCCGATGTCTGCAGTCAGTGACAAAAATGCGGCCAAAAGCGCCGAAATGACAACCGACATTACTATCTGGCCTAAATTGGACCTGCCGGTTGAGCAAGATGCCGCCACGGAACAAACCATTACAAAACTGATGGCTGACATGACCCTGGAGCAAAAAATTGCCCAGATGATTCAGCCAGAAATTCGCGATATCACCGTTGAAGACATGCGCCAATATGGTTTTGGTTCCTATCTAAACGGTGGCGGCGCTTTTCCAAACGACAATAAGCATGCCACGCCCGCCGATTGGATCGCCCTGGCCGAGGCGATGTATCAGGCATCGGTAGATGACAGCCTGGATGGCAGCACTATTCCGACCATGTGGGGTACCGATGCGGTGCATGGTCATAATAACGTTATTGGCGCCACGCTGTTTCCGCACAATATTGGTTTAGGGGCGGCGCATAATCCGGCTTTAATTGAAGATATTGCGGCGGTAACGGCGCGTGAAGTCATGGTAACAGGTATTGACTGGGTGTTTGCGCCTACTGTTGCCGTGGTAAGGGACGATCGCTGGGGCCGCACCTATGAAAGCTACTCTGAAAACCCCAGCTTGGTGCACGATTATGCAGCAGCTATTGTTAAAGGGCTGCAGGGCCCCACTGACCAAGACTTTCTTGGTGAGCAGCGGGTGATCAGCACGGTTAAACACTTTGTTGGTGATGGCGGCACGGTAGGGGGCGATGATCAGGGAGATAATATCGCCAGCGAACAAGATTTGTACCAGATCCACGCACAGGGTTATGTCGGCGGCTTGCAAGCCGGAGCGCAGAGCGTCATGGCCTCATTCAACAGCTGGCATGGCGAAAAAATTCATGGCCATAAGTACTTACTAACCGACGTATTAAAGCAGCGCATGGGCTTTGATGGATTTATTGTCGGTGACTGGAATGGTCATGGTCAGATTGACGGCTGCACTAATGAGAACTGCGCACAGGCTGCACTGGCCGGACTGGATATTTATATGGTGCCGACCCCTGCCTGGAAACCGTTATTTAATAATTTGGTTGCTCAGGCAAAAAGCGGCGTTATTCCAATGAGCCGGGTAGATGATGCGGTCCGTCGTATTTTAAGAGTGAAACTACGTGCTGGATTATTTGACAAGCCCAGCCCGGCAACGCGGCCTTTATCAGGCAAAACGGCACTGATTGGCGCACCCGAGCACCGGGCAATAGCGCGCCAGGCCGTGCAACAATCCTTAGTACTGTTAAAAAATAATGATGCTGTTTTACCGTTAAACCCGACACAGAAAATTCTGGTCACCGGTATGGGTGCAGATAATATCGGAATGCAGTCCGGTGGCTGGACCATCAGCTGGCAGGGCACCGGCAACAGCAACAGCGACTTTCCTGGCGGCAGCTCTATCTATGCTGGTTTTGAGCAAGCCATTCAGCTGGCTGGCGGTCAGATTGAACTCAGTGCTGACGGCAGCTATAGCCAGAAGCCCGATGTCGCCGTGGTGGTGTTTGGTGAGCAACCCTATGCTGAGGGCAATGGTGATTTAGACAACCTTGAGTACCAGCGTGGCAACAAAACTGATCTGGCGCTGCTGCGTAAACTTAAAGCCGATGGCATTAAGGTTGTGTCGTTGTTTATCAGTGGCCGGCCGCTTTGGGTAAATCCGGAGTTAAATGCGTCAGACGCGTTCGTTGCCGTATGGTTACCAGGTAGCGAAGGTGCTGCAGTAGCAGATGTGGTTGTAGCAAAGGCGGATGGTAGCGTGAACATGGATTTCCGTGGCAAGCTATCGTTTAGCTGGCCTGCCACCCCGCATCAGCATGCCAATATGGGTGACAAGGATTATCAGCCGCTGCTGCCTTATGGTTATGGCTTGCGCTATGGTGATAATTCAACATTAAGCAATAACCTGAATGAACAGATTGCTGCCGACAATACCCTGGAAGATTTAGTCCTGTTTGAACGAGCCATTAAAGCGCCTTATCAGCTAATGCTGCACAGCGATGGCAATAGTATCGTTATGGAAAGCAGTATCGCTCAGTCAGGCAATGTTACCGTGCGCACTTTTGATAAAGACGTACAGGAAGATGCACGCCGCATCGCCTTTAGCGGACCAGCAAAAGTCAGTATTAGTAACGCTTTCCCTGCTGACTTAAGATCATATCAGGAAGCTAACAGCGCACTGGTTTTGCAGCTAAAACGTACAGGCAATGCCCCGGACTCAGTATTATTAGGTATGGATTGCGCCCAGGCATGCAGCAGTACCATAGATATTGCGCCTCAGTTACAGGCCATGGCTGATGACAGCTGGCAAACCATTAGTGTCGATCTGGGGTGTTTTGCCGCTAAGGGTGCCGACTTCAGTCAAATCTTTACGCCGGTATCGTTAGCCACCTCTGCACCTCTGATACTCAGCGTTGCTGATGTCCGGTTGGTACCAGGTGGCGCAACATCGGCAACCATTTCCTGCCTCGGAAACTAAGGTATGCGCCGCCTGTTAGCGATTATAGTGGTAAGTGCTGCAATAGTTGGCTGCAATAGTCAGCCATTGCAGCCGTTGACGCCACAAGCAACTACCGAACAAACCAGCACGAAAGCAGCGGATGCAACAGGCTGGCAACTGGTGTGGCAGGATGAGTTTAACGGCGAGGCAATTGACAGCAGTAAATGGAGTTTTGAGCAAAACTGCTGGGGCGGCGGCAACGATGAGCAGCAATGCTATACCAACCGTCCGGAAAATGCTTTTGTTAAGGCCGGGGTGTTACATATTGTGGCCCGCAAGGAACCCTTTACCGGGCCAGCACTGAATCAGGATGATCCAAAGTTTAGTCTCCAGCACACCAAAACTCAGCCCTACACCTCAGCCCGGCTTCGCACTAAAGGCAAAGGTGACTGGCTATACGGCCGCTTTGAAATACGCGCAAAACTGCCAGCAGGGCAAGGCACCTGGCCTGCTATCTGGATGCTGCCGACCGACTGGCACTATGGCGCCTGGCCGCTTTCAGGGGAAATTGACATCATGGAAGCGGTTAATCTGGGGGTGCAGTCAGATGAACCCAGAGCATTAGCAGATGAGATGGAGCGGCGTATTCATGGCACGCTTCACTATGGCAAACGTCCACCGGCTAATGTTTATACCGGCCAGAGTTATAAACTGCCCGACGGTAATAGCCCGGCAGATGGCTTTTATACTTATGCAATAGAATGGCAACCGGGTGAAATTCGCTGGTATGTGGATGATGTACTGTATGCCACCCAGCGCAGTGGTGACTGGTTTACCGCCGCCAGTGAAACCATGCCTGATATTAGCGAGCACGCCCCCTTTGACCAGCGTTTTCATTTACTGCTGAACCTGGCGGTTGGCGGTAACTGGGCTGGCAATGTCAACGCAACAGGCGTTGACGCTAGCGCGTTTCCGCAAAGCATGCTGATAGACTTTGTCAGGGTTTACCAGCGGCCATAATGGCCGCGGCTTCTGTTTTTACTTGCTCATCGCCGGACAGTAACTTTGCAAAAACGTGTGATGGCTCGGTAATTGCGCTACCAGTCGCTGATTTTGCAGCTTAATCTGGCTGAGAAAGTGATTAAGCTCCTGCTCGCTCATCTGGTCCACGATCGGATGATATTGCTCAGGCATAATGCCCTGGCCCAACATCACCTGCGTCCAGGAGTTCTCGCCAAACAACTCGTTTGGCACTTTAAATACCCGGCCTGTCTCTTTAAACAAGCGAATGCGATGGGCCAGCGACTGTGGAATAGGCATACTCTGACAATAGCGCCAGAATGCCGTGTCACGCCGGGCTGTAACGTGGTAGTGCAAAATAATGAAATCCCGAATATTCAGCACTTCATGTTCAGTTTGCTGGTTAAACTCATCAATATCTGCCGGGCTGATGCCACTTAATGGGAACATTTGCAGCAGGCGCACAATACTTCGCTGGATCAGGTGAATACTGGTCGACTCCAGCGGTTCAATAAAACCACTGGCTAAACCTAACGCGATACAGTTTTTGTTCCAGTGCTTGCGACGCATGCCGGTACGGAACTTAATTAAGCGCGGCTCGGTCAGTGTCTCGCCACTGACGTTGGCCAGCAACAGCGCTTTCGCCTCGTCATCTGAGTAATACTTACTGCAATACACCAAACCATTACCCACCCGATGCTGCAGCGGTATTTGCCACTGCCAACCGGCACCATGAGCAATAGAGCGGGTATAGGGCACGGGTTCCCGTGTAGCGCGGGTTTGTACCGCAATAGCCGAATCACACGGTAACCAGTGACTCCAATCGTCAAAACCAGTATTTAACGTTTGTTCAATTAACAACGCGCGAAAACCAGTGCAGTCAATAAACAGATCTCCGGCAATACATTCACCATTGGTCATTTGCAGCGCAGTAATATCGCCGCTTTGCTCACAGGTTTCTACCTTGGCAATTTTGCCTTCAATCCGTTTCGCACCATGTTGCTCAGCTATGGCACGTAAAAATTTAGCGTATAAACCGGCATCAAAATGAAACGCGTAATTTAATGGCCGGTTCGGTAAATGGGCAAATTTTCCAGCCTCGGTTGCCAATAGCTCGGGGCAATAATCACCGTAATCACTGGCTAGCCCAAGTTGCTGGCCTTTTAGCCAAAAATGCTGAAAGCCCGCCGCCCAACAATCCTGACCGGTGGTACCAAAGGAGTGAATATAATCCTGCCCTTGATCGCGCCAGTTTTCAAACTGAATACCCAATTTAAAGGTAGCCTGGGTAGCCGCCATAAACTCAGCCTCGTTAATCCCCAGCAGCTTGTGCAAGGTTAACAACGGCGGGATAGTGGCTTCACCCACGCCCACGGTGGCAATATCATCACTCTCGACCAAACATATTTGTAAATGTTTACCCATAAGTTTGGCAATGGCGGCAGCCGCCATCCAACCAGCGGTTCCACCACCGGCAATCACGACCCGTTTGACTGCTTGCGACTGCATTTGGACCTCGTTGTTATTAATAGCGCTATCGGTTGAGTTTATTTAACAGTTCCGCACGGACATTTCGGGCTACAGGCTCGGTTATAGGCCCCTGCAAACCACGTAAATGCTCCGGAATATGTTCAGCATTCCCCTGCCCAAACACATAATGCTCAAAGTGGGCGCGCCATGCTGCTTTTTGCTCTGGCGGCAAGGCGTTAATACTGAGCATCGCCAACTTTAATGCCTGCTCCGGACTGGGCGCATAAGCGGGACTGTCCCGCCACCAAAAATTCATCAGTACATTCAGTGCACTAAGCGCTTCAACGTGGTGCCACCACATACTGGGGATAATTAATGCGTCGCCAGGTTCCAGTTCAACCACTTGCGCATGCGCCATCGCTTCGGTGAATTTTGGAAACTGGCTTAAATCTGGCTTAGCAAAATCGACCAAACTAATCGCCCGGCCTGCCGGCGAGGCATCCAATGGGCCAATGTACAAATTGGTAAGTTGCTCAGGCGGAAATAAGGTAAAGCGGCGCCGCCCAGCCACTACCACCGCCAGATTTTGCGGCAGATCAGCATGTGCCGCCACGCGACTTTGATTACCAATCCACAAGCTGATCAAGGCGTCATCTGCATACTGCGCCAACGCCGGCACCTGCTGCTGTTGCAACCAATTTGGAAACCAACGCGGTACAAAGGTAGCACCCACGTACCAGTAAGCAACGCCGGGCGGCGACGCTAACAGCTGCTCAAGTTTAGCGTGCACTGGTTTAAAGTTAAAACCGCTGAAATCGGCGTTATAAAACACCCGACCACCACTTTGGGCATCGCTGATAAAGGCAGTTAGCGGCTCACCACTGTAGTGGCTAAGTAAATAATCCCCAACGGCAGCCTCACTTTGCTTAGCCGCACCAACCGCTGGCCAGTGCGCAGCGAAACCCGGCAAATACAGTGGCTGTGTGCTATTGAGTAAAGCGGTGCTGATGCTATCGGCGGTCACGCCAGACAGTGTCGCTACCGGTTGCGCAGCAGACCACATATTAATTGATTGCCAACAGTTGATTTTTAATGCTGATCAACCTGGCAAACTGTGATTGCGAGGCAAGCATCATGTAAATCGCCTCCAGATAACCGGCGTTTTGCAACTGCGTCAGCTGCTCGCCACTAAGTTGCGCTAACCGGGGTTCGTTAATCGTATAGAAACCATGCAAACTGTGTTGCTGGCCATTGTTTAACGTAACATCAAGCACAAAAGACTCAATTAACTCCAGCGCCAGTAGTTGCTCGCTAAAATGCTTCGCGCTGCTTATGCCATGGTGTAACGTTTCCAACTGCTCAGCTACTTGCTGTAAATAGGGGCTATGACCACCAAACTCCAGAAACAACGCCTCACCTTCGGCGCTACTTACTTTCGGGTGAGCAGTATCAAGGTGGATCACTCGCTCACCGTTTTGCACGCCGATGGTAAACGGTTCGCGGCAGATGTCTAATGGCACGTAGCCTGCCTGCCAGCCGTGTTGTTGCAGAAACAAGTTTTCACCCGTTTGAAAGCCCAGTAGCAACACAGGCATAAATTGACCCGTATTGCCGTCTTTGTAAAACAGGATTGGGTAATAGGCTTGTGCAGTTCGAAACTCGGCAGGGAAACTCAAACAAAACATTTGGTTACCACCTAGCTCCGGTCGATGTTCAGTGCGGATCTTCACGCCAAGATGGTCAACGTTATTAAGTATTTCGATAGTAGCCATCTGCTCCCCTTTAAATTTTTTGTAAGCCGTGAGCTTTTATTTGGTTTAATAATTCGCGATTACTAACCAGGCCCGCTCTGAGCTGTTGTGTTTTCTGCTGTACTTCAGCAAACGCATGCTTAGCTCGCAGCCCTAAGTTCGCTTTTATCGATCGTTCACCACGAGGTAAGTGCTGCATACCATATAAAATATATTGATAACTGGCAGCCGGAAATAATTCCTCCGCCATCGGCACATCATAACGGCTTGGCAAAAATTGCTGCCACATTATCAGTTTTTGTTTTAGTGACGCCGGTATAGAGGCCTCAGCACGCTGGGCCAACCAATAATCACTGTCATCCCGGGTCGACAACACATAATGCAGCTTTAAAAACTCAACTATTTGCTGCCAGCGGTAGGCGAATGTCTGATTAAACCGCTCACTGACGATGGCAAGCTGCATCAGACTACGCGGTAATTGCTCACTAATAAACTTAGCTGATAATTCTACCATCACCAGCGCTGAAGCTTCCAATGGCTCTATAAAGCCAGCCGCCATACCTACAGCCACACAATTGTGCCGCCAAAACTGTTGACGGTAGCCCGGCGTGAAACGAATAAGCCTGGGCTGGTAACGAGCGGTAAACTGCTGCTCCGATAATTGCAGGTACTGAGCCAGTGTCGTTAGCGCCTGTTGTTCGCTAGTATGGCCACTGTGATGCACAAAACCTACACCACGCCGGGTTGGTAAGCCAATATCCCATACCCAACCTTGCGCCTGGGCTGTCGCCAGCGTTGCCGAAGCAATTGGCGCCTGCTCCTCATCGTACGCGACTTGCACTGCTAAGGCACTGTCGTTAAGTAGACAATGCTGAACACTGACCAACGGCGTCTGATAATGCTTGCCTAGCAGTAAACTCTGCAAACCAGAACAATCGACAAATAAATCGCCCGCCAATGCGCCGTGTTGCGCAGTCTGCAGCGCAGCAATACGACCATCGGAGTGACTTTGCACAGTAACCACATCATCGACGACGTGTGTCACCCCAAGTCGTTTAGCATGCTGACTTAATAAGGCGACAAATTTACCGGCGTCCAGGTGATAACCATAGTTTTGTAAAAAAGCGTATTCCGGGGTAGCAATCCGCTTAGGCGCTAAACCAGCGGCAATTACAGCAGGTTGACTGGATACCGCGGCAGCAAACTCAACTTGCTGATGGTGGTCAAACCAATAGTCCGCAATTTCCAGCTCATTGGCTGCCACAGGAGCAGTAAACGGATGAAAATAGCAATCTTGTGGCGCAGCGCTGCGCCATTGCCGGAACACGCTGCCTTGTTTAAAGCTGGCATCGCAGCTGAGTAAAAATTCGGTTTCAGTAATACCAATCCGCGCTAAGGTGGCACGCATCGATGGCCAGGTGCCTTCACCGACACCAATAGTGGGTACCGAGGCAGATTCAATCAACGTAATATTTATACAGGGATCAGTTTGATGATCAGCTGCCAGTAATGCTGCAGTCAGCCAACCAGCACTTCCACCACCAACAACCACAATGTTCACCCGGCCTGCGGCAAAAGGCGCTGCGTTTACAGCTGCTGTCAGGTTGTCCGTTGCGAGTGACTCTGTTGCTTGCATCATAGCTACTTCTTGTAAAAAGTAGCCATCTTGCGATGGCTACTTGTTCAGGGCAAGAACATTTTAGAACGTATAACGGGCACCGATAGCAAAACGACGACCGGTTTCAGTGTAATTCACTAACTGCAGTGCATTACGCTCATGTAACCGCGTGGATTCATTGGTCAGGTTGATCGCCTCAATAAACACCGTCAACTGTTCGGTTACATCGAAGCTGGCACTGGCATCCCACTGTCCATATGCTTCAACATAAAGTGGGTTTTGCAGGCCCAGAGTATTAACCGTCGACGCCAGGAACTTATCACGCCAGTTGTACGCAATACGACCCTGCAAGCCATCTTTATCGTAAAAGCCCACGATGTTGTAAGTGTCGCTCATGCCTAGGATGGCAAATTGCTCACCCAAACTGGCGTTGTCGTAGTTAAAGTCACCATCAACAAAAGTCGCATTGGCAATAAAACCAAAGCCAGACTCGCCAATTAAATGCTGTATCGCTAACTCCCAGCCATCTAACTTCGCATCATCCTGATTAACCGGAATAGTGATATCAAAGGTTGCAGCCCTGTCACCTGGTACGCCCAGGATAAAGCCGTTTTCATCAACCGTTTCCGGATAATTTTCTCTGATATAATTACGAATTGCTGTGGCGTTATTGCCTACGGCAGCAACCGCTTCATCATAACGAGGGCCTTGCGCCGGGTGCGCCAGGTTAAACGTTTGCTCTTCAACAGTAGTTCTGCCGATAAAGTTTTTCGCCTTTTTCCTGAAGTAACCCACCGACATATAGCTGCCTTCGCCATAATACCACTCAGCAGACAAGTCAAAGTTGGTTGATTCAAACGGGTCTAAGTCCGGGTTACCACGGGAACCGGTACCACCGTCAATCCGTACCAGCGAGTTAATGGTTTGACCACCCTGGATATCCGCATAGCTAGGGCGGGCAATGGTTTTACTCACTGACGCACGCAGTATAACGTCGTCAACAACTTCGATATTAAAGTCGATATTTGGCAACAGGTTGCTGTAGGCACCCGTTAATTCAGTAAAGTCACTTTCGCCGGTACTGATCAGGTTAAACTCGTTATCACCCGCCCACGCAATGCCGCTATATACCGGCACCAGTGCGTTAGAGGTCACATCGGTTTTCTCATAGCGAACACCCGCAGTTAAACCATATGGGCGTGAGCCAATGTCGCCGGCAAAGTTAAATTGCAGATAAGCCGCTTGCTGCTCTTCAGTAGTGCGGCGATCGGTAGTCATGTTTGACGATGCACAGAACGAGGTGCCGCAATCGCCCACTGCACCTAATGCACCATAGGTGTCACTGGCAATTTGACGAATGGTATTGAAATCCCAACGGAAGAATTCTTTAAGCATATCGCTTCTGCTGGCGGCGTCAAAATTATCGGCCAACTGGTCAAGCTTAAATACTGACGGATCGATATCACCAGCAGAACCTAAACCACCCCAGTTATCTTGTTGCACGTTAGAAAACGCTGAACGGTTTTTCGTCTCTGAGGTACTGACACCAAAATCAATGCTGTTTAACACACCTTCATCAAACACGTAGTTACCGCGCAGTTGTAATTGCTCGATGTCACTGCGCATTTGACTGTTGCGGAATGAACTGCCCGTCACCCGCATGTCTTCACCCCGAATACCGGTGAAGCCGTCAGGATAACGAATTGCCAAGGTTGGTAAGTCGGTCTCGAAACGTGCCGTCGTTAACATCCGGACAAAGGTCGCGGTACCAATAACATTGTTACTGCCAAAGGGACTATCAGGCCGCGACTCTGCAGACGAGTCATGATAATCCAACTCTAACTTAAGGTTGTCGCTCGCTTCCCATTTAACGTTGAATCCCAGCGATTTGTTCTCGTTAACTGTCTCAGACTGGCCACCGCCCATGGCTAAATCGCCTGGGGCAGCGAACGCCTCTGAATAAACAAGTGGCGCAGCAACCGGGCCATCACTCCATTCACCTGACGACGGGCCGAAGTTAAACCAGGCGGAAACGTCGTTATAACGATCTTTCACTTCGTTTTTGGCATAGGTGTAATCTAAGGTCGTGGTTACTGTTTCCACCGGCTTATATTGCAACACCAACTGGCCATTAGTACGGGCTCTTTCCACTTCATGAAACGCAAAACCGACGCTTTGCGGTACTGAGTAAATTGAATCTATGGCGGGGTAATTAAGATGAGCATTTGGGCCAGCAGGGATTAAACCACCCCAGTCGGCATTACCACCACCCCAGTCGAAACCATTTATATTCCCAGGGAAGGTACGCCAACCACCGGTATTAGCTTGCTTATTGCCACTATCACGTTTTTGATAAGAGCCACTGATTGCCACCCCAAATTTGTCATCGTCAAAGGTATTACTGTATAAACCTGACAATTCTGGTGTGATGTTAGAGCCTTCGTCAGTCGACTCATCCATTACCCCTTTCACGCCGAAAGTGGCTTTCATGCCAGGTGAATTTAGTGGTTTAGTGGTCAATATATTGATAGTTGAGCCCATACCGCCGGTAGCAATAGTTGCGCGGCCCGTTTTATACACTTCGACTCCGGCAACACCTTCCGATGCAATGTTTGCAAAGTCATAAGAGCGGGATGATGATGCGGTTGTGGCTTCCAGAGATGACGCCGGCATTTGCCGGCCATTTAGCATCACCAGATTGTACTCAGGACCAAAGCCACGAACAGTAACCCGGCTACCTTCGCCGTTTGAGCGGTCAATCGCGACACCTGTGATCCTTTGTAATGATTCTGCCAGGTTAGTATCTGGAAATTTACCAATGTCTTCTGCGGAAATCGCATCCACTACACCCGTGGCGCTGCGTTTTATATCCATCGACTTGATTAAGCTGCCGCGAATACCTTTTACCTGAATAACTTCAATTTCGTTAACTTCGTCTGTATTTGCATCCTGAGCATAGCCAGGTGCCATGATGCCGGCGCCGGTGATCAATGACAAACTGACCGCCAAACGCGATAGTTTGAAACGTTTTTGGTTCATACCTTTTACCCCTGCTTCCTGAATTTTGTTGTTGTAATAACTCATTTTAGCTCACATTTTGACCACCGTTACAGGAAATGAAATGTAAGCGCTTACAAAAGCGTAGTTGATTAATAATTCACCGTCAATAGCGTTGTGATAAATAGCCATGAAACATTGGCAACTAAGTTGAACGCCGCCATAAAAAAGTGCCCGCAAGCAGGCACTAATTCGGTGCTTTAATCAGGACGGTTATCAGAAGCGATAGCGGGCGCCTAAGATATATCGTGGTCCATATTGACGGGCAAACAAAAACTGTCTTTCGTAACGACCATAACCTTGCTCAGTTTCGTTCGTCAGGTTAATGCCCTCGAAAAATACAGTGAAGTTGTCAGTAATATCTTTATTGACACTTAGATCCCACTGCGCATATTCCTTAGCAAATTGCGGCGGCGCATCTGACGAGCCCTGGCCTTGGCCTACACCAATCAGATAGCTATCCCGCCATGCATAAGTCAACTTAACTGACCAACCAAACTGCTCATAGAACAACTGTAAGTTAGCCGAATTACTCAAACCTACTAACGGCGACTGCTGGGTAAGACTGTTTACGTCAAACTCCACATCTCCATCAACCAAAGTGCCATTAATGCCAAAACCAAAACCTGTCTCACCAATTAAGTGCTGCCAGGCAGCTTCAATACCCTCAACTTTTTTGGTGTCGCTGTTCTGCGGCTGGGAAATGCTCCACACAATTAACGGATCCGCGCTGGTAGGTTCAATCTCACCATTGGCATTACCGTGGCCATTAGCCAACATTTGATTGAAAATAGCGGTATCACCGGGTTGCTCGTCTCGGGCAATGATATCTGCAACTGCCTGCTGATAGCGCGGACCATTTAAAATATCATGTAAGCCTTCAATGGTAATGTCTGTAATGGTATTACTGATAAAGTTATCTACGCTTTTATGGAAATAACCAATAGCGGCATAACTGCCCGGAGCATAATAATACTCCAGACTTAAATCTAAATTGGTAGATTCAAACGGCTGCAAATTAGTATTGCCCTGGCCACCACTACGTGAGCCCGGCTTCGGACTTCCACTTAAACTTCGGCCACCACCTAATGCACCCAATGGTGCGCGGGCGATAGTCTTGCCATAAGACAAGCGACTTACCAAATCCTCGGTTAAATCAACTCGTATATCCATCATCGGTAACAACATATTGTGCGAGCCGGTCAGCGTAAGAAAGTTTGAATCACCCTCTTCATACTGCATGATCCATTCTGAAGGGCTTACCCAGTTTACCTGACGCTCAACGTCTTGTAATACCGTGCTGGTAACATCAGTTTGCTCATATCTCACCCCAAGGTTTAACTGTACCGGAAAATTCACTACTTCAAATTCCCAGTCTGACTGCAGATATACACTGTTAGTCACTTCTTCTACATAACTTTCACCATAAGGGCCGTAAAATGCGTCGGGTACATAAGCATTGTCACCTAACAGTGCTTCAGTCAGGTATGCTGCCTGTCTCGCTACCGCTTCATCATAGCTGTAACTGTAATAGTAATTACTAACCAGCGCGTTACCGCCGCCATCAAATTGATCAAGAAAGCTTCCGGTATTATTGCGGGTAAACATCCCATCCGGAAATACAAAGGCAAAACTTGGATTAAATCCCGGGCCGCCTCGCAAACCACTCCAGGCATTTGAACCACCTAAAGTTTGGTCAGTACGGGCAACACCCGCTGTAATTTTTACCAGAGGAATACTGAATTTAGAATTATACCAAGTGCTATCTAACTGAAATTGTTGTACGTCAGATTCGCCCGGTGAGTCGAAAAACTGGCTGAAATTAGAGTCAATCTCACCAGGGCGCAGTTCGTTAGTGCCATTACGCCATAAAATAGAAGCTTGGGGGATTTCACCACTACGGTAATCATAAAACTTGGTAATCAGCTGGTCTGATCCCAGGATCACCTGGCCAGAGTTACCACTGCCTTTATCTGCACCATTGTCGGTTTTATTGTTTGAGTCATGAAAGTCAAAACTGACTTGCAAGTCATCGTTAACTTGCCAGTCCATATTAAAACCAATAGACGCTGCTTTAACTTCAGTAGTGCCTTTGCTGGCAGTAAAGGAACCATCATCGCCGCTGATATCAGCAAAAACCGCTGTGCCCTGTTCATCTAGTTCGTAGGCATTGATATTATCACCAAAATTGTTCCAGATACCCCAGCCGATACTTTCGCTACCGACCAAAGAACGACTCGCAGTGTAATCAACCGTAAAGATAACGTTATCTGTGGCCGCGTATTGCAAGGTTAGCTGACCATTAGTGCGTTCTCGTTGAAAATCAGCAATGCCATAGTTCATGTCTTTAGGAAAGAAATAGTTTCCTACCGGAACTCCATCGCCATCAACTGGCCGCCGGTCAATCACTTGCTGCGGATTATTTGGTAAAGGTACATTCGCTTGCCAACCTTGTATATTGGCCTGCTGAATTTGGAAATCACGGCGCGCAGATGAGAACGTAAGTGCTACGCCTAATCTGTCATCAGCAAAAGTATTGCTATATAACGCCGCAAACTCCGGAGTCACATCATCACCGGTTTCGTTCGAGCTATCGTGAACGGCTTTACCCATTATCGCCATTTTTTCGCCGGGGCTGGATAACGGCTTCGCGGTTACAATATTAACGGTTGCACCTAAGCCACCACTGGGGTTTTCCGCTCTGGCGGTTTTATACACTTCAAGTGCACTTACGCCTTCTGACGACAAGTTTTCCAGGTTAAACGACCGGGTGAAACCCGTACCCGGCATTTGCCGGCCATTTAACGTAATAAGGTTAAATTCAGGGCCAAAACCACGTACGGTGATTTGACTGCCTTCACCATTCACCCGACTCACTGAAACACCGGTAATCCGTTGCAGCGATTCAGCTAAGTTGGTATCCGGAAACTTACCCATTTCTTCTGCTGAAATGGCATCTACCACACCAGAAGATTCACGTTTCACGTCCATGGAGCGAGCTAAACTGCCGCGGATACCGCGCACCTCAATGATTTCAACTTGCGGCTCCGCTAGCGCCGTGTCACTTTCCTGCGCCTGCAGCGGCAGCAGTATGCCGGCAGTTAATACTACGGATACGGCAGCAGCTACCCGACTTTTCGTAAAAGTTTTTGTTTTCATAATTATCCTACTCTGGTCGCACTGCATTAGTTATTAGAAATTTTGACGTTATCTAACTGATAAACGGCACCCTGGCCCGTTCCCCATCCAGGGAAAACCATCAATACTTTGATGTCACTGATATCAAGGCCAGCATCAAATAAACTTTGGAGTGAGAAGCTGTAGTTTTGCCATTCGCCGGTAACAGGCGCCTGATCGTTATTACCTGCAGCTAATGGCAATTCAACGGCAGTGTTTACGCCATCATAAGTAGTCGATTCAATTTTAAAGAACCAGGTGCTACTGGTATTTGTTGGTGCAGATACCACGCGCATATCAAAACTCACACTACCATTGGCTAACAAGGGCGTTGCATTAAATGAAACATCTGGCTTTGCTAAGAAACCCAGTACCGTTTCAGGCCAGCCTAAAATTTCAAACTGCATTACATTGCCATATGGCGCACCAGCATCGACAATTTTTGGTTCAGAGCCAGCACAACAATCCCACTGTTCCCACTCAGGGTTTACAGCATTGCTGAAGATGTTTAATGAACCATCACCAACTGCCGCGTTTGGGTTATAAATTTTCACGTTATCTACGCGGAAAGTAGCGCCATTTCCGGTATCCCACGCTGGGAAAATCATTAACACATCTATGGCGCTGATGTCTAAACCGGCATCAAATAAACTTTGAATACTGAAAGTATAAGTTGCCCACTGCCCGACAACTGGCGCCTGGTCTGCGTTACCGGCACTCAACGGCAGTTCCACAGCGGAACTGCCACCTGCTGCCTCAATTTTAAATAACCAGGTTGATGCGGGGTTAGCTGGAGCGTCAACAACTTTTACTTCAAACTGCACCACACCTTCAGCTAACAATGCAGTTGCATCAAAGGGCTCACCTGAACCTAAAGGTGCGCGGTTAAAAAAGCCAAGTACAGTTGGTGTAGGTCCGACGGTAAACTCAGCAGCAGTGCCATGAGTTTCATCGTCCATGACTTCTATCGGAGTACTGCCACCACAACAGTCCCATAACGGCCAAGCGGGGTTTTCCTGATCAGTAAAGATTACCAATTCCGGAGAACTGCTAGGTTGTGAAATTTTCACATTGTCTAATTGATACACTGCACCATTGCCGGTATCCCAGGCAGGAAACACCATGATTACATCAATAGCTGATAAATCTAAACCACGTGTATCCAAGTCTTTTAATGGGAATGTAAAGGTTTGCCATTGTCCCGTAACAGGTGCCACACCCTCTGCACTGGCTGTAATAGGGATTTCAACCTCAGTACCTCCTCCGTTAACACCTTCATTACTTTCAACTTTAAACATCCAGGTAGATGCGGGGTTGGCAGGAGGTGAGACGACTTTCATATCGAAACTGATGCTACCGTTCTCAATTAGCGGTGATGCATCAAAGGCCGATGGCGCTCCATCGGGATCGTCAATAAAGGCCGCGCGGGTAATAAAGCCATTAACGGTTGGTTGTGCCCCTACTAAAAACTCATAGACTTGGCCTCGCTCCTCATCGTCTACCAGAGCCGGGGTAGAACCGCCACAGCAGTCCCAGGCAGGCCAATTAGGATTAGGAGTACCATCAAAGATGGTTAGATTACGCGCCACACCATCAGAAGGAGGCACAGGAATTGGCGCTCTACCTTCAACTAAGGTTTCAGCATCTTTATAGCCATCACGAATGGTTTCACAACCTTTACCTGTGTTAGGGTTTTGGTCGCATTGATAAACGCGCACCCAATCCACTTCCATGGTTTGGCCATTTGCTAATGCTTCAGCATCAATACCGAGGTTATTAACGTTTTCAGGCCAATTACCGCCCACCGCTAAATTCATAATTAAATAAAAGCGTTGATCGAAAGGGGCACTAGTCCACTGCGTTTCTAATTCGCCGGTAATATTATTGAAATTTTCAACAAACCAACCACGGTGCGATAAACCAATAGCTTCACCGCGACTGTTAAAACGTACCTTTGACGCCATTTGCGTTTGATACAAATAATCATTCACATACCAACGAATTTCACCTTCCTGCCACTCGATGGCATAAGTATTAAAGTCATCTGCCGGGTTTGCGCCCTGCAAACTGTATGCTTTGCCACTATTAACGTTATTAGGTGAGTCTTTGCCGTAATGCAGGGTGCCATAAACTTTATTTTCTACCACACCTTCGTTGTCTACTGTTTTTAAATTTACTGCTTCAACGATATCGATTTCGCCTGATTTTGGCCAACCACCATACACTTCATCGGTTGACATCATCCATACTGCTGGCCAGGTGCCCTGACCTGAAGGCATTTTAGCCCGCACTTCAATCCGGCCATAACGCCAATCGCCCTGATATCGGGTATTTAAGCGGGCAGAGGTATAAGGTAAGGGTGCGCCTTCCTCAGCAGGTTTAGCAACAATCTTCAAAGTTCCGTCGGTAACAAAAGCATTATCACTGCTATCGGTATAGCATTGCTTTTCCTGGTTACCGCCACCCTGACAATTGACCTCAAACGTCCATTTACGCTGGTCGATATTGGTGCCATCAAACTCATCGCTCCACACCAGCTGCCAGTCACTGACTGGAGTGGTGGTATCGATCGCGGTGAAATCGGAATTAGTCGTCACATCGCCACCGCAGCCGGCGAGGCCAGCCGCAATTATTACGGCCGTTAACGTTGAAATTTGTTTCATTTTAATAATTATCCCCTGGGTCTTTGCTACCTGCTGACTGAAACGCCAACACCAATAAAGGCATCTGCAACATAAATGTAAGCGCTTACAAAAGGTAGATGATTAATTTTCCGCCGTCAATAGTGACGCAGTAAAAAGCCTACCCAAATTGGGGCAAATTATTACAGGAGAATGAACTTTTAATTAAATTTCAATAATTAAGCATGCACCAACAAAAAAGGGCCCGCAGGCCCTTTGCTAAATTTTGGTGCAGCTTACATTGCTTTGATGATTGCTCGCGCAATATCACTTAAATTTATAACCTGATTTACCCCTCCCAGTTTAATGGCTTCTTTTGGCATGCCGAACACCACACAACTTTCTTCGTCCTGCGCATAGGTGTAAGCACCGGCATCAAATAGCTCTTTCATACCCCGGGCACCATCATCGCCCATGCCGGTCATAATAATACCTGTGGCGTTTTTGCCCGCAAAACGAGCGACAGAACGAAACAATACATCAACTGAAGGCCGGTGCCGGTTTACCTGAGGCCCGTCAACCACCTCAACCTTATAGTAAGCACCACTTCTTTTTACCAGCATATGCTTACCCCCCGGCGCGATTAAGGCTAAACCAGGCATAACTCTGTCATCATTTCTGGCCTCTCGTACTTCAATCTGACACAAGCTGTTTAAGCGCTCCGCAAACGAGGCAGTAAACTTTTCAGGCATATGTTGCACGATAACAATACCCGCTGATACCCGAGGCAAAGCCGTTAACACATACTCCAACGCCTGCGTCCCCCCGGTTGAGGTACCAATAGCAATAATTCGCTCCGTCGTTTGTGCCATGGCCTCCTTGCCAGAACCGGGCAATATTGAATCTGCAGTTAACTTGACCGCTGCGTGGGCTAAAGGTTGACTTTTACCCAGCTTTTTCACTCTGGCCTGAGCGGCGCTCCTGATGGCCGCCAATAACTCAGCGGAAGATTGCTGTAAAAAGTTTTTTAAACCCACTTTGGGTTTGGTAATAATTTCCACCGCGCCGGCCGCCATCGCCTGCATAGTGGTTTCCGCCCCTTTTTCGGTTAAGGTTGAACAAATAACAACCGGAGTGGGGCGCTCCTGCATAATTTTTTTCAAAAAGGTAATGCCGTCCATTCGTGGCATTTCAATATCCAGCACAATAACATCAGGCCACTCACGCGCCAGTTTATCCATTGCGAATATGGGGTCTGAAGCGGCCCCAATCACCTGAATATCAGGCGCTTTATCCAGCAGCGCCTGCAACACCTGACGCACCACCGCAGAGTCATCAATCAGCAATACTTTAATCTTTGTTAATGCCACTTAGTAATCCGCCTTTATGTTACCGCTCTGTCAGCCCGGAATGCTTTACCCAGACATCACCGGTGCTGAGATCAAACACGATATTGCGGTGGCCATGATGACCCAAATCCATGGCGGTAAATTCGAGACCATATTGCGCCAGCAATTTATGAGCAAAGGCAACATTATCTCTGGCGACATTGATCTGTTGGGGTTTACCGGTAGAGTGAATAAACATATTGCTGCCACCAAACAACTTTATCTGATACTCCTTGAGACGGGTATTATAGTCGTGCGCTTGCTGCTCAAACATTTGCATCGCTTCCTCGGCATATTTGCCATTAAGTTGCAGCCCAGGCCGTTTACGTTTAGGCAGCATATAATGACACATACCACCAATTTTCAACCTGGGATGCCACGCCGTTATCGCAACGCAAGAGCCCAACAAGGTGCGAATACAACAGGGTGCTTCCGCAAAGTAAAACTCGCCAGGTTGTAAAAAAATATCGATATTGCTGTCATATAACTTCATAACGTTATGGTTTTTGATAAATTGACGGCGTAATCAGCTTCAGGCCATCAGTAACACCATTTAAACTTTCTGACAAACTGACAATAAAATAACCACCGTTCCTTAGTAAGGGCAGCATCTTTGCGACCACTTTTTGTTTTGTGTCATGATCAAAATAAATCATGACATTGCGCAAAAAAATGACGTCAAACAACCCCAGATCGGGAAAAGGCTCTACCAGATTAATTTGACGGAATTGAATTTTTTCGCGTAATTGCTTATTAATAATAAAGGTGCCCTGTTGCGAGCCAATGCCTTTTAAACAATATTTCTGCAATAGGGGTTTTGGGATATTTTCTGCCCGGTTTAATGGATAATGACCACTTCTGGCTTGTTCCAGCACCTGATTACTAATATCAGAACCAAACAATTGCCATTGGTTAAAAGCCAGATTCTCTGATAACACCATTGCTAAAGTGTAAGCTTCTTCACCACTGGAGCTTGCAGCACTCCAAATCCGAAAAGGACGGCTTGTGCTAGCCTGCGGCAGGATCTTTTGACTCAAATACTCAAAATGCTTGGGCTCACGAAAAAAATACGTTTCATTGGTGGTTAGCAGGTCCAGTGCCAACTGCAATTCTGCCGGATATTCTCCGCCAATAATCAGTGAAAAATACTCACTGTAACTTAGCAACTGAAAATGCTTTAAACGCTTAAACAGCCTCCCTGCCACTAACGCTTTTTTTGCAGGAGTTAATTTAATGCCTGCCGTTTGATATAGCCAGCGTTGAAAACTATCAAACTCTTTGTCTTTTAAGACAATATCCATTTAGCACTCCCGCGCCTGACCGCTACTCTGCTTATCAAAGCCAGCGATTTGGGTCCTTATGGCTATTGCGCGACTTCAGCCAGTACAGACATTTCATCCACCGACAGTACTTTGCTGACATTAAGCAAAATTACAAATTTACCCTCTACTTTTGCCATACCACTAATAAAGTCAGCCCGGATCCGCGCGCCAAAACCAGGGGCAGGTTCAATTTCGCTACCGGGAATTTCCAGTACCGCTGATACGGCA
>NZ_JBFJPY010000053.1:0-23590 GCF_041616895.1 Arsukibacterium sp.
CCACCACCACTATTCTGGCGCAGGCGAATCAGCGGCCACAGGCGGCATTAAGTTTACTGCAGGGTTAATACCAGTAACGAGCGCAGCGCGGAGCATTTAAAAGGAAAAGCCTGCAGCATGGGTAATGCTGCAGGCTTTTTTGTTCTGGTTACGTATCGTTTTCTCATCAAGTAATATTAAAAAACCAAGCAAGCTACTGATAAATAAATACTTAATAAAAAACCTTCCAGAATTGAAAAATAAATCAAAAATTTACTAAAGCTTTATAAAGTCTGGCCGATACAGATTATAGGGGAACTGTATTAGTGACCTTGTTTTAGCAGAATGGTCGGGTAACCAGCCTGTTAAATCATAGAACTTATGCTGTTTAAGTGTGGCGGTGGGGTAACCGCTACAGCCAAAACAGTTCTGTTAAATTTTGGAGGCTACATATGGCTTTAACAGTCAATACTAATGTGAGTTCGTTAAACGCTCAGCGTCAGTTAATGCAAAGCGGCAACGCACTGGACACGTCATTTAAACGTCTGTCATCAGGTTTACGTATCAATAGTGCTGCTGATGACTCCGCAGGTTTGCAAATCAGTAACCGCTTATCTGGTCAAATCAATGGTTTAAATCAGGGTATCCGAAATGCAAATGACGGTATTTCACTGGCTCAGACTGCAGAAGGTGCGTTAGAAGAGGTAACATCGTCTTTCCAACGCGTAAGAACGCTGGCGCAACAAGCGGCTAACGGTTCTAACACTGACGAAGACCGCTTAGCAATCCAGGAAGAAATTCGTTCACTAATGAGTGAAGTCAATCGGGTAGCTAAAGATACGACCTTTGGTGGTCAGAATCTTTTAGACGGTTCTTACTCAGCGAGCTTCCAGGTTGGCGCTGATGCAGTGCAGACTATCAGCTTTAGTATGAGAACGGTGGGTGCTACTACCAATACCATATCTGCTAACGGCGGTTTTACCTTGTCAGGTATAGCCGGAGTTGCTTCTGGCGTGACAGGGAATACTTTATCCGCCTTAGCAACGGGTGTAAGCGATATTGGTACTCCTACCAGCCAGACTTTTGCTGGAGCCTTCGTTGGGTCAACAATCAGTGTATCCACTCAGGCTAACGCACAAGTTATTTTAGCCGGCATGGATTCTTTAATTGCGGTTGTAGATAAAAAACGTGCCGAGTTAGGTGCAACCCAGAACCGGTTCCAGTCTACTATTCGTAACCAATCGAATATTTCTGAGAATCTGTCAGGCGCTCGCAGCCGGATCCAGGATGCAGATTTTGCAGCTGAAACTGCTGCACTGACCCGTAACCAGATCCTGCAGCAGGCTAGTACTACTATCCTGGCGCAGGCAAACCAGCGTCCACAGGTAGCATTATCGCTTTTAGGTTAAGCTAAAGGATAAGCTATAGTTAGTTGGCCAGTGTTATTCTGGCCAACAACTATACGCCGGAGGTTTTTTATGTCCGTGGAAACGTTATTCAGCAAAGATAATCGGCTTGCCGATCCTGGCCTGGACAGGCAGGTCATGGCAAAAGCTGCCCGACCTGATGCTGCTGCTCAGGCAGACTCAGCGATAACTGCAGGTCAACAACCTCTGACAGAAAATGTGGCTCGGGTAAATGCAATCCAAAAAAATGAAAAAACGAGTACAGAGCCAGCAGAGAAATCGGTGCGGACGATAGAATTTGATACTATCCAAATTAGGCAAACGTTGGAGCAAATCAGTAAACTTATTCCTATTGCCAATACCCGATTAGTATTCGAGTTTGATGAACTGGGTGATCCACCTATCATTAAAGTCATAGACAAAAACAGTAATGAGCTGATTCGGGAAATACCGTCTCAGGATCTGCTTAAAGTCGCTCAAGCTTTTTCTGAGATGGCCGATAACTTAAATAAGGCCGGCGCACTTATCAATTTTAAGGCCTGATACGAGACACAGGAGCACGCTATTATGGCAACGATTACTTCAGCTGGGGTTGGTTCAGGCTTAGATCTGGAAAGTATTATCCAGGCAACAGTGAATGCTGAAGATTTACCGCGGATGCAGCGCTTTGAAGCATCCAAAACCCGTTATAGTGTGCAGCTTTCTGGTTTAGGCGCCGTTAAATCTTCCTTGTCTGCATTCCAGGATATTATCAAAAAGCTGGCTAACCCAGACAATTTTACCAAGCGCAGCAATACTATTGTTCAGCCCGCTTCAGGCGACGTTATTTCGGTAGCAGCTAACAGCAGCGCGACACCCGGTAATTTCAATATTAAGGTTAATCAGTTAGCGCAGGGTAGTCGCGCTACCACCACCTCAGCCTTTACTGCGCCATCAGATGTAGTTAGTGCCAGCGGCGGTAAGTTAACGATTGCAGCGGGTGACAAAAGTTTTGAGGTAGATGTCGCGGCGGGTGCGACCCTGGAAGAAGTGCGTGCGGCGATTAATGAATCCGCAACAAACTTTGGCGTTTCAGTTAATATCATCAATACCGGCGGTGCAACACCCGAGGCCAAGCTGGTGATTAGCTCCAACGTGAGTGGTACTGGTAACGATTTAACCATTACCAATGACACTGCCGAGCTCGACAATATATCTACGACCGCTTTTAGTGGCGGAGCGGGTGGCTTAACCATTGCCACAGCCGATATGGCTCGTGATGCCATCGTTGAAGTTGATGGCATTGCGGTAAACAGTGCGACTAATATTTTTAAAGATGCCATTCAGGATCTGACCTTTACCGCCAAGAAAGTTAGTGTAGGTACTGAGACTGCAAAACTGACCGTCGATTTTGATAAAGCCGGTGTAGAGAAACTGATTGATGAATTTATTACCGCTTTTAATAATGCTGCCGGGACAATCGATTACCACACAAAAGTAGGCGCTGCGCTCTATGGTGATTCAGGGATGCGTGGTTTAAAAAATCAGCTTACCAATACCTTATCGACTGTAGTCTCCGGTGCTGGCGGTTTTGAGACCTTGTTTGATGTTGGCATAGGCTTAAAGAAAGATGGCAAACTGGAAAAGTCTTCTCTGGTACGTAGTGTTAATGCAGCTTTAACCTCAGATTATGCCAATGTGGGCAAATTATTTTCTGGCGAAAATGGCTTGGCGAAAACGTTTGAGTCTTTGCTTAAAACCCAGCTGGAAGCTAAAGGTAGTTTTAAATTTCGGGAAGAGTCGCTAAATAAATCGTTGCGCCAACTTGAAGATGACAAACTATCGCATGACTACAGAATGACGCAGTTGGAAGCCGGTTTGCGAGCGAAATATGCGGGTTTAGATGTACTGATTGCTCAGATGCAAAGTTCTGGAAGTTATATTACGCAGCAACTTGCCAATTTACCCGGGTTTACCAGCAATAAAAAATAACGTTCAGGAGCTACGCATATGAGTAATGCAAAATTAAAGTTTTATCAGAAAGAAGCTACTAAATCCCAGTTAGCTGAAGCATCTCCATATAAAGTTATTCAAATGCTGATGGCCGGCGTGCTGGACAACCTGGCGTTAGCAAAGGGTGCATTACAACGTAAAGACCTGGAAACTAAAGCAAAGGTATTGTCAAAAGCTTCTGCGATTCTGGAGTCGTTACGTTCCTGCTTAGACGAGTCGCAAGCACCGGAACTGGGTCAGAATTTATACGCTTTGTACAGCTATATGATAGATCGGCTGGTTGATGCCAGTGTTGAGAAAGACACCACTGTTGCCATTGACGAGGTAGCAGATTTATTTCGTCAGATTAAATCAGCATGGGATGAAATTCCGTTTAGTGCGCAGCAGCACGCTGAGTCTCAACGTGCGGTAGCACACGCCAATGCTGGCTGATAAAGTGCATCATGCCGGGCTTTTACTGGGGCAGATAAAGCAACATATTGAAGCTGAAGATTATCTTCAGGCAACGACGTTGATAAATGAATGGCAACTACAGTTGCAGCAGCTAATTCCACAGTTAACACCTGCAGATAAACAATTGCGGCAGAACGTTCAGCAGTTATCAGAAGATTTTCTTGCCATGTTGCCTGTATTGCAGCAAGAACAGGCAAAATTAAAAGATAGCATCAGTCAGATAGCTGCGGTAAAGTCTGAAAATAAGATCAGTAAAACCTATCAAATAGACTAATTTATGACTGAGTTAGAACAGTTGTTGCAGCAGGCAGAAAATGCTCTGTCGGGATTGATGCAAAAAAATGATCGGGAGCGTCAGTTTGCTGAAACGTCGCGTCTGAAGTTTGATGAAAATATTCGTGCCTTTGAAAAATATTATCCTGATATCGCTAAGACAATTAAAGAATACACACCTCGTGATGACTTTAAAATTATTGTTACTTCTACCGGTGTAGGCAACTTTATTCCCAAAAATGTCTCAGTGCCTATTTATTCAGATGATCCGATTGCTCAGACTCGAAAACAGCTGGATAAGAACACCGCCAAAGGATACTACAGCTTAACTCAATATGGCTTTGAGGTCGGTGACGATGATCACCGGATCCATAGCCGTTTCATGTCAGAATTAATAAAAATAATCAATAAATATAACGAGTTGAATAGTCCTCTGCTCCGTGAATTACCGGTTCATTTCCCCACGGCTATTTTATTTGGTGTTGGGTTAGGGTACGTAGCGACGGAACTGTTAAGCAAGCATAGTTTTGATTATATTTATATAAGTGAGCCTGATCTCGAAGTGTTCTATGCCAGCCTATTCTGCACGAATTGGGCTGAAATAATTAAATCAGTTGATCAATCTGGCGGGACGCTCTTTTTTCAGATCGGCCTTGATGTGGAAAGTTTTTTTGCGTCTTTATATAAAATCGCTGGTGATATCGGTGCATATTCAATAATCCGGGCATTTTGTTATCAACATTACCCATCTGTTGACGTGAATGAACAAATATCAGTTTTTTTCAATCGCTATTATGAAATACAAACTGGTTATGGTTTTTACAATGATGCTGTTACCGGCCTGGCACATTGTTTAAAAAATTATGAAAGCAAAGCCAAATTCTTAATACCCGTTGGTTCTCGTAAATATATTGATATGCCAGTGGTTGTCGTTGGCAATGGACCGTCGTTAGATGCCGCAGCAGATGTACTTAAAGAGATACAAGATGATGTCATTATTTTTGCATGTGGTACGGCGCTGGGCTCTTTAGCAAAACTAGGTATTAAGGCCGATTTTCATGTTCTTGTTGAACGGCCTAAAACGACCTATGACGCGTTGTTGCATAGCTTTGAACCGTCTTACTATGCAGATTTGAATTTGCTGGCAGTTGATGTCATGTATCCCGACGTGATTGAACTCTACAAGTGGGCTGGTTTGGGCTTAAAAGGCCCGGAGGCGGCAACTGTTTTTACTCAGCTCATCACCCTTGAAGACTATAAGCAGATATTACCTTCTTTGCCATTCCCGGGGCCACTGGTAGCCAATACTGCATTATCTTATGCTTTTACCCTGGGCTTTCAGGAAGTGTATTTGTTTGGCGTTGACAATGGTTATTTAAATGGCAAAACGCACTCTGCAAATAGCATCTATGCCAATAATGAAAATTATCAAAAAATTGTCGATAAGGGCGCTACAATTAAGTTAAAAGGCAACCTAACCCAGGATGTTCTGGCAACAAACTTGCTGATGCTTGCCCACAAACATATAGAAAACTTGCTGAAAACAGACAAAAAAATATCAGTTTATAATGTTGGTGAAGGGGCGTTTATTGATGGCGCTTTGCCTGTTACTGAGCAAGACGTTTTCGTGAAAAAAAGTCTGGTCAATAAAAAAGGCATTATTGAACAGGTAAAAGATAAGTTTTTTAAAAAGCTCGACTTTAAGGTTAATGAGCAGAGATTAGCATTTGATCTTTTCGATGAAATTTGTGACCACCTGAATGATATTGCCAGTGAAACATTTAGCAGTAGACAAGAAGCGTCAGACATTTTAAAGCGTCAGGCGCGATATGTTTATGCGTTCAGAAACACCCGTTTTACGCATCTTTTCTATATGATTAAAGGCTCTTTACTCTATTATCATTGCCCTATGATGACACTGTTATATCAATATGAAGACGAGAAACTGTCGTTAGAGTGTTTCTCCGCCATGTTGGCGCTGTGGAAAGATTATGTCAGTGCGATGAAAGCTGATTATCGGCAAAGCTGGAATAAAAAATGCGATTGGGGTATGGATATCGTGTTTGCCAATAAAAATAAAGCGAAGTAATTTTACTATTCTGCCATCTGACGCTGTGTGGCTTCAGCCACCCAGCGTAAAGCCATCATCGACGACAATATTTTGCCCGTTGGTAAAACGGGCATGATCTGACAGCAGAAACATAATGGCGCCAGTGATATCGGCGGCGTCCAGCATGCCTTTGCCCAATGTGTTAGTGCGGTAAGCCTGCAGAAAACTTTCTGGCTGCTTATCACTAATGCCGCCCGGGCTAACCAGGTTAACGCGAAAGCGACTGTCAGCAATATAGGCTGCCGCGTATTTACTCAGGTGGATTAATGCCGATTTAATGGCGGCATACTCTACCGGCATGGTCATTGCTGTATTGTTATAAATATCAAAGCGTGGTGCGACGACACCATATACAGATGACAGGTTAACCAGTGAAAATTCGCGTGGCTGTTGTTTGAAGTAAGCCGCACATTGCTGCATAAACAAAAATGCGCTGCCAAGATTAAGCGATACATTGTCGTTAAAACTTTGCAGGCTGACCTCAAAAAAGTGCTTACCGTAATCTTTGTTTCGCGGATAGCTGCAGTTAACTGCGCCATCGGGTTGATATTGGTTCAATATTGCGAAAATACTATCAGCCTGCTGCAGATCGAGAGTGGTCAGTTGCAATTTGTGATGTTGGGTATCAATGCCATCTTGCAACAGCAGATGTTCCAGCTTACTCAGATCAAGATCACTGGCAATAACCCTGGCATTTTGCGCTAAACACGCTTTAACCACAGTGCGGCCAATTAAACCACCAGCGCCGGTAATCAGAATGGTTTTGTTATCCAGCATAGTTGTCCCTCTTCAAAATCGCTTCAGCCAGCATAAAATCGTAGATATCATCTATGTCTACCGCACGTTCTTTTGGTACCACAATGCTGGTGATCACGCCATCAAACAGTTTTTCCTGTTGCAGGATAAAGTCAGGGCGGGCAGCATACACTACGGTAGTGATATCAAATACGGCCGGGGCATCCTGTCGACGATGGACACCGTTTGGCAGAGAACTTACTAATTGCACCTTGCCCATCGCATCGCGTACTACCATATTGAAAAAGGGGTTGCGATTAGCGGGAGTTACCGCCAGACACAAATCGGCTTCGGTTTGCTTAAGTTGACGTATCGCACTGCTGACATCAGCAGCACTTCTTAACGGGCTGGTGGCAGGTAAGCTGACAAAGGTATTAAAGCCACCGAACTGTTGCTGCACCTGGCGGATGGCATGTTGCCACGCTGCCCATTCAGGGGCGGTATCGGTAGCCAGCTCTGGTGGACGGACTATCACCTCAGCGCCAGCTTCGCTGGCGCAGCGGCCAATATTGTCGCAGTCGGTTGAAACAAAAACATGACTGATCTCCTTAACCTGCTTAGCCACTTCAATGGAATATTGCAGCAAAGGCTTTCCTGCCAGGGGCTTAATGTTTTTGCCTGGTAATCCTTTGGATCCCCCTCTGGCAAAGATAAAGGCAATACAACTCATAAATTCTCCAGTGCCCCCTGCTGTTTTGCTTGGGCAATCAGCTTAACTGTCGCAGCGGCGGCGGTAAAGTTGGTGGTATCGCTGTCGCGTTGCTGCACTTTTTGCCAGAACGCATTTAACATGGCCAGGTACATGTTGTTCTTGTCATAACCGGCATCATCATAGAGCAGATGTCGCTGATTGTGTTCTTGCAAGGTAATGGTATTGGCAATAAGGTCCCAGTCAAGTCTGGCGTTGCCTGCAATAAAGCTGCATTGCCTCAAAGGCGTTTGCTGAATAAAATCAAGGTGAACAAAGCAGCTGGTGTGGTTCTCGTTTTCCAGAACTAACTCGCTGATGTCTTCGACATCCAGCGTTAATAAACCACTGTGCCGATTGCGGGCATATCGCAGCTGCAAGGGCCCCAGTAACCATTGCAGGTAGTCCAGCTCATGGCTTAGTTCCAGCAATGCTCCGCCCCCCAGCGCGGCTTGCGCCGACACCGATACCCGATAGTCGCTATCAGGCCGCCAGTAAGGTAAGTACTGACCAACCTGAGCAATAACACTGTAAATACGCCCCAATCGCTGCGAGCTTATCAGCGTTTTTACCATCTGGGCCGCTGGTAAATAACGTAAACAATAGCCAATATCAATAATGCTGGCGGGATAACGTTCTACCAGCTGCATAAACTGCTCTGCTTGCAATGAGCTGGCGCACAGCGGCTTCTCTACCAGCGCCGGAATACCTTGTGCCAGTAAGGCCTCGGTGTGCTGTAAATGCAAACTGGCTGGTGAAGCCACCACCACAAAATCTGGCTGTATCGCCAGCAGCTCTGCAAGTGAAACCATTGTCGCGTTCGCGGGTACGTTGTGTTTTGCGCGGCTACTGGCACTGACTGCCAGTAACTGAGCGTCGGGAAACAGGGTACGTAAATTAGTCAAATGCCGTTTTCCGATACTGCCAAGACCAATAACGCCAAACTGTGGCATCAAAACAGCCCCAGATTGATCACATCAATTTGCGCCCGCTGATAATCGTCAATCCGGCCGATATCTAACCAGTACTCATGGATCGGGAACATTAATACAGAATTATCTTGCTCAATATTTTGCTCCAGTAAGGTTGGCATATCAATCCGTTGATTGGCTTTAACCTGCCGGCGTACTTTGGGCGACACCACATAGATCCCCGCGTTGACAAACAAACGCTGGATCGGTTTTTCGATCATTCCGGTGACTTTGTTGCCATCACCATTAATCACCCCAAACGGGATCTGGTATTCATAGTCACGCACGCACATTGTGGCATCAGCTTGCTGCTTGTTATGAAATTGCAGCAGTTGCTCAAAGTCTATGGTGGTGAGTAAGTCACCGTTCATCAGAATTAAGGGCAGCTCCGGCAAGTTATCAGGCAGTAAGCCCAGGGCGCCACCGGTGCCCAGTGGTTCCTGCTCGTATATATAGCTGATATTAACATTCCAACGGGAGCCATCGCCAAAATAAGCCTGAATTTGCTCGGGCATATAATGCAGCGAAATATAAAAGTTATGAAAACCGGCGCGGATAAAGCTGTTTAGTACGATTTCTAATATTGGTTTTTCACCGACTTTCAGCATCGGTTTGGGACAGGCGTCGGTCAGCGGTTTTAACCGGCTACCAAACCCTCCCGCCATCAGAAATACCGGGTTGTCGTACAGCACAGAATCTGCCGCACTTTGCAGGGTTTCCAGGCCAACCACTTTACCGTCTTTCACCAATGGGATAGATAGCAGCTTTTTGCGCGCCATTAGTTTGACCAAATCGCGTCTGGGCGTGCCGGCTTCGGCTGTCAGTGGCTTGGTATTCATTACATCAGTAACCGGGCTTTGCAACGTACAGTTGCGCAGCAGTCCGCGGCGAATATCACCATCAGTCAGTACACCCTGCAAGGTGTCGCTGGCGTCTACCACCAATGCGATACGCAGTGCTTCTTTATCCAGTAATAGCAGTGCATCACGAATGCTGCTATCAGGGGTTATTGCGGTATTTTTCCAACTGGTCGTCATAACAGCCTCACTCAGCTTTAATAAAGGGCCGGGCAGAATAGATTTTCTGGTTATCTAGCAAGTTACATACCACGGTGCTTCCCGCGCCTACCAGCACATTTTTGCCAATTATCTGGCTTTGAATCACCGTTGCGCCGGCACCAATATAACTATTTTCGCCACAGGTTACGCCGCCGCACAATACTGCTCCAGGACTGACTACAGTATGAGCGTGCAATACACAATCATGCTCAATAATGGCGCCGCTGTTAATTAACACATTGGCATGAAGAACCGCATCGGTGTTGATGATAGCGCCTGGCAATACTTGCACACCTTGCCCAAGCTGGACGCCGCTGTCTACTATGGCACTACTGGCAATGACACTGAAAAACTGATATCCCAGCGCTGAAAAATGTTCAAACAACCTGCGACGCAAGGTCTGGCCTGGAAGGGCGCCAATACCATTGACCAGCATCACGTCTTGCGGTTTAAAACTAAGCACATCATCATCAGATGCCAAATAGGGTATATCATCAAACCGGGCCGATGCCGGACGCTGCGGTGCGCACACCGCTGCCACAGTAATGCCTTGCTGTTGCAGCAACGAGAGCAGCACCTTGGCATGGCCACCGGCGCCGAGCATTACTATGGGTTTATTCTGCAAAGGGTTCTCCCTCACGGTAGTCCCGGCTGGCGCTTGTACCAAGCAGATCCCAGTACTGGTAAGGGCTGGTGCCGGTGCCGGGTCTTTTACAGGCAATGAGTTCAGCAGTAAGTCGCTCCCCTTTGCGGATAGCACGGTTTGCCACCAGGCTTTTTCTGGCTACCGCTTTATTAGCCAGTTCAGACGGTGCCGGCCGTTTTATGCCATCCCCTAACGCCTGCTCTACTTCGCGGATGGCCGTCACCATCTGGGTTAATTCATCCGGTTGCAGTGATGCTTTATGATCCGGTCCCGGCAGGTTTTTATCCAGAGTGAAATGTTTTTCAAGTACTGTCGCGCCCCGTGCTGCTGCGGCAATTGCAATTGCTATACCGGCACTGTGATCGGAGTAACCCACCGCTAAACCAAATGCCGCAGCCATGCTGTCCATCGCAGTTAAGTTAATGTCAGAGGCTGGAGCAGGATACTCGGTGGTGCAGTGTAACAACGTTACTTTTTGTCTTAGCGCAATTTGGCCTTGCTTGCTGGCGTAGGCCTGCGCAAAAGCGGGTACCGTTGGTTTTGCGTCAACAGGCATGGTAAGTCCAAAAGCAATGACCCCAAGGGCTGCTTCAATTTCAGCCAGGTTGGCCATGCCAGTTGAGACAATAAGATCACGCTGACTTCTGGCATGCTGCAACACAAAGGGCGCATTGGTAATTTCACCAGATGGAATTTTCAGCAGGTTAAGTTGCAGCGTGCCGAGTAAAAAATGCAGGCTGAGGTCGTCAAACGCGGTCGATAGAAAGCCGATGCCGCGCTGTTTGCTGTAAGCCTGCAGCCGTAAATGGGCATCATGGCTGAGTTCCAGCCGGCTTAGCATTTCCAATTGTGACTCGGCCTGACCGGTATTTCGTTGCTGATACGTTGCTTGTTGCGCCTCTGCAGTCGCCAGGGCACTTGCATTAAATGTCTGAAATTTAACAATATCAGCGCCGGCAACCACGGCAGCATCCACTAAGGCAAAGGCAAGATCTTCATCGCCATTATGGTTAACGCCAGCTTCGGCGATAATAAGTGTCATAACTTTGCTCCTGGCAGATCAAAAAAATGTTTGACCGGATTAAACTGCAACTGCTTGATCATATATATGATTTTGGCACTGGCATTACCCTGGCCATATGGATTATCGCCAACAGGAATGGCATCGCTAACGGCCTGTTCTATGCAGGCAGCAATATCGCTGGTATCCATGCGGCAGTGCTTAACTGAGGGTGCTGCCAGTCGCCCTTGCTGCCTTGTACCAACATTGACGGTTGGCACTTTAAAAGCAGGTACTTCAATAATGCCACTGGAAGAATTGCCGATAACCGCAGCGGCATGTTTTACTGCACTAAGATATCGTAGCTGTCCCAATGAGGAAACGGCCAACACTCTGTCAGGCTGCTCAGCAGCGTAGCTTATCAGCCGTTCTATGATTTGCCGGCCACCCTCATCGGCGTTCGGGTAGGTTAAAATAATCTGGTATTGCTTAAACTGGTCAAGCGCGCTTAGCAGTGCATTAAAACTGGCTAATGGCGGTTCTTCTGCCAGGGTTACCGGATGATACGTGACCACAAAGTACGGCTGATCCAGCTTAAATGCCAGTGCTTCAGCCAACTGAGCTTTGCTTAGCAAGCGCGTGCGCGCAAGATGGTCTAAACCGATAGCACCCACATTTTTGACCCGTTCTGGTGACTCACCAAGCTGAATGACCCGCTGCCGGTATGCCTCAGTTGACGTTGCATGCAGGTAACTGAGCTTGGTAATAGCATGACGGATTGCATCATCAGTCGCGCCTTCGGTAATTTCACCACCGTGCAGATGCAACACTGGAATTTTCATCAACATAGCCGTTTGCGCTGCAGCGAGGGCCTCAAACCTGTCGCCCAGCAGGATCATCACATCCGGTTGCAGACGGGATAGGCTATCTGCCAGGCCAATCATTGCCAGGCCCATACTTTTTACCGTACCGACATTGCTGTCTGATGATAGTAAAATTTCGATTTTCTCATTTATATCAAAGCCATCAGCAATAATTTGTTGGTAAGTGTTGCCAAATTCCGGCGATAAGTGACTGCCTGTCACCAGCAACTGTAGCTGCAATTCTGAGTCAGCATTAATATCGTGTAACAACCAGTACAGGAGGCCATATTCGGCTCTGGTCCCGGTAAATACCGCCACTTTCTTTTGCATTATGTAAGCTCCGAAACACTGCTGGGCAGGTTAATCAGGCGCTGCGCCAGGTTTTCTGCGCATGGCAGCTGACCGCGCGTTGCATCCTTAAACGCAGGTAAGTGATGCATAAGCTGCCACACCGGCCGGGTCATTACGCCGGCATCATTAGTACTTTGTAATAACTGATCCCGGCTTTGCTGATCCGGGCAAATAATTGCATTTAACCAGAAGTTGGCCTGACATTTTGCCGGTTCGTCGACAAACTGATAGGCAGAGTCAGCAAAAAACGTTTTGTATTGCATGGCCACTTTGCGCTTCTTTGTCAAAAAGTCGCTCAGACGTTCCATCTGGGCACAGCCAAGCGCAGCATTCAGGTTAGGTAATCGGAAATTAAAACCGGGTTCATCATGATAAAACTCCCAGCGATGCGGCACTTTCGCAGTGGTGGTGATGTGTTTAGCACGGCCGCCGTCTTGTTCAGTAGCGCAGAGCAGCATGCCACCCCCGCCGGTGGTAATAATTTTATTACCATTAAAGCTCAGCGCTCCAAACTGACCAATAGTGCCGGTATGCCGGCCTTTGTAAAAGGACCCCAGACTTTCCGCGGCATCTTCAATCAGGATAAGCTGCCACTCTTGACAAATTTGCGACAATTCATCCAGCGCAGCGGGGTGACCAAAGGTATGCATTGGCATCACCGCTCGAATACGTTGGCCGTTACTTTTAAAATAACATCCACCGTCGTCAGTTTTAGCGTGCTGTTGTAAAAACGCTGCCAGCGCCTGCGGGCAAAGTGATAATGTCTCAGTGTTTACGTCAACAAATACCGGGTTTGCCCCCATATGATACAGCGCGTTGCAAGTGGCAACAAAAGTCAAAGGCTGGGTTATCACTGCATCTCCTGACGTTACGCCAGCCAGATACAGCGCGGTATGCAGCGCTGCAGTACCGTTAACGGTGGCAACCGCCTTTGCCGTACCGGTAAAGGTCGCTATTTTTGCTTCAAACTCATCGACAAACTTCCCTACACTGGAAACAAAGGTGCTTTCAATCGTTTCACTAACATACTTCAGCTCATTTCCAGCAAATATGGGGGCATGCAATGGAATAAATTCATTACTCTGGTAAAGGTCACGAATAAAACTAACAAGGGCTGCGCTCATAATCGGACCTACATTTTACTGTCTAAGTATTTACCTGTTTCTTTATGGCCGAAATCGGGCAGCATCGACTGAAATAACGCCACAAGCTGTGGCTTACTCCACGATTTACTTTGCTTCATGCTGTCGATTTCCCGTTCAAACATCTCTAATAATGCGCCGTGATATTCGGGCTCATTTTTAATCACCCCGACGTTGTCAAACCGGACCATATCAAGTATTTCATTGTCGGTAAAAAACTCCTCAAAGTCCTTTTCTCCGGTGGTATCGCTCACCGTAAATAAGCAGGGCCACTTGCCCTGCTCAGGCAAGGTTTTTGCCAGCTCACGCGCTTCATCTTCACTTGCACACAAGTAAGGTTTATAACCTGCATGCTCAAGGTATTTCACTGCGATATCTGCAAAGGTAATTAAATGCAACTCTTCACTGAGTTTGGGGAAAAAGATATCTCTGTTTTCACCAAAAATGCATGACAGCAGGCATAATTCGCCAGATTCGCCAGGCGTAACGAAATAACGCTTAATGTCATGTGGCGCGACAATAGGCTGGCGTTTTTGAATACGCTGATTAAAACCATAAAGCAGCGACCCATCTGAAAACGCCACGTTGGCAAACCGGGCGGTAGAGATGTTGATCTCTTTGCTACGGCGCATTAAAAACATTTCCATAATCCGTTTCGAGGCGCCCATCATATTCACCGGATTAGTGGCTTTGTCAGTCGACACACAGAAATATTTTTTAACCCCTTTAGCAATAGATTGCGCCAGGGTTTTCTCAGTATTAACGATATTGACGTTGATCATTCTCATCAGCGTAAAAGGATCTTTTTCACTGCGAACATGTTTTAACGCAGATAAATTCAATACGTAATCAAAGCTGCCATCGGCAGCAATAAAGGCATCGTACTCAACAGAGCCAATGTCCAGCGCAAAGGTTTGAAAATCACCGCTGATGTAACCATGTGAACTGCGCAGATCACGCACCAGTTCAACCATATTGTTTTCACTGATATCAACAACATGAAGCTTCTGCGGATTGCGTTTAAAAATTTCTTTGGTCACCGCCTGGCCAATGGAGCCGGCTGCGCCTAATATCAAAAATCGACTTTTGCTAATAATGTCACACAACGCACTATCATATTTAGCAATATCTTCAGAAAATAATGGTTTGTCCCGACCAATTAACGATAAAATTTCGGTCACGTCCTGATCTCCGCATTACGACACTTATCTGCTTACTCACTATATCGGCAGCGCAAGCACAATCTTAACTGGCAATATCGCCGGTTAATGCGATGCTATATCAACTATATCAGGCATTTAAAATGCTAACAGGCTTAATTTGTTTAATCAGGGCTAACAGCAACGTTTAGCGCTATAATCTTAAGATTAGCGCAACAGGAGCATGCAATGAAAATCACAGGTCAGACCGACGGGGCAGCGCAGTTGAAGAGTCTGTTGCAAATGCAGCAGTCTCAGACTGAAAAACTGGCCACAGCCAAACGCATCAGTACTGCTGCTGATGATGCAGCGGGCCTGCAAGTAGCAGAGCGGCTAACAAGTGCTGTTAATGGTACCGTTCAGGGGCAGCGTAATTTATATGATGGTATTGGTCTGGCGCAGGTCTATGAGCAAAGCCTGCAAAATATCAGTGACGATCTGGCGGGCCTCAGTCAGTTAGCGATAGCAGCTGGCAACGGCATTTATACCGATGCCGATCGCGGGGCATTGCAGCAGCAAGCCAGTGGTTTTCTCAAAAATATTGAAAACACTTTGCAAAACAGCAGCTTTGGCGGCAAGCCGTTATTTGCGGCGCAGGCGAGTGTGGATGGTGCTGTTGCTTTTAATACCGGCCAAAGCAACGTCACGCTTAATATCAGTGATGTGGCAGCGGAATTGAATGGGCAAAGCTTGTTTGATATTAGTATTAATAATCAAAGCGCTGCTCAGGCGGCGACCAATACCTTAGCCGAAGTTGCCGAGTTTGTGGTGGCGCTGCAGGCCGAGGCGGGCGCCAGTATCAACAGCTTTGCTGCACAGGCTCGCAGTTTAAATAATCAGCAAGTTACTCAGGCTGCAGGGCGCAGCCGGATTGAAGATCTGGATTACGCCAAAGCATTGACTGAAAAAACCGCCACGGATATTCTAAGCCAAAGTTCGACCAGTGTGGCGCTGCAGGCTAGAATGCAACAACAAGCGGCATTAAATTTGCTGTAACCACCATGATGTAAGTAGAAGATTAAAATGCGAAGTTTTTTGCTCATTGTTAGTATAATGCTAGGTTCTCTGGTTCTCTGGTACGTATTTGGAATAGTTGTACCAATAGGTTTATTAGACTTTGATATTCCAGGGAGTGACCGCTTAAGCTTGCTGTCGTCATTGGGTAGCATGTTTGGTGGAGCAAACGCTCTTTTTTCCAGTGTTGCATTATTTATGATCATGATGAGTGTTTGGCTTCAGAAAGAGGAACTTCAGGCAACACGAACGGAAATCAAAGCTGCAACTGTTGCTCAGCAAGAAATTGCAGAGATCCAAAAAAAAGCGATTGCTCTACAGGTAATCATGCCATTTATGGACCAAATTTCATCAGAAAATATGAGATCTTCAATTGTCTACCTTGCTGACTTTCACCGAGGGCGTAATGATTTTGCTGAATTCTATCGAGAACTACTGGACAAACGTAAGCAAAGCCAATTAAGCACAGTAGAGAAGGAAAAATTAAATGAAATTGATTCAGCCCGCCGAAACTTTGTAATGATATTTCACAGAATGATTAAGTTACACAAAACGAAAGTTGTAGATGACGAAGTTGTCAAAGTTGTTATAGGCCCTGATCATGTATGGCTGCTTAAACATATTGTAGAACCTTTGGAAAAAAGCATCCGTGATAACTATTCAAAATCAATTTTTAACTTTGCTTATTCGTTGTATACCGAGGAAGAAATTGAGCTTTTAGGCAAGCATTGATAATTCGCAACGCTATTTTTTTGACGCCTGTCAAAAAAATAGCGTTTGTGGTTGCAAGCTCAGGCCAGCGCAGTACAATGAAGTTAAAACAATAACCATAATGCGGCACAATGGCAGCTAATCCACTTCTTTATATTGTTGATTCACAGCAGCGTCGCGCCGAACGTCTGGCGACAGTGCTTAGCTTTATAAATGAATCTTATCAAGTATTTAATCATCAGGAACTGCTGCAACAATTAACTGAAACCGCGCCGGCGGTGGTACTGCTTGGTGCCCTGGGGGATGCCGAACACGCCGAGTTGCTGTTACGTTTTCCCAGTTGCGCATTTTTACTGATTGGCGAGCCGTTAACCGCTTTACTGCAGTACCCTAACGCTGTCGGTCTGCTTACTGAACCTTTTTCATATAACACCCTTACCCAGTTACTGCGCGATTGTCAGCAATACCATCGCTTGTTACCCGGCCAGCGCCAGGCTGAAACCGCGCTTAAATTTGACGGTATGGTGGGGCAGACTGAGCCTATGCAAAAAGTTCGCTTTTTAATTCAGCAAGTGGCAAAAACGGATGCCAACGTACTGGTGCTGGGCCAGTCGGGTACCGGTAAGGAAGTGGTTGCCCGTAATATTCACTTACTATCAAACCGTGCTGCAGGGCCTTTTGTACCGATTAACTGTGGTGCTATCCCGGCAGAGCTATTAGAAAGCGAGTTGTTTGGCCATGAAAAAGGGGCCTTTACCGGTGCCATTTCTACCCGAAAAGGCCGATTTGAACTGGCTCAGGGCGGTACTTTATTTCTGGATGAAATTGGTGACATGCCACAACCGATGCAGGTAAAGCTGCTTCGGGTATTGCAGGAGCGCATTTTTGAGCGGGTTGGGGGGAGCCAGACCATTAAAGCAGATGTCCGGATCATTGCCGCTACCCATCGTGATTTAGAGACGATGATCACTGACGGACAATTCAGAGAGGATCTGTTTTACCGCCTTAATGTCTTTCCAATTGAAACGCCGGCGCTAAGCGAGCGCAGCGATGATTTACCCATACTGATCCAGGAGCTGCTAAACCGTCAGGCTGCCGGACATAAGGGACGGATCCGTTTTACTGAGCGGGCGCTGGAAAGCTTAAAATTACACAACTGGCCTGGAAATGTACGCGAGCTGGCAAATTTGCTGGAGCGTATGTTAATTATGTATCCGGATCAGGTTGTCGATATTGCAGAGTTACCGCAAAAATACTGTTATCTGGATGTAGAAAGTTATCAGCCCGAGTATCCGGAAGCGTTACTGGAACGGGATATGCTCAACGATTTGTTTGCTGCCAGTGCTGACGACAGCGATGACAGCAACGATGATGCTGTTAGCGGTGCACACAGTAACAACAGCAATAGCAGCAGTGCCCTAAGCTTACCGCAGCTTACTGATATGGCGGCAGAGGGGTTCGATTTAAAAGAATACCTTGCAGAGCTGGAAGTGCAGCTGATCTCTAATGCCTTACAGCATCATGATTATGTGGTGGCGCGGGCTGCTGAAGTACTGGGATTGCGCCGGACCACCCTGGTTGAAAAAATGCGTAAATATAACCTTGGCCGCGACGAATAAACGTTATCTGTCAAGTCTTTGACAACGGCCATGTCGATATTTCATATTAAAATCATAGTCTTAAGTTTGGCATAATCTCTGCATCGACCTTATTATTTGAAAAAGGTCAGTTGTATTATGCCAAACGCCAGCCACGATACCTCAATCTGCACTTTGCAAACCGATAGCCGGCAGCTGTATCGCTCGCCGGTGCGTGGTCCGCAGGAAATAAGCCAGCTGGTTAGTCAGGCATTGGCAGGGTCTCGTGAGGCGGATAACCGGCTGCAACATATTCTGAATGTGTTGCCCTCGGGGGTTATACTGCTCAGTGCCAGAGGCATTGTATCTGAAGCTAATCCGGTCGCAACCACGATGCTGGGGCAACCCCTGCTGGGCCAGCCCTGGTTAGAAGTGATCAATCGTTGTTTTGCGCCGCGCAGTGATGACGGGCTGGAAGTATCATTAAAAGATGGCCGGCGAATTAAGCTGGAAATCAGCCCGCTCAGCCCGGAACCCGGCCAGCTTATTGTGCTGACTGATCTGACCCAGACCCGCCAGTTACAAAGCCGGCTGGCTCATTTACAGCGTCTGTCTACCTTAGGCAAAATGATGGCGACGCTGGCGCATCAAATTCGCACGCCATTGTCCTCTGCCATGTTGTATGCCGAAAACCTGGGTAGCAGTAAGCTTAACCCGGCATCAGCTCAGCAATTTCAGCAGAAGTTATTGGCCCGATTGCATGATTTAGAGCAGCAGGTAAATGATATGCTGTTATTTGCCCGCTCTGGCACGGCGCAGGCGGTACAACCATTTACCCTGCAATGCTTAATCAGCGACATTTATACCGCGGCAGAAACCCTGTTGCAGCAACATAATGCGCAGCTTAGCATTAGCAGCAGTTGCCAGGATGTCTATCTGCTTGGCAACCTGAGTAGTCTGACCGGGGCATTTAACAATCTTATCCAAAACAGCATCCAGGCCGTTAAACAGGGTGCTCGTATTCATATCTCAGTGAAAACCCAGTCTAACCGCTTACAATTTACCATCAATGATAATGGCCCTGGAATTGCCGCTGATTTACAACCCCATATCTTCGAACCCTTTTTCAGTCGGCGCCAGCATGGCAGCGGCTTAGGCCTGGCAGTAGTGCAGGCGGTGGTGAATAGCCATCAGGGCAACGTACGTTACGAGCAACGCCCCGATAGCGGTGCCTGTTTTATCATTGAATTACCGATCCACTTTGCTGAAACAGCATCCCAACAGGTTCCAGCCGATAATAGAGGTAACCCATGACTACAGCGACGCCAATATTGATTGTCGAGGATGATGCCGGCCTGCGTGAGGCCCTTTGCGATACGTTAAGTCTGGCCAGTTATCAGGTATTTAGTGCAGATAGTGCAGAAAGCGCCTTGCTGTTGCTGAAAAAGCAGGCCGTGCAATTGGTGATCAGCGACGTGCAAATGGGCCAGGTGTCAGGGTTAACCTTGTTAAAAACCCTGCGCCAGCATTATCCGCAGCTGCCAGTGCTGATGATGACAGCCTATGCCAACGTGCAGGATGCGGTTGAGGCTATCCGGTTGGGAGCGGTCGACTATCTGGCTAAACCCTTTGCGCCACAGGTACTGCTTAGCACGGTAAGTCGCTATGTGTTAGCAGAGCAACCGAATTCGGCCACGCCGGTGGTGGCCGCGCCCTCCAGCATTGCCTTGCTGGAATTAACCGCACGGGTGGCGCGTTCTGAAGCCAGTGTCATGATTGCCGGCCCCAGTGGATCAGGCAAAGAAGTACTGGCACGGTATATTCATCAGCAATCGCCACGTGCCAGCGGACCTTTTATTGCCATTAACTGTGCGGCTATTCCGGAAAATATGCTGGAATCGACCCTGTTTGGCTATGAAAAAGGCGCCTTTACCGGCGCTATTGCCGGCTGTCCCGGTAAGTTTGAACAAGCCCAGCACGGTACGCTTTTGCTGGATGAAATTACAGAAATGGATTTAAACCTGCAGGCTAAACTGTTGCGGGTATTGCAGGAGCGGGAAGTAGAGCGTCTTGGCAGCCGCAAAACCATTAAACTCGATGTTAGGGTACTGGCGACCAGCAACCGTGACTTGCAGCAAGCGGTGGCAGAGGGCAGTTTCCGGCAGGACCTGTTTTTCCGCTTAAATGTCTTTCCGTTAACCTGGCCCGCCCTGGCAGAGCGCCGTGAAGACATTGCGCCGCTGGCGAAGCATCTTATCAGCAAGTACTGCCAACAGCAGGGACGAGCCGTATTGGGGTTAAGTGCCTGTGCCACTGAACTGCTTATGCAGCACAACTGGCCTGGCAATGTGCGTGAACTGGATAATGTTGTCCAGCGGGCACTGATTTTGTGTCAGGCAGAGCAGATTACTGCCGCCGATATTCTGTTGTCTGGCGACAGCAATGCTGCTCCGGCATGCTCTAAGTTGAAGAGCCCTTCAATGACAGTACCCTCTGTGGCAGTGCCTGAAGTGACCGTGCCGGCAGGGGAAGCAAGCCAGGCAATGCCTGCGTCAGCCATGGAACCTGCGATGTCAGCTGCCACCCATGAGACCGCCGTACCCGATGATTTTAAAACGGAGCTGCACGAACAGGAGCACAGAATAATTCTGGCTACGCTCAAAGCTTGTGCCTATAAGCGCAAGGCGGTTGCCCAAAAGCTTGGGATCAGTGATCGCACCTTACGTTACAAGCTGGCGCGGATGCGCGAATCTGGGATAGAACTGCCCGCCTGAAAAAACTTAACCTACGATGAAAGCCGGCTTGCCGGCTTTTTTATCATTAAAAACATAGCTTTAAATATGGCATAACTCCTGCTTAGTTAACCTTGCAGCCAGCCTCTGGCAATTTATTGACACGGCGTTGCTAACCAGGCTTCAGGTAACCAGCTTTCGAAAATGAAGCGTTATTAAACAGGGTACAGTTATGGATATTAAAGGTCAGGCGTTATACGCCCAAATGCAATCGATGGCCAGCCAGGCCCGCAGTCTGTCGGCCGAGCTAAAGCCTGTTAATCAACTGGCCGAGGTAAACCCCAGCCAGTCGGAATTCAGTACCTTGTTTAAAGATGCTTTAAAAACCGTTAATAACGTGCAGGTAGCGGCGGGTGAGTTAAGAACCCGGGTTGAAATGGGCGATCCAAATGTATCGCTGGTACAGGCAATGATCGCGGCGCAAAAATCGTCTCTGGCGTTTGAAGCAACGGTGCAGGTACGCAACAAAATGGTCGAAGCGTACAAAGACATTATGTCAATGCCGGTTTAAGGGGTAGCACGTGGCAGATAATCAATCAACAGAGCTGGCAATTAGTCCCAACGACTATAACAGCTCCAATAATTCTGAATCACAAGAGCAGAAATCCGGTTTTCTGGGCGCCATTGGCGGCGTAGATATTATGCGGCAGGTTACCCTGATGGTCGCGCTGGTTATCTGTCTGGTCATTGCGGTGCTAATTTTCTTTTGGGCCCGCCAGGCCGAAATGCGTCCCCTTGGCACCTATGCTACTCAGGA
This sequence comes from Arsukibacterium sp., assembly GCF_041616895.1. Taxonomy (GTDB): domain Bacteria; phylum Pseudomonadota; class Gammaproteobacteria; order Enterobacterales; family Alteromonadaceae; genus Alishewanella. The sequence continues at coordinate 21,778 of NZ_JBFJPY010000053.1, forward strand.
ACTCATTCAAACCCTTGATCATTTAGATGCCCAGCAAGTTAAGTACGAGCTGGAAGGTAATGTTATTTATGTACCGGAAGACCGTTATCAGGCAGTAAAACTTGGCTTGTCGCGGGCCGGCTTAACTCAGGAGCCTTCTGCCGGTACTGAATTTTTGTTGCAGGACAGTGGTTTCGGGGTCAGTCAGCGCTTGGAAATGGAGCGACTGAAGCATAGCCGGGAACAACAGCTGGCCCGCACCATTGAAGAGCTGCAAAGTATTGCCCGGGCTCGGGTCTTACTGGCAATCCCGAAAGAAAACGTATTTGCCCGCCAGGCGGCGTCGCCCTCTGCTACGGTGCTGGTCACAGCCCGTGGTGGTACCGTTATTCGTGACAGTGAAGTTGACGCCATTGTCGACTTGGTGGCCTCTGCCGTACAGGGCATGGAGCCAAGCAAAGTGACGGTAAGCGATCAGAGCGGCCGCTTGCTCAACAGTGGCTCTCAGGATGGCAGCGCCGCACGCTCGCGTCGTGAGCATGAATTACAACGTGCCCGGGAAGATGAATACCGTCAGAAAGTTGACTCAATTTTGTTACCCATACTGGGCTATGGCAACTATACGGCGCAGGTGGACCTGATGCTGGATTTTACCGCCGTAGAACAAACCCAGAAGCGCTTTAATCCCGATTTACCGGCTATACGCAGTGAAATGACTATTGAAGAAAGCAGCGTTGGCGGCAGTAACGGCGGTATACCGGGGGCCTTGTCAAATCAACCGCCTTTGAATTCAAATATTCCGGAGCAGGCAACCGGCGACAATGCCCGGCCAGTGATCCCAGGGCGCAACCACAAAGAAGCAACCCGCAATTACGAACTTGACACAACCATTAGCCACACTTCACAGCAAAGCGGAGTTATTCGTCGTCTGTCTGTATCGGTGGCCGTAGATTATGAGCCAGGTCCGCCAAATGCCGAGGGCGTTAGCGAGCCTCAGCCGCGCACTCAGGAGTCGCTGGCCAATATTCGTCGCTTATTGCAAGGCGGTATCGGCTTTGACGTGCAGCGCGGCGATACCATAGAAGTTATCTCAGTGCCGTTTGTGCGCGAAGCGCTATTTGAGGAACCGAAACTGGCTATTTATCAGGAAGAATGGTTTTTACGGATCCTGCGCCTGTTGATTGGCGGTATTATTATTATCGCCCTGATGCTGGGGATCGTAAGGCCGATGCTGAAGAAACTGATTTACCCTGAGCAAACCGATGATGCTTATGACGATAAAGCCCTGAGCAGTGGTTTAGATCTGGGTGATGATACCATCGATATGCTAAATTCAACGTTCGATGAAAACGCCGTAGGCTTTGCGCCAGATGGAACCTTAATGCTGCCAGATTTGCATGGCGATGAAGATTTACTGCGGGCGGTTCGGGCGCTAGTTGCCAATGAACCTGAGTTATCCTCTCTGGTAGTGAAAAACTGGTTGGCTGAAGATGAATAATATTGAAGAAAAACCCTCATTTGATGTTGGTAAACTGGATGGCGTTGAGAAAGCGGCTATTCTGTTGCTGAGCTTATCAGAAGAAGATGCAGCGCAAATTTTAAAGCACCTGGAACCAAAGCAGGTGCAAAAAGTGGGTCTGGCGATGGCGCAGATGACCGACTTAAATCAGGCCAAGATCTCAGCGGTGCACCGTTTGTTTATCGAACAGATCCAGAACTTCAGTACCATTGGCTTCCAGAGTGAAGAGTTTATCAAACGGGCACTGACCGCAGCACTGGGTGAAGAGAAAGCCGCTAACCTGATTGATCAAATTGTATTGGGTGGTGGTGCTAA
>NZ_JBFJPY010000054.1:0-22917 GCF_041616895.1 Arsukibacterium sp.
CCACTGAACTACCAACACTGAGCCAGATGGAAGATCTGTGGGTTGCCATGCTGACTGAAATGACTGAATCAGCCAAAACGTCGCAGTTTGACGCTGAAGTGGTTATGTTAGATGGCGGCAGCTCAACTGAGCGGGTAACCCGGTTTGGTTCTTTCCACCTGACCACAGATACCGAATATCTGATCCGTAACGTAGATACTGACCAAATCCAGCCGTTGGGTCGTCAGCCACAGTCAAAAATTCATGACTCTGTTGCGGAATACCACAACACGCCTAAAGGTGAGTTAGCAGGTTTATATGTTGACCCTACAAAAGGCAACAGCTTACTGCGCTTAAACCAGCAACGCAGCACACTGATGGAATACTACCACCAGGGTGGCACAGTCGGTTACCTGATCACGGTATTACTGTTTATCGGTTTACTGATTGCACTTGAGCGCTTCCTGGTATTAACCGTGGTTGGTGGCAAAATGCGTTCACAGCTGAAAAACCTGGCTAACCCTTCAGACAGCAATCCACTGGGCCGTATTCTGAATGTGTATCATCAGAACCGTTCAGCTGATGTTGAAAACCTGGAACTTAAGTTAGATGAAGCTATTCTGCGTGAGACGCCAAGCATCGACCGTGGTATTGGTTTAATTAAATTATTCGCTGCGGTAGCACCGCTGATGGGTCTGTTAGGTACCGTTATCGGTATGATCCTGACGTTCCAGCAAATTACTCTGTACGGAACTGGTGACCCTAAACTGATGGCAGGTTCAATCTCTCTGGCGTTGGTAACCACCGCTCTGGGTCTGATTGCCGCTTTACCATTATTGTTTGTACACAGCATTGTTCAGGCAAAAGCGAAATCTATTTTACACGTGTTAGATGAGCAAAGCGCAGGTATTGTTGCTGCTCATGCGGAGAAGGAGAACGCCTAATGATGACCCAGCTAGTAGGGCTGTGGGAATCGGTACAGGATTTTATTCATACCGGTGGCAACGTGTTATACGTTGTTGCCGTGGTGCTCTTCGTCATGTGGTTTTTGATGTTAGAGCGCTACTGGTACGTATCGGCAATATTTCCTAAGATTAAAAAGGATATTATTACCCGATGGGATGCCAGAGCAGATACCACGTCCTGGTATGCCCATAAAATCCGTGATACCTGGATTTCTGAGGCGACAAATGACCTTGATCAGCGGATGTTACTGATTAAAACTTTGGTTGCAATGTGTCCATTGGTTGGTTTACTTGGCACAGTAACCGGCATGATAGCGGTATTCGACATTATGGCCACCCAAGGTACGGGTAACCCCCGCACTATGGCAGCCGGTATCTCGATGGCAACAATTCCGACAATGGCGGGTATGGTTGCAGCGTTATCAGGTTTGTTTTTCAGTTCGCGGCTGGAAGTGAAAGTGAAACGGGAAAAAGCAGATCTCGTTGACAGCTTACCGCATCATTAAGAGAGAATTTTATGGCACGTAAACGTATTCGTGAAGACGAGGAAGCGGCAATAGACATCACGCCGATGATGGATATCGTTTTCATTATGTTGATATTCTTCATCGTTACTACTTCTTTCGTCAAAGAAGCCGGTATTGATGTAAACAAGCCGGAAGCAACCCAGGCGCAGCAAAAGCCGTCAGCGACTATCTTTATCGCGATTCGTGAGAATGGTGAAGTATGGATGGACAAGCGGATGGTCGATATTGAGCGGGTTTCTGCCAACATTGAGCGTTTAAGAGCTGAGTCACCGACAGATACTATTATTCTGCAGGCTGACGTAGGCGCTAAACACGGTGTCGTAATGGAAGTAATGGATCAGATTAAAGCTGCTGACCAGTCGCTTGTTATTACCATTGCCGGGGAGAAAAAATAGTTATGATACGTTTCCTAACATCGTTAATTATCGGTGCAGTGGTAACGTTTCTGTTGTTTCTGATTATGGCGCTGCTGATTCAAAGCAGCGACAAACGTCGGGCGCCTGAGCAAGAGCGTATTGTTGTTGAAATTAACACTACGCCGCCTGATTCAGATACACAGGTGCGGCGGCCTCCACCGCCACCACCACCACCACCACCGGCTGAGCCGCCAAAAACGCCGCAGCCAGAGCCTGAGCAGACTAACACCGCCGGTGCGGTTGGTTTTAATATGCCGGGTATGGATTTAGGTGCAAACGTTGGCTTAAAAAACCCCGGTTCATTGTTACGTGATGGTGATGCTACCCCGATAGTGCGGATTGAACCGCGTTACCCGGTGCAAGCAGCCCGTGACGGCTTGCAAGGCTGGGTTCGGTTAAGCTTTACCATTATGGAAGACGGCAGTGTTGATAACGTTGAAGTTATTGAAGCCGAACCGCGTCGGGTATTTGACCGTGAAGCGATTCGTGCCCTGCGCCGTTGGAAGTACAGTCCCAAAGTTGTTGACGGTAAACCAATGCAACAGCCAGGTCAGCAGGTACAGTTAGACTTTACCCTTGACATGGCAGGAGGTTAACTATGAACAAATTAACGTTATTAACTTCCAGTTTAGTGTTAGCTGCGAGCTTTAGTATTTTTTCACTTCCGGTTATGGCGCAGGATTTGACTGCAGCAGACAGGGAGCGGATTGAAGCACGTAAAAATGCTAAAACCCAGTTACCTGGCGAGCGGGTAGGTCGGACGATAACTAAAGCGCTTGAGCTTTACAACGAAGAAAAACTGGACGAAGCAATAGCTGTTTTGCTTGACGCAGACCCGAGTGGTGAGTTTGATAAGGCATTTTTAAACCGGTTTTTAGGTAATATTTATGCCTTTAAACAGCCTGACCAGGCAGTGAAATATCTGGAAATGGCCATTAAACCTGATGTGCTGGGATTTAATGATCAGTCAGCGGCGTTAAAACTGCTTGCAGATCTACAAATTCAGGACGGCAAGTTTAAAGCTGCCATTCAAAGCTACAGAAGCTGGATGCGTTTTACCGGTGATAATGATCCTGATGCATACTTTCGCATCGCTCAGGCCCACTACCAGTTAGGTGAGTATGATAAAGCAATTCCGGCTGCAGATAATGCAATCCGCTTTGCTAAAGAACCTAACAAGTCTTACTATCTGACGAAAATGGGCGCGTTTTACGAACTGAAGCGCTACCCGGAAACCGTTGCAACTGTTGAGACAATGGTTCAGTTATTCCCTGAAGAGAAGACTTACTGGGGTTATCTGGGGAATTTCTACACATTGGTTGAAGACTACTCTAAGTCATTAAGTGCATTTCAGATTGCGCATTCTCAAGGGTTTCTTGAGAAAGAGTCTGAGTTGAAAGCATTAGGCCAGATGTATGCGAATAATAACATTCCATACAAAGCGGCTACGATATATGAGAAGTATGTTAAGAGTGGTCAAATTAAGAAAGATAAGACCATGCTGGCAGCCATTGCTTCAAATTATCAGGCGGCCCGTGAGTTTAGTAAAGCAGCTGAGTACTATGGAGAGCTTGCTAAGCTGACTAATGAAGCTGATGCTTATCGTCGTCAGGGTGTGGCATTAATGTCTATCCAGCGTTATCAGGATGCGATTACGGCGTTTAATGCGGCGTTAAGTAGAGATGCTGATCGTACTGGTAGTATTCACCTGAATATTCTTGAAGCTTACTTTTATCAAGGTAAGTACAAAGAAGCTTATGCTGCGTTGCTGGAAGCGAAAAAAGATCCATCAGCAGCACGGCAGGTGCGCAGTTGGGATTCTTATATAAAGGATCGCGCTAAAACTAAAGGTATCAGCCTTTAACTTTTGCACTTGTAAAAAAGCCCGCATATTGCGGGCTTTTTTGTACCTGGTGCTCAGTCATGTCAGACATAGCTGAGCCAGTATCCAGCTTAATGATCCGTATCGGTGTGGCGTAAGTCGTGTAATCGGTATTTATCAATCAGGGCGTACAACGTCGGTCTGGTGATCCCCAATAAGTCGGCAGTTTTAGATAAATTAGTATTGGCTACTGCGTAGGCATGGCGAACAGCTTGTGTTTCAGCCTGCTCTCTGACTTTTCTTAAGGTATCGACCTTATCATGATGGTTAGTATTAAGGCCAAGGTCCGGCGCATCAATCAGCTTATTATCAGTAAGAATGACGGCGGACTTAAGTTTGTTTTGTAATTCGCGAATATTGCCGGGCCAGCTATGATGTAACATTGCCTGGATGGCATTGTCGGTAAAGCCATGAACTTGCGAGTGATATTCCAGATTAAATTTGTGTAGCAAGGCTTTGGCGATAATAATGATGTCGTGACCACGGTCGCGAAGCGGCGGTATCGTCAGCGTTATTTCGCTGATCCGGTAATACAAATCTTCCCGGAAGGTCTGGCTGGCAACCATTTCTGCCAAATTGCGGTGGGTAGCGCAAATGACCCGGACATCTGCCTCAATTTCCTGACGCCCACCAATACGTTCAATAACCCGCTCTTGCAGGAATCGAAGCATTTTTGCTTGTAAACTTAATGGCATGTCACCAATTTCATCTAACAGTAAGGTACCGCCATTAGCACATTCAATTTTACCCAAGGTGGTTTTGTTGGCACCGGTAAAAGCACCTTTTTCATAGCCAAATAACTCACTTTCGAGCAGGTTTTCCGGAATAGAAGCACAGTTGATTGCAACAAAAGGCTTGTTAGCCCGGGTGCTTTGTTTGTGTATAGCGCGCGCAAACACTTCTTTACCGGTGCCACTCTCACCAAGCAGTAAGGTGGTAATCTCAGTGGGGGCAATTTTCTCGACAGTCCGGCAAGCTTTAATCATTGCCTCGCTATTACCAATAATGTCTAACTGGGCACTGCTACTGGCTTTCAAGGCACGGTTTTCCTGCTCAAGCTCGGTTAACTTAAAAGCACGCTGGATAATAATGTTTAACACATCAGCATCAACCGGTTTTTGGTAGTAGTCGTATGCCCCCAGCGCCACAGCTTTGAGGGCATGTTCATTGTCGGTGTTTCCGGTTAACACAATCACTTTACAATCCGGCTGAATAGCCAGAATGTCAGCCAGGCACGCCAGGCCTTCTGAGGCATTGGCCGGATCAGGTGGTAACCCTAAATCAAGGGTGACCACCGCTGGCTCGTAGCGTCGTAGTTGGGTCAACGCATTTGCTTTGTCGTTCGCAAAGACTAGCTCGTAGTCACTGAGGCTCCATTTAAGTTGCTTCTGGATACCAATATCGTCTTCGACGACCAGTACAGTTTTCATATCACGTTCCTTGTATGACTTGTTCTTGGTGCTCAGCTAAGCTTACCGCAGATTCTAGCGGAAGTAGCAGTGTAAATGTAGTTCCCTGGCCCGGCACACTGCTTACAGTGAGCTGGCCACCCTGTTGTTCTACAAAATGTAAGGCGTCATGGGCGCCAATACCCATACCTGCGTTGCCTTTGGTTGAATCGAATGCTTTAAATAACCTGTTTTGAATAAAAGACTCCGTCATGCCACAACCGGTATCAGCGATACGCAACTGCAACTGACCAAGCGATTCTGTCACCGTCACCGTTACCGTACCTTCTGTTTCTGTAGCATGCTGGGCGTTATCAATAAGATGAAATAACACACTGCCGAAACGATCTTTATCGATAAAAACCGTGCAATCCTGTTCAATCCTAAGGGTAGGAACCGGTTTTTTTATCGCGCATCGATTGTCGATAACATCTTGTACCAGCCGGCCAACGGATACCAGGCTATCCGTTTGCTGGTCAGCTCTTTTGTTGGTGAGCTGGCTTAGCATGTTTTGCAAGCGCTGCTGCATCGCTTCGAGGGTACTGAAACTGTCATCGATAAACTCCGGGTTATCCCGGTGCTTCGTCGCATTTTTTAATATCAGATCTATTTGCGCTTTGACGTTTTTTAAGTCATGAACAACAAACGCTGACATTCTGCTAAAGGCAATAAACTGGGCATTCTCGCTTAAGGTCTGGCTGGCCTGCATCAGAAGTAACTGACTGGATATTTGCTCAGACACTAAGGTCAAAAAGTCTCTTAATTCCCAATTTAAGCTTAGCTTATTGACGGCAGGGGCGTTCATCAGGCAAACACCCCATAAGGCTCCTTTGGTCTGAATGGGAATAATAAGCTGGATATCCAGAACTTTATCTGCAATAACGTTTTGGACAAAAGGATCAGTATTATCGGTTAAATCTACTAACCAATTGCGATGGCTAAAATATTGTCGGTAAGCGGCTATCAACTGTTGTTCATCGTTGTTTAATTCAAGCCGTTGCTGCAATGCCAGGGTTACGATGTCGTTGCCCTTAAACCGGACGATAGCGCCTCGGCTGTAACTTATGCTGTTTAACCAGGCCTGCAGTAAGCTTTTGTAATGATCTTCCGGCTCGGTAATATCTATTTTTTGCAAAGATCGGGTAAGCAGCAGCCATTTTTCACGATAATCAAACTTGTTGGCAAAAAAATGCTTCTCGATAAATACCTTGAGTTTTCTTCTAAGGGTACCTGATAACACTAGAAAAATCAGAATGGCGATACCCAGAATAATAAAGGTTGCCTGAATTAAATTTGACCAGTTACCCCCAAAATACCGAATGTAAAAGCCGGTAATAGCCAGCAGACACAGGTAAACACCGGCACCCAGCACCAGTGAGCTTTGCAGCACAATATCCCGGGAAATGTAAACATTAATGCCCCAGGCTTTAATGCGCCGCACGGCGATAATCATCAGGGGCAGCATGGCGGCATAAACAAAGCCACGGGCGAACCAGATTTGATCATCAATCCGGCCAAACAAGGCGGATTCGGCCAGCAGGGCAAAGTCGTACAGGGTAGTAATAGTCAGGGCCAGAACCAGCGGTTTATATTGCCATTTTGCCTCACCTGAGCGCCGGTATAAGGCTTCTAATAAAGCAAGCTGCAAAATACAGATAGCCAGATTGCCGGTAAACATATTGCTGGCACTGAGCAGTGAGCTGGTGGAGACCACACTCCAACTAATAAGACAAATCAGTAAGCCGTAAACGTGAGGCTGACGAATAAACTGGCTCAGGGTATTACCGGCCTGACTCAGTGCGGCAAACAAGAACAACAACAGCATGCCATTTTTAGTATTTTCAATAATATGCGAGGGGAGCGAAGTAAACGGCAACGCCGACGACCAGCTGTAAAACACGGCCCAGCAAAAGCTGGTAAAGGACAGTGCCAATAACAGATATTTTGGCAGGTTTGTTACTTTAGTGGTGAGTAATAATCCGAAAAAAAACAAATAAGCGACTGCTGCCAGCACAAAACCAATTTTATCCAAACCAAAGCTTAACATGTTATCCATAAGCGAAAGCCTGTTTAGTTTGCTTGCTGCATAAGGTCAAGCAGATGCTGGCTGGGAATGGCATAGCTAATCCCACTTGGATCGCTGAGTACCGCTTCACGACTGGTTTTAATATATACCTGGTTAATAATGCCGATAACTTCGCCATTATCATGCCGGTAGAGTGCGCTACCGCTGTTGCCTGGATAAGCAACCGCATCCAGCTGATAAACCAGATAGGGTTTGTCCAGTTGCTTTAACATTGCCAGCTTTAAATCCCGGGAGTTCTCCACCGGAATAGCGATGGGCGTATGTGCAGCAATAATGCCGCTGTGTGTCGCCGGATATAACCCCAGCACCTGAGTTATAGGAAAACCGGTAAACGCGATTGGTGTACCCTCAGCAACCAAAGGCGATTTACTAACCGTTAATGCCGGTAATTTCCCGCTAATCCGCAATAGTGCTAAATCATAGGCGGGCGCATGCGTTTGTCCGGTTATCTGATGTACCTTAAACACTGTGCCCTGGCCAGACAACACAACGTATTGCTCCAGCTTGCTTTCATCCAGCGGGTTGGCAATAACGTGATAGTTTGTGACAACCCGGTTTCCGGGGCTAACCACAAAGCCGCTACCAATCAGCCGGATCCGCGGTGAGCCTGTCGGGTTTGAGATGCCAATTGCAACCACAGCGGGTTTGACTTTTTTCAGGGTATCAACAAGTTCAGTTGCATGGATGGGTTGACTAACAAACAGGCAGAAGATAAAAAAATAAATAGGCTTAACCATAGCAATAATACTTTCCCTTTCCTTAGTGAACGTCATCATACTAGCGTATTTGTTCACAAATTGCTCTAGCAAGCGCTGGAAACTTATCGATATTCACCCATACTAAGATAGTAAATAATATTAACCAGTTAAGGTTGCTGATGCCTAAGGAAATAGTACCCATCTTATCCGGGGGCGGCACCCGACTATCTTGTTATATTGGTATTTTAGAGGCGTTGCAGCAACAGGGGCTTACGTTTCGTCATATTGTTGGGGTATCGGGTGGAAGTATTGTGGCAGCTTTGTTTGCGGCAGGCTGGAACTTGCAGCAAATGCATGAGTTGGCGCTAAAAACCGATTTTAAGCAGTTTCGCGGTTTATCTATTACCAAGCTTGTGCGGCTGGGGGGGTTAAGTGATGGCAACGCCTTTGAAAGCTGGCTTGATAAAATCCTTGAAGGCAGACGCTTTGTCGATTTGCAGTTAGATTTGCACGTGCTGGCAACCGATATTCAGGGCGGCGGGCCAGTCATCTTTAACCGTGAGCTTACCCCTGACTTAAAAGTGTCGCAGGCGATACGTTTTTCGATGTCTATCCCGTTATTTTTTTCTTTTAAGCGCTTTAAACATCATGTGATGACCGATGGCGTGATCCTGTCAGAAGATGCGCTACACCGTGACTGGTCTGGGCACGGGTTGCCTCTGGTCTGTTTTCGCTTAAAAAGTGAGGCCAGTAGCAAACCCATCGCTACCAGTCGTTACTTTCCGGTGCTCTCATATATTTATATGTTAATTCAGACCTTTATGAATGCTATCTCACGCGAATACGTTCATGCAGAATATTGGCACAATACGATCGTTGTGAATACCGGTGTCATTTCATCTGTCAATTTTGATATGACATTGCAGCAAAAGCAGTGGCTTTATGACATTGGCTACCAAACGGCAAAAGATATTGTGCCGGTAAAACTGGCTGTGTTATTTACATAGTCGAATAATGGCGTCTTGTTTAACGTAATTAAGTGCTAATCTGAACACAGAATAATGTGAGATGATCATCTACACTTGACAAGGAAAGGATTCAGCAATGATGACTTTAGGTTCAGATTTAAAATACCGCAGTCACGCGATGATGATTAATGGCATACGAGGGGTCTATGAGACGGCTTAAATCTCTGGCAGATAAACCCATTATTGGTGGTATGGTTAAAAAAGCAATGGCCGGCCTGGCCAGTAACGATGCTAAGACCATTTCGGCGCATTTCTCCAAGTATTTACGGCCGCAAATTGCTAACACCGAAGCACTTCGACACGAAGTATATCGGCTGAGGCATCAGGTGTACTGCGAAGAGCTGCATTTTGAAGATATTAAAGAAGGTTATGAAGAGTTTGATGAATTTGACGAGCGATCGATCCATTGCTTTATCAGACACCTGAGTTCTGATGCGCTGGCGGGCACCGTCCGCCTAATCACTTCTGCTAAAGACGATGAACCGTTGCCAATTGAAAAGTTCTGTGCGCATGCCATTGAAGATCAAGAGTTTGCGCCGTGGAATTTCCCACGGGAAAGTGTTTGTGAAATCTCCCGGCTTGCCGTGCCGGAAAACTTCCGCAAGCGGGCCATAGATCATTTTAAAGGGGCTGCTACCGGTGCCTTTAATGAAAAAGTGTATTCAGAAAGCGAGCTGCGATGTTTCCCCTATATTGCAGTGTGTCTGTATATGTCCGCAGCGGCAATGGGCTTTCATTCAAACCGGTTTCATGGCTATGTCATGATGGAGCCCCGGTTAGCCCGCAGTCTGAGCTTTATTGGTATTAATTTTAAACAACTTGGTAAGCCTGTTGAATACCACGGCAAAAGAGCGGCCTATTATATTAATTCAGATATGTTCAGAACCAGTATTTCTTCTGGCTTTACCCGGTTACTTCAGTCCATTGAGCGGGATTTGTTTGAACAGGACCAGGGCGATGGCGATAATCGGTTTGGTATAAATTTCGCTGGGAAACTCGGGGTAAGTTATTGAACGGCAAATCTAATCAACCTACTGCTGCGCTGGTCGGTTTATTGCAACAGAAATTAAGTAAAGATAGCCAGGTGTTATCTTCAGCTGCCGAGTTAGCAGCTTATCAACAAAACTGTGAAGGCAGCGAAGCGCATACCTGGTGCGTAGTAAAAATAGGGAATAAACAGGATATTAGTCAGGTGCTTGCCCTGGCCTCTGATCATAAAAATACCGGAGTCGTATTTTCTGTCCATCCCATCAGCACCGGCCGCAACTGGGGCTATGCCTCCGCCAGAGCCAATGATGGCAATGCGGTTATTCTCGATTTATCGATGCTAAACACCATTAGCTGCGACGATAAAACCCTCGGTATTTTTACCGTAGAGCCTGGGGTTACCCAGCAGCAACTTCGGGACTACCTGGATTTACATCAACTTAAGTATATGGTGCCGGTTACCGGTGCCGGTCCGGGGTGCAGTATTTTAGGCAATGCTCTGGAGCGGGGCTACGGTATTACGCCATACACTGACCATTTTGCCGCAGTCAATAGCATCAGAGGGCTGCTGGCAGATGGCACTGAGATTCGCTCAGCAGTGGCCGAGCTTGATCAGAGTCACGATGATTTTATCGATAAAACCTACAAATATGGGCTTGGCCCTTATTTAGATGGTTTATGGACTCAAAGTAATCTGGCAGTGGTAACAGAGATAAGCCTGCGCTTAAAAGCCGATCCAGAGGCATTCAGTGCTTTTTATCTGCAGTTTGCTGACGAGCAACAGTTTGAGCAGGCGCAGCAAATCGTGTTTACCATTTTACAAAAACTGGAAGGGGTAGTCGGGTCTGTAAATATTATGGATCAGCGACGGGTCACGGCAATGATGGCACCTAACCCAAACGGCCCGGCCGCACATCAGGTGATGAGCAAGCAGCAGGTTGCCAGCTTGGCCAAAGACTATGATATCCCGGCCTGGACGATTGCCGGTACTTTGTATGGCCAGAAATCTGTGGTGAACGCCGCCAGAAAAGAAGTAAAACGTTTTGCGGGCAATCACTGCAGTAAAATGATCTTTTCCGATAGCGGCTTAATTAAATTGGGCCGGTGGCTATTGCAGCTTTTGCCAGATAGGCTGTTAGCCAAACAACGCAAAATGCTGGCATCGCTTGATGGTGGTATTGCAATAATGCGTGGCCATCCTGATCAGGTGGCATTGCCAGTAGCCTACTGGCGCAATCCGCATTCTTCGCCTTTGCAGAGCAGGGCGCTTAACCCGGCTGCTGACGGTTGCGGCTTGCTTTGGTATGCGCCATTGGTACCAATGAAAAGTGATGCCATGCAACTATTTATTAGCCATGTCAGAACAATCTGTCCCAAGTATGGTATTGAACCGATGATCACCTTTACCAGTTTAAAGCATGACATGGTCGACAGTACTATTCCAATCGTGTTTAACCGCTCTGACAGCCATGCTGTGGCGCAAGCGCAGGCGTGTTTAACAGAGTTAGTCAGCGAGGGCTTAAAACAGGGCTGGGTGCCATACCGGCTTAATCTGGCACAGCAAGCCAGCCTGCTTAGCGCTGAGCAGCCATTCTGGCAAATAAGTGCCAAAATTAAGCAGGCGTTAGATCCGGATAATATTATCAGTCCAGGCCGCTATCAGCCCGGGGTATTAAAGATTCCAGCGCCTGATCAAAAGCCATAAAAAAACCTCCTTGCGGAGGTTTTTTTCGGAAAACAACGTTACGCTTTGCGACGGCGTGACAATGCACCCATGCCTAACAACCCTAAACCTAAAATGGCCAGTGAGGCAGGTTCGGGTACTGTTACAGCGTTAATAATCAGGTTATCAGGTGTTGCCCGGGTACCAAACTGTGAGGTCACCCGGATATCTGCGCCAAAAAATTGTGAGTTTAAATCAAAATTACCAAATGCATTTCCGCCGGTAGCATCCAGCAGCGCGAAGCCTTCGCCAATAACAACTTCATTAAAAAGAATGCTACTAGTTGCTGGGTTATACGCTATCCAGGCAGTGGCAAATAAGCTTGAACCAAAACCAGTGTTTGGTATGGCAGAAAGCCAAAGGTCACCATCAACGGAGTTAGCATAACTACCATTAAAGTTTTGACTATTATCTACCCATAAGTTAGCGAAACCACCAGTAAACTCGAAATCAACTTCAATTACCGATCCAGTTGATGAGAATGCAGCGTTCACGCCACTATTACGAATAGTACCTGTCGTAATATTCGAAGCACTGAATCCACCAAACTCAAAGGTCAATTCACAACCTGGGCAAAATACACTGCCATCATTACCATTTATTGAGCCAATCCGACCCCAGCCAGACAATGTGTCGCCGGGATTAGTAATGATGCTTTGTGTAAAGAAATTGGTATCGGCAGCAAAGCTTAATGGGTCAGTAGGATCCCAGGTTACGCCGTTGATATTAATAGGTGCTGCTGATGCGGCAAAAGTAGATAATGCAAATACTGATGCGCCTAATAATGTGGTTATCTTTTTCATGCTTTTCATACTTCAATCCTTGTAGCTACTACGATAATTCGCAACTGAACTTAGGCTTGCAGGAATTGTGCCGGAATGGGGGTGGTGTCAAGTGTCTGTAATATAACAATAAATAAAATCTGAAATAGATGGTGAAACTTAGCTGTAAATAAAGCTGACAAAAAAAGCCGGGTTACCCCGGCTAAATCAACAAATAGTGTCAGCTATTCTGACACTTAAAATTAACGTTTTTATTCAGTTGGTTACCAACAATACTATTGTGCTATTTGTTGCTGTAACGCCTTAGCCCGGTCCAGATATTTTACATTATCCGTTTTAACGGCTGCCAGCACTTTACCCGCTTGCTCTTGTTCGCCATTTTCAATCAGCGCCTGGGCCAGATTAAGCTGCACTTCGGCATGGCCAGGCCTTATTGCCAGTGATTGCTCAAACTGCGCTTTTGCCTTAGTGTGTTCACCCAACTCAAGCAATACCCGGCCATAAGTGTCTAGCACATCCGGATGGCGTTCATTGAGCTTTAACGCCTGCTCAGCATAAGTTTTTGCATCAGCAACTTTACCCACTTCTAATAACACCCAGGCGTAGTTATTCAGGGCAATAATGCTATCAGGGGACTGCTGGACAATTTCACTGTATTCAGTAACGGCTTTATTAACATCGTCTTCGATAAGTAAATTAGCGTAATACGCGTGCAAATCAGTGCTATTTTTACCGTGTTTGGCAAAGTGCTCCTCAATAAAAGTAACGGCCCTGCGATAAGAAATATCTTTGGCGTAAGCGCCAGCAATAGCTATAGCAGTAGCCGGCGCAGGGGTCATGCTATAAGACTTATTCAAAGTCTCCAGGCCGGGACTGATTTGCTTATTAAGAATTTGGATCCGGCCTTTGTGATAGAGCATCTCCGCACTATTAGCAATCTCGTTTGGCAATAATTCAAAAGTCGCCAGCGCACCTTTCTGATCACCATTTTCAGATTGCGCCGCAATTTTAGTGCGCAGCAATACCGGTTGCTTTGGGTGAACTTTAAGTTGCTTATCTAGCACCACTATCGCGTCTTTAAAACGCCCATCGTTAGCTAACAAGTTAGCGTAAGCTAAGCCTGCGCGAATGTTTTTATCGTCGTTGTTGAACCAGCGTTCGGCCAGTGCCAGTGCTTTATCTGTTTGGTTAGTTCTGACATACGCATTTACCATTAAACCATAGAAAGCCGGGGTAAATTGTTGCTGGGTATCGCTGACGGGCTTAAGAATACTGATAACATCAGCAAAATTATTCCGGCTTTGGTACAGGTTCGCCAGTAACATTCTGATTTGATTATTATCAGGGTGCGCTTTGTGTGAGCGTTCCACTAAATCAATAGCCACCTGTGGCGTGCCTTGCTGCTGCATTGAGGTGAAATAGGCAATCAGCGCTGGCACGTAATCAGAGCGTAACTCCAGTGCCTGGGTTAATAAGGCATCACTTTTTGCAATATCATTTTCATCACGGGCAACCGCCGCCAGCATATATAGCGTAAATACATTTTCGCTGTCCGCTTTTTGCGCTTCTGCCAACATTAACTTGCCGTTTTCCAGATCCTGCTGCAACAAATAGGTCAGGGCTTTCAGGTTATAACCGGCATTAAGGGTTTCATCAGTTTTCAGCCACTCCTCAGCCAGCTCTGCCGCTTTGTCATATTGTTTTTGGCGAATATAACTGCCTGCCAGCACTAACCGGGTGTCGTGCAAGCCCGGGTCCATCATTAATGCCTGTTCCAGGTTTTTAATCCCTTCAGCATTACGGTCAGGTAAACCCAGCTTCAGGCTGCCCAAGGTACTGAGTGACTGACCATCTTGCGGAACCACCATGTTTTCGTAGCGACTGATAATTTCATTAGCCAGGCTTTGATCGCCCTGGCTAATTAATTGGAATGCGGTACCGGCAACTAAAGACAGATCCTTCTCAGTAAAATCCGCATTGCTCAGGCTATTGGCGGCATCAGCGGTTTCACCAGCCCGAAGTTGCAACAGCGAATACAAGCGTTGAGCAGGCGGGTAGGTGTGCAAACTATTCTTAACTGCACTAAGATGGCTAAGTGCCTGCGCCTCCAGACCAAGTTGATGACTGACAATACCAGCCAGGATCCGGCTTGGCGTATTACTGAAACGGGCACTAATCGCTTTATCGATATGCTCTTTTGCTTTGGTATAATCTTGTTTCTGATATTCAATTGTCGCTTTCAGATAGTTACTCAGGCCATGTTCTGGCGCTAACTGCAGAATGTAAACCAGCTGCTCATCCGCTTCAGAAAACTGTTGTTGCTGGACATAAGTTTGCGCCAGTAATAAACGAACGCGCAGCGCTCGCGGCACTTGAGCAATATACTGTTTTAAGTTGGCAATAGCATTGTCATTTTGTTTATCAAGCAGTTGCAGCTGAGCGGTTAATAGCAAAGCCTCTTTGGCAATCAGGCTGTCTTGTTTAACTTGCTGAACAGCAGTTAGTGCGTCAGTGATATTGCGGGCGTTAAGCAACAACGCTGCCTCTGCATAGGCGGCTAAATCAGGATACTCGCTGTTAACCAGCTCATCAAACAGGGTAACGGCGTTATCAGCAGCGCCCAGTTCAACCTCTGCCAACGCGCGGTAAAACTTCAGATAATGTTGGGTTTTCTCGCTCAGGCCGTCAGTGTCGTTAAACAGGCTGAGAACATTTTGATGGTTTTCTGCCAGATAACTGGTTTGGATCACTTCCACGGCTATCGCTTCTGGATCCGCGCCATTACGTAAGGCACGTTCAAACTCTTTCTCTGCTGACACAACGTCACCGGTTTTCAGGTATATCCGGGCTAGTAACAACCGGTAATCAATATTGTCTGGCGCCTGGGAAATGGCAGATTTAAGCTCAATTACCGCAGCGTTGTATTGATTATTCTGGTTATAGGTTAGCGCGTCCTGATAATGCTCAGCAGCCTCTTTTCCGCCGCAGCCGCTTAATGCGGCCAGCAATATCACGGCGCTTATTGACATTTTTTTCATGTTACTACACTCCCTTGTGGTGACAGACTTGTGGTGAAAAACATGGTGACACATGTGATAACAATAGTTGTGACAAAGTGGTCAATAAAATTGACCACAGATCAGCCAGATAAAATCTTGCGCTATTTAGCCAAAAATACCCCGGGTATCAATAACAACTTTTGTTGCTACATCTGCGGGCTGTAAACTTTTAAATTGTTTGTGATCTACCAGTACTACTAAAATATTGGCCTTTGCCAACGCGTTATTCAGCGTGGTGAGTTCAGCATTATAGTTAGCCAGTTTAGCAGGTAACTTTTTAATATTGGGTTCAACTAATAAAATTTCCCCAATATTGTCGTTTAATAACTGTTTGGCAATGTCCAGAGCCGGGCTTTCGCGTAAATCATCTATGTCTGCCTTAAACGCCAGGCCAAGGCAGGCAATAACCGGTTTTTTAAATTGGTCAGCAGCCTGCCGAATTTTTTCAATTACATACAACGGCTTACTGTCGTTAATTTCCCGTGCTTTACGAATAATCTGCGCTTGTTCGGGGGCAGAGTCAACAATAAACCAGGGATCGACTGCAATACAATGCCCACCTACGCCAGGGCCCGGGCTTAAAATATTTACCCGCGGGTGACGGTTAGCCAGTTTAATTAATTCCCAGACATTAATTTTTAAGGTGTCACAAATAATTGAAAGCTCGTTGGCAAAGGCTATATTCACGTCGCGAAAGGCGTTTTCCGTTAATTTCGCCATTTCGGCAGTGCGGGCACTGGTACGCAGGCATTCACCACGCACAAACAGCTGATACAGCTCTATCGCCCGCTCGGCACAACGCGGGGTAATGCCACCAATAATCCGATCATTACTTACCAGTTCTTGCAGCACGCGACCAGGTAATACCCGCTCCGGGCAGTGAGCGACAAATAAATCTGCCTGTTCACCTTCAGCATGGGGCAGTTTTAAATCGGGGCGCAGCTCAGCCAGCCACTCTGAAATTTGTTCGGTGGTGCCTACTGGCGACGTTGACTCCAGTACAATCAAATTGCCCTTTGCCAATACCGGGGCAATGGTTTCCAGCGCCGCTCTGATATAACTCAGATCAGGGCTTTTGTTCTCTTTAAACGGGGTAGGCACGGCAATCAAAAACGCATCGGCGGGTTCCGGGCTTAATGATGCTTTTAACTTGCCGGTCGTTACTGCGGCCTGAACCAACATATCTAAGTCGGGTTCAACAATATGCACTTTACCTTGATTAATGGTATTGACAGCATGCTCGGATACGTCAACACCGAGTACTTCAACGCCACGAGAAGCAATAACGGCTGCCGTAGGTAGGCCGATATAACCTAATCCAATCACAGATACCCTACTAAATGGTGACATAATTAATCCTGTATTAAATGCTGTTTAATAGTGTTGTTGATGGGGAATAGCTCAGGCGACTTGCTTTTCGGAAACAAAAGCTTCTAAACCGCCAAAGGTTTCAAAAATTTCAGCTGATATTTCATCGTCATCAAATTCGATACCCAGTTGATCTTCAAGCTCGGTAATCACGGCAATAACTGCCATTGAATCGAATTCAGGAATGGCACCTAACAGGGCAGTGTTAGCGGTGAAATCTTTGTTTATCTGAAGTACGCTTCTCAAAATGTCTGCTAGCAGTTGTTGATTGGACATGCATAGAATCCTTTTCAAACTTATTGTCCTATCTAAGGTAGGCCAGAGCGTGCTATTAACAGACTAGAATTGGCCACAACCTAAATTTACTATCGGTTTTTTTATAAAACTGATTTATTATTGCACACAAAGGGATGAAAAGTGAAAGGTCCAGAGGAAAGGATGATTAAAAATCTATATCAGTTGTTACAACAGGCCCAGCAGGCATTTCCCGGGCACACCGCGCTATACTTTAAAGATAAAAGCTTAAGTTACTCTGAGTTGTATCAGCAGGTTAACGCGGTGGCGCTAAACATGCGCCAGCACGGCGTAAAGCGTTTTGACCGGGTAGCCGTATATTTACCCAAACAATTTGACACTATTTCCAGTATCTGGGGTACCACGGCGTGTGGCGGAGTATTTGTGCCGGTTAACCCGGCGCTAAAACCAGAGCAGGTGCAACATATTCTGCAGGATTGTAATGTGCGGGTGTTAGTAACCAGCAAAGGTCGGTTGGCTGCCCTGACAGCAATTCTTAACGATTGTCCGGATTTACATACCATTTTATTAACCGATGACGATTACGCAGAGCAAATGCCGGCTCATCTGGCGGTTAATGCATTATTGCCTGTAACCAGCGGGGCCGAAACTGACTTTTTGCCTGCGCTTTGCGGCGCAGTAACTGATAGTGATATGGCGGCCATTTTATATACCTCTGGTAGTACCGGTAAGCCCAAAGGGGTGGTGCTGTCGCAGCGAAACATGTTGGTGGGTGCCAGTAGTGTCGCCAGTTATCTGCATAATACTGCCGATGACGTCATTCTGGCGTTACTACCACTAAGTTTTGATTACGGTTTAAGCCAGCTAACCACTGCCTTTAGTGTTGGCGCCAGCGTGGTGCTGCTGGACTTTTTTCTGGTGCAGGATGTTGTCAGAGCCGTTGTGCAGCATAAGGTTACAGGCATAGCAGCGGTACCGCCATTATGGGCACAGCTGGCCAAGGCAAAATGGCCAGAGGGCAGTTCCGATACCGTGCGCTATTTAACCAATTCCGGTGGAGCGATGCCGCAACCCTTGCTTAATCAGCTGCAAACTATTTTCAGCAATGCTGAACCTTATCTGATGTATGGTTTAACCGAAGCATTCCGCTCAACGTATCTGCCGCCAGCAGATTTAGCCCGCAAACCCGGTTCTATGGGTAAAGCCATTCCTAATGCCGAAATTGTGGTGGTGCGCGAAGATGGCAGCGTATGCGGCCCTAACGAGCCAGGCGAGCTGGTGCATCGTGGGCCTCTGGTCAGCCTTGGCTATTGGAATGCGCCGGACAAAACCGCTGAACGCTTTAAGTTCGATCCTATTGCGCTCTCTGGCATTGTGATACGAATCCCCGCTGTCTGGTCTG
Organism: Arsukibacterium sp.; assembly: GCF_041616895.1. GTDB lineage: Bacteria > Pseudomonadota > Gammaproteobacteria > Enterobacterales > Alteromonadaceae > Alishewanella. The sequence goes on from NZ_JBFJPY010000054.1 coordinate 18,606, forward strand.
GCGATACCGTCAAGACAGACGAAGAAGGTTACCTGTACTTTGTAGGCCGGCGCGATGAAATGATTAAAACCTCGGGTTACCGGGTTAGCCCTACTGAAGTTGAAGAAGCTATCTATCGGCTGGATCCGGCCATAGTGGATGTCGCCGCGATGGGTGTGTACGATGGGGTTGATCAGGCTATTTTAGTGGTGGTTGCCACGTCGGGGTCAGATCCAGATGTTAAAAACTGGCAAACCCAGTTAAAACGTAGTTTGCCCAGTTTTATGCAGCCAAAAGAAATCATAGTGCTGGACAGTTTACCCAAAAATGCCAATGGCAAAATTGATCGTAAAACCCTGGCCAACCAGTATCAGGATTATTTTGTGACAGAAACATCAGCGTGACAGGAGCGTCAGCATGAGCGGTACCGGCACGATCAATACCAGTGCGCCACAGCATGAGCAAATGAGCCAGTTCAGGGCAGAACACGGCCAATTACTGGCAGCCGGTTTTAGCATGACTGAAATTAGTCAGTTGTTAAACATGCCGGCATTTTATGTCTACGATCGCAGTATTATTAATCAGCAGGTTGCCAGTTTTCGGCAGCATATTCCACCAAGGATAAAACTGCATTATGCGGTTAAAGCAAACCCATACTGGCCGGTGGTTGAACATTTAAGGCCGTTGGTCGATGGTTTTGATGTCGCCTCACAAAAAGAAATGCTGTTGGCACTGCAAAGCGGTATGCCGGTAACTGATATTAGTTTTGCCGGCCCGGGTAAAGGTGATACGGAGTTATTGTCCGCCATTATTGCCGGCGTTACTCTGAATGTGGAATCGCTGGGAGAGCTTAAGCGCATTTGTGCGCTAGGGGCTCAAACCCGCAACACGCCGCAAGTAGCACTGCGGGTTAACCCCGCGTTTGAGCTCAAAACCTCAGGGATGAAAATGGCCGGCAGCGCCAAGCCGTTTGGTATTGATGAAGAGCAGGTACTGCATTTGCTGGCTGAAATTGTCGGCATGCCGGTTAAACTGCGGGGTTTTCATATTTATTGTGGTTCACAAAACTTAAAAGCAGAAGCGTTAATTGAAGCGCACCAGCATACCTTTGCGTTGGCGGCGAAGTTAGTGGCGGCTTGCCCGTACCAGCCAGAGATGATTAACCTCGGGGGCGGCTTTGGTATTCCGTACTTTGCCGGTGAGCGGCGGCTTAATTTAGCGCCGGTCGGTGAGTCGCTGCAAAGTTTACTGCAACAGTACGATCAACAGCTGGCCGATATTGAACTGGTTATTGAGCTTGGCCGCTATCTGGTGGCCGAGGCAGGTTTATATGCCTGTCAGGTAGTGGATAAAAAGCATTCCCGTGGTACCACTTATCTGGTGTGTAATGGTGGTATGCATCATCATCTGGCAAACTCAGGTAACTTTGGCCAGGTGATCCGAAAAAACTATCCGGTAGCCATAGCGAACAAGTTCAGCCAGACCGAGACTGAACTGGTGACAATAGTAGGACCTTTGTGTACCCCACTGGATATTTTAGCTGACCGCATGGTGTTACCAAAGGCTGAGGTTGGTGACTGGGTGGTGGTTTATCAGTCTGGTGCTTATGGTCCCACAGCCAGTCCGCAGAATTTTTTGGGGCATCTCCCAGTTGCAGAGATTTTGCTTTAAATGTCTTTAGTTAATACAAACAGTTCCGATTTTGTCGGAATGGCAGAATTAACATACATAATGTTAGTCGTTAACTCGTCTGCTAAATATTTTGAGGCAAACTTATGACGCATCAGCGCGGTAAAGTTCTGGTATTAGGCGAAGATACGCGCAGCTTTTTAAGTGTCATTCGATCTCTCGGTCAGTCCGGTTACACCGTGGATGTTATTTGCTATGACAGACTCTCGCCGTCTTTAAAATCAAAATATATTCGGCAGGCCTATCATTTTAACTACCAAGCCTATACCAGTGAGCAGTGGTTAGAGCAGCTAATTAAGCTGGCTCAAGCAGAGCTTTACCAAGCAATTGTGCCATGCGATGAAAGGGCTATATTTCCTCTTTATGAAAATCGACAGCATTTTCCCGACGATACGGCCCTGGCGATACCAAATGATGAAGTCATTGCTCATTTATTTGATAAATATACTACGAAAGCTTTAGCTAAAAGAGTGGGAGTTAGACATGCTCCAGGTCGGCTAATGTCATTGCAAGCTATACAGTATAAGGAGTTGTTGGCAGAATTTGGCGACCAGTTTGTGATTAAGCCTACCTTATCGTTTAAGTCTGACGCGTTATCCAAAAGACAAAAAGTCGAGATCATCAATTCCGAAGCGAACTATATAGCTTGGCAGCAGCAATTTAATTTAAATGATGAATATTTAGTCGAGAGTTACTTTGCGGGTACTGGAGAAGGTATCTCGGTTTTGGCGCTGGAAGGCAAAATATTGGCTTTTTTTGCCCATACGCGGGTTCATGAACCCAAGACCGGGGGGGGGAGTTCATACCGTAAGTCTATAAAGCTCGACAAAGGTATGGCAGAAGCGTGTGTTAAATTATGCCAGGCCACTAATTATACCGGTGTTGGGATGTTTGAATTTAAGAAAAACAGCCAAACAGGAGACTGGATACTGATTGAAGTAAACGCTCGATTTTGGGGCTCGTTGCCATTAGCGATATATGCTGGTGTTGATTTTCCAACGCTGTATGTTGACGCGCTTCTTTCTAAACAGAATCAAACTAAACAAACGTTAGTTGCAGCTCTCCCTGACCAACAACACTATAAGGTTGGTGTTTACGCACGTAGTTTGACCAATGACATTTTTGATATTAAAAAAGAGCTTGAAGTTAACCTGGCCCAGGGCTCAAAAGCTCATGCTCTATTTTCGTTATTTACGCGCCTACTGAGCTTTAGTCGAATACTCATAGGTAAAGAGCGCATTGACAGCTATATGCGAGCCGATGTAACGCCATTCAAAAATGAGGTCTCCCAGTTTTATAAAAATATTCTTGCTCCAAAGCTCCCGTGGTACAAACATCCGCTGCAAACTGAACAAATGGCTGAATTAATAGCGTGTTTGCAAAACGCAACCAAGGCAGAAATTAAAATAATTTGCTACGGCAATATCATGCGCAGTCCTTTTGCCCATCGTTTCTTGCAAGTCCTTATAGACGAGCTCGAGTTAGATTGGCGTGTTGACTCATTCGGTTTTCACCTCAATGAGAATCGTGAAAGCCCAACTGAGTGCCTTGATGTCGCAAAACGTTTCGGGATAAATTTAGCATCGCATCGTTCAAAATGGCTGCGCCAGGAACATATTCATGAAGACGATATTCTAATTATTTTTGATGAATTAAATAAAGATAAGTTAGATCGGTTCTATCAAGCCAAACATGTGTTTAACTTGGCAGACTTTGTTCCGCAGCATTTGGGTACCTACCAAAATATCGACGATCCTTATAAGACAGGTGAGCAGGGGGTACAAAGGTGCTATGAATTAATTTCTGAGGCATTGAAGAATATACTTAAACACTTTAAGGCTGCAGCACAGTGAGCTAAAAATATGGAGTTTTTAGCTATTCAACATAGTGTCAGAGAAACCTTGATTAGTGCTTTGCACACCAAAATATGCTAATGCTTTTAAATGGCGAGCATAAAAATGCCCGAATGGACTCAACAAGTGGAAACGGATGAATAAATTGACTACCCAAAGCATTAAAATATCGGTGTTGATTGCCACCAGAAATCGCCCAGAGGAGTTTTTAACGGCACTTAACTCTGTTCTCGCCCAGTCATATCCTAATATTGAAGTCATTGTTGTCAATGATGGCAGTGATGAAGAGCATTTAACTCACTATCATGTGATTGAAAATAACAATAACAGCCGTGTTAAATTTATCTATTTACCCAAGCGGCCAAACGGCCATGGTCCCAGCTTTGCGCGAAATACAGCTGCTCAGAACGCGAGTGGTGATTTTCTTGCTTTTTTAGACGATGATGATATTTGGAACGATAGCTCACATCTTGAGAGATTTATTCAAGCTTGCTATGCAGCAAATGAATTAGAACTGTATTTTACAAACCAAAAAGCAGTCAAAGCTGACGGTACCTTAGTAACAACCCCTCTATGGCTTGAATCGCTAAGAGATTCAGCTAAAAACCAGTTACCAATTATGGCAAGCACGGTAAAAGCCAGTGTTGAGTGGTTGCTGTCTGCACGTGGCTTCGCTCACCTAAATTGTACAATTGTAAAATCGAAACTATTTAAACAAGTTGGTGGGTTTGACGAATCGCTGCGCTACGAAGAAGACAAAGACTTGTATTGGCGGCTTGTAGATACTGCGG
>NZ_JBFJPY010000055.1:0-22810 GCF_041616895.1 Arsukibacterium sp.
TCACCTAAAACGGTTTTGAATGCAACTATGGGATCAAGAATCAGCTTCAGAAAAAACTGCCCCAGCACAAATACACTGACACCAGCGACAATTGTTAAAAAAAGCGAGTCTTTCAATTTACTCTCCGTGAGTTATAACGCTTATTGGGCGGAAAAATCCGTATTTAAACACGGATTTTTCCGCTTTTGTAAATTAATAGCGCGAAACATTACTTGGAATTTAAAAAGTTTACAACTGGTTGAAGTTAGTGCTGCGTGACACCTGGTAGAAAATACGGAAATTTCCGTCTAACAAGAGGCCTTGACAATTTAAAAATAACTGTATACTTAAACAGTGCTTTTTATTTGGAAGGTCTGCTATGTCGGGTTCATCGCCATTTTTACAATATGTCGCAGAAGAGATGTATAAGCGACGCTATGCTAAGCGCACTATTGAAACTTACTTGCACTGGATTAAGGCCTATATTTTATTTCATAAAAAACAGCACCCAAAGAATTTAAGCAATGAGCATGTAGAACAATTTTTAACGTATCTGGCGGTAACACATAATGTAGCAGTGCAGACACAGGCGCTGGCACTGAATGCTTTAAATTTTCTTTACAAAGAGGTTTTGCAGCAACCACTGGGCTTAAACCTTAATTTTAATCAGGCTGCTAAACCGCGAAAGTTGCCTGTAGTATTAACAAAAACTGAGGTTAAACAACTATTAAGTGTTATTGATCCGCAATATGTTTTGTTAACACAATTGCTTTATGGAAGTGGCTTGCGCTTAATGGAGGCGGTGCGGTTAAGAGTAAATGCTATAGATTTTGACTATCTGTCACTGATGATATGGCATGGTAAGGGCGGCAAGCACAGACGGGTAACACTGGCACCGGAGCTAATTGAACCACTGAAACGTCAAATTAGTCTGGTTGATGCCTTTTATCAACAAGACATGCAAACGGCTGACTTTGCCGGAGTCTGGCTGCCCTTTGCCCTCGCACGAAAATACCCCGCAGCACCCAAAGAGCTGGGGTGGCAGTATTTATTCCCGTCTTCCCGATTGAGTATTGATCCGCAATCTGGTTCTCTGCGACGACATCATATTGATGAGTCCGGTTTACAAAAGTCAGTGCGCGCCGCAGCCAAAAAAGCAGCTATTGCGAAAAGTGTTACCTGTCATACCTTTCGGCATAGCTTTGCAACTCACTTATTGGAGGCAGGTATGGACATTAGAACCGTGCAAGAGCAATTGGGCCATACCGATGTGCGTACTACACAAATTTACACCCATGTTCTGAACCGCGGGGCGGCGGGTGTTAAGAGTCCTTTGTCGCAATTATTGTAACCTTGCTAAACAGCGATTGACGGTTGTTACTGTTGACATACAATAGCGCCAGTTTAATTCTGAGGTGCGGTATGAGTAGTAACAGCTTGCCCGGGGTAAGTTCTTTTCGGCATAAAGTAGGCCATTTTTTGCAGCGTAGCGGTGTTCAGCGCAGTTTGCTGGCGCTAATTTTGCTTAATGCCGTGTTACTGGGGCTGGAAACCTCTAACACCATTATGCAGGCGGTCGGTCCGACGCTGTTGCTGCTTGATAAAATAATTCTGGCCGTGTTTGTATTGGAAATTGGCCTGCGTATTTATGTGCACCGGCTGGCATTTTTTAAAGATGGCTGGAGTATCTTCGACTTTATTGTGGTGGGTATTGCCTTAGTGCCGGCCAGCGGGCCTTTTGCTGTATTGCGTGCGCTACGGGTGCTGCGGGTATTAAGGGTGCTGACCTTTGTGCCGTCCATGCGCAAAATAGTTGGTGCATTAATTAAATCACTCAACGGCATGTTGTCGATTGCCATGGTGCTGGCGCTCATATACTACGTGGCGGCGGTTATGGTAACCAAGTTATTTGGTGACGCCTTTCCTGAGTGGTTCGGCAGTCTCGGGGCGTCGTTATATACCCTGTTTCAGATAATGACACTGGAAAGCTGGTCAATGGGCATTGCCCGGCCGGTTATTGCACAGTTTCCGTATGCCTGGGCGTTCTTTGTGCCTTTTATTCTTATCGCCACCTTCACCATGCTAAACCTGTTTATCGCGGTTATTGTTAACGCTGTGCAAAGCATGCACGAAGAAGAGCATAAAGAAGAGCATGATGCCGATCAGGCCACGCAGCAGCAACTGCTGCTGCAGATGCAGCTGTTGCAACAGGAATTAGCGGCGCTCCGATCTGATATAAAGGCAACTAAACCTACTGCAGAATAAAGTCTTCTAACGATTGTTTAGTCAGTTTGCCGATTTGGCTGAACATATAAATTATGGCGCCCATCAGCATCACCATGACGGGCAGTACGATAACCGGATAGCTGAGCCAGGTCATCCTGCCAAGCTCCTCGGCATACGCCGTGGTGCCGGGCTGGCTAACGACGATGGCTTTTGCCAGCACATAGTTGAGGGTGGCCGAGACAAAAAAGGCCGCGGCAACAATATAGCCGGCGCGTGCCACCCGTTGTTCAAACAACTCACGGTTGCGCTGCTGTGCTAACGCCTGATACAACTTGTCGGTATCCAGCAACTCGGGGTTAATCAGTAACTTTTTCACCAGCGGGAAGGGCGTGTATTGGCTTAACAGTACCACAATACCAATAATGGCCGGGATCATCGCTTCCTTAATTGCAATATAGGAAGGGTCCAGTTGCAACAGGCTGATGCCGCCGGTAAGCAGTACGCTGATAATGCCCAGGATTGAATAAAAGTTTACCTTGCCTAGCTTAACCAGCTCCCACAGGCCAAACAGCAGTGGAAAAGCCAATGCGACGACCACCCCCCATACCGGCCCAAGCGTGTCTTCACTGCTAAAACGGCTGAGAATAACCGCCGGCACCACAATATTAAAAATCATGTTACTTAAAAAGTCTGATTTTTTTTGTTTAACCGGGCGGGTTGAGCTGCTTGCTGGTGTGGTCATTAAACGGGTTCCGGGATAGAAGTCTGGCGACAGTATGGTGTTGAGCAATACTGCAGCATGCACTGTCAATAGCCAAAAGATAGCACTGGTTGCGAGCTGACAGCCAGCGTTTTTTGTACTACACCTTAAGTTATGTCAGTTGCATGACGTTGCCGGGTTGCAACAATGGATCATTTAAAGCATAACAACACAGGGTTAGCCAACATTGATTTTGCCCGGCTGATAGATACAGCAGGGATCGGCGTTATTGTGCATCAGTGGGACACGACTGTGGTGTATGCCAATCCAACCGCGCTAACCATGTTAAATCTTAGCTACGAGCAGTTAATAGGGTCAGTTGCGGTAGATCCGCAGTGGCATCTTATCGATGAGCATCACAAACAGTTACATGTATCAGAATTTCCGGTCAATAAGGTAAAGTCCTCGGAGTCGTCACTGTATGGTGAAGTGGTGGGCGTGCTGGATTTTAAACATGATGACACTAAATGGTTTAAAGTGAATGCGGTCATTGAAAAGTCATCTGAATCTGGCATGGCTTTTATTGTTGTCACATTGTACGCCCTGGAAAATATCGGTAGCTTATTTTCGTTTGAACAAATTGTACAAAGTGCAGGCGATATTATTATCGTTACCGAAGCGGATGATATTGAAGAGCCATCAGGCCCCAAAATTGTTTATGTGAATAACGCGTTTGAACGTCTTACCGGTTACAGCGCAAAAGAAGTGATAGGCGATACACCAAGGTTATTGCAGGGAAAGTTTACTGACAAAGCTGCCAGGGACCGAATTAAAACGTCGCTAGAAAAAAAACAGGCTGTACGCGAGACATTGTTAAATTATACGAAAAGTGGCCAGCCGTACTTTATCGATATGAACATTATTCCGTTGAAAAACCGCAATGGTGAGGTTACTCATTTTGCTGCAATTGAGCGTGACGTTACTGAGCAGACTTTTTACGCGGAGCAGCTGGAAAAACGCAATCGCGATTTAAAACAATTAAAAGAGAATTTGCAAGATGTCGTCCGGCAGCGCACCGTTGACTTGATTGCAGCAAACAGAAAGTTACAACGTCTTGCGTATTACGACGTGTTAACGGATGTCCCCAACCGCCGTTATTTTTTGGAAATGAGCAATTCTTTTTTAAGCCTGACCCGCCGTAATGGGCAAAGCCTGGCGGTAGCTATGATTGATGTCGATGACTTTAAGAGCATCAATGATCAATTTGGTCATGCCGCAGGTGACGCGTCACTGCACCTTCTGGCCTGCTGCATGAAAGACTTTTTTCGGGCAGAAGATATTATTGGCCGTTTGGGGGGCGAGGAGTTTGGTTTAACCATGCTGTTTGACAACCCTGCTAAGGTGGTCAGTACCCTGCAACGATTCCAACAAAAACTGGCTGAGCGGTTTGAGCAGGAAAGACCATCAGCGGATAGTGTTACGTTGCAGCCGTTTACGGTAAGTATTGGGGTATGTGTTATTGACGCAGAGCAAACGGGGGAATTAGATACGTTATTAAAGTGTGCTGATAATGCGCTTTATCAGGTAAAACATCAGGGAAAAAATGCCGTCATCTTGTATGACGGCACGCAATAATGTCGCGAGTGACCTGCGACCACATCGTTCGGTATTAACTTTACCTTTATTTTATCTTGCCGGGTAGCTGTTGACTCCGTCTGGCATTACCCCTTTACCCATACGGATTTCAAGTACGGCTTCAACCTGTTGTTTGCCACCGGCCGTTACGCCTATTTCGTAACTTGGCTGTTGCACCGTGCGAGTGCGACACCCGAGCAGGCCACAATCCCTGACCGCGGTGGTTTGGTAACCGGCACCCAACCGGTTAGCGTTATCTTGCTGGCGCTCGGTTGTGGTTTCTTTGTCCATCACAACAAACCAGTCATAGCCTTGTGCTGCTGTAAGCTCGGTAGCCCGGCGCATGGCATAGGCTTTAGCTTCATCGCTGTTATCCCCACGGGCTTTGTAGCTTACCCGGTAGTAATTCGCACTGATTTGTTGCTCTTTGTAACCGTAACCATTGCCTTTAGCGGGCCGGTAATCAGGCTGGCTGCTGCATGCCGTTAACAGCAGCGCAGTACACAAAATAAAAAAACTGGTAAGTTGAGTACGTTGCTTCATGTTTCACCTCTGTAATTAAAGAGAATTATCCGTGGATAAATATTGCTGCTCGGCGGCCAGGCTTAGTGGTGGACTGGCCATTAGCTCATCTAAAATACTGTCTAACGCCTGCGGGCCTGATGCGGTTTGATAATTACCGGCCCCGGCTTGCCGGACAGTGGCTAAGCTAGCTTGCAGCGCCCATTGCCCTTGTTTACGACAGGCAATATTTTCAGTATTCAGCGCGTTATCTTGCAGGCTGTACTGGCGGCAGAAATCACCATCCTGGCTGATAAAACTCAGCCGTGGGGTCAATTGCTGTTGGGCGATAGCATAGGTTTGGCCACTGGCTGAACTGTTCAACAGCTCGGCGACACTCTGGCCTATGGCGGTGGGGGCGCTTGGCGGTTGGCCGCCAAGCTGCGCAACACCATAACCTGCAAAAACAGCAATACAGGCAACGGCGGCGGCATGTTGCTGTAACTGCTGTTGCGCCCGGCGCCACCAAGGAAATGCCACAACATTGCTATCAGTTGCTGGTTCTGTCTCCAACAGTTGCAATACGCTTGCGGGCATCGGCTTGTGATCAATTTGCTGGTAGTGCTGCACTACCATGCTATCCACCATGGCGAGCTCGGCTAGGCGCTCAGTGAGCTGTTCATCGTCAATAAGTTGTTGCCTTATCTGCTCCATTTGCAGCTCGGGCAAGGCAGCGTCTAAAAAAGCAGATAACATTTCATCGGTTATGTTCATGCCAGGCTTCCTTTTTGTTGCAGGGCGTTAACCATGGCGACCCGGGCACGGGCCAGCCGGCTCATAATAGTGCCTGCTGGGATTGCCAGTATCGTGGCGGCCTCGGCATAGCTTAAGCCCTGTACCGCCACCAGCGATAACACTTCTCGTTGCTCGTCGGGCAAGGTGCCCATTGCGGTATTCACTTCAGATAGCTGAATGTCATTCAGCATATCCTGCTCGCCATCGGTATAGTTTTCCTGTTGTAATTCAGGTTTGGTGGCAGCCTGTTGCCGGACTTTTTGGGCCCGGTAGTCGTCTATCCACAGGTTACGACATATTTTAAAAGCCCACTGCGGCAGGGGTATACCGGTAGCGGGCGGCGAATCGAGCAGTCGCAGCACGGTGTTCTGCAATAAGTCATCAGCATCGGCCATACTGCCGGTTAACGAATAAGCAAAGCGGCGCAAGGCGGGCAATAGTAGTTTTAGTTCTGCTTTCATGGTTAGGTTATACTCCTGTTTACCCTGATAACGGCTCAGCAGCGAAAGTTATTCCAGCATAGAGGGAATTTTTTTTCCAGCCAGCCGTTTAATGTTGTATTACTTAACTTAAGTTGCAGGGAATATGATGAAAGCACCTCTGTTATTGATCACCGTTTTGCTTAGTATGCCACAGCAAGGCTTCAGTCAGGTATTAGCCCCCGATGCACTACCTGGTGTTCTACCCGACATTGTGCCGCAGGTAACTGATCGGGTGCAGCGCAATACTGAGCAGTTGCAACAACAGCTGATACAGCAACAACAATTGGCGCAGCATTTAGCCAGGCAGGCGGCCTTACCCGATCCGTTAACTGTGCTACCAAAAACTCTGGATATCGTAAACCAACGCGGTGAGCTTAGCTGGCGTGAAGTGGAAGTAGAGCAAGGGTTTCGGGCGATAGAGCGGGAATGGCTGTTACTGCTAAGTGGTAGCGAGTGGCAGCAATTGCTTGGCGACTGGCCACAGTTGCCCGCCTTAGTACAAAGCGAACATAAACTACACGCTCTTGGCTTACTGCTGATCAAGATAAAAGTGCCTGCAGAACTGGATTCAGCTAAGGCATTAGATACTAAACTAACCCGGACACTAACTACCCTGGCCGGGCGAAACCATCTATATCAGCCACAAAACGAGCCAAAAAACCAGCCAGACACGGCGCCACTTGCTGGCAAAGAGGCCTTAGCATACGGTGATGTTGCGATGTGCCAGCTGCCGGTAACCCTGGGTATGGTTGACACCGCGATAGCCCTGCAACATCCGGCACTGCAACAACAAGCCGGACAGTTAAAAATTGAGCAGCGCAACTTTTTGCCCTCAGATATCGCGCAAAGCTATGGCCATGGTACGGCCATCGCCGGGGTGCTGGCGGGGCAGCATGTTAATTCACCCTTGCTGCCAACGCTAAGTCTGTACAGCGCCAGTGCTTTTTATTCCAGCAATCTTTATCAGCAATCTGCCACGCTGTCGCATATTGTGCAGGCGTTAGATTGGCTGGCAAGCCAACAGGTGCGGGTGATTAATATGAGTCTGACCGGGCCGGACAACCCGGTATTGGCTGGCGTTGTGCGTCAGTTAGCAGCGCAGCAGGTAATGCTGGTTGCTGCGGCAGGGAATGGCGGCCCTGCGGCTGCACCATTATATCCGGCAGCGTATAACGAGGTGCTGGCCGTAACAGCGGTTGACCCGCAATGGCAATTGTATCGCTGGGCTAACCAGGGCGATTATATTGATTTTGCTGCGCTGGGGGTACATGTACCGGCACTGCGGGCAGACGGTGATGTGCTTAAGCAAAGTGGTACCTCTATCGCAACCCCGGTGGTCAGTGCAGCAGTGGCGTGCTTACGAGCGCAGCAGCCAGAACTTAGCGTAGCGCAAATTCGTCTGGCGTTAATAGCACAAGCCCGCGAGTTAGGCGGGCCAGGCAAAGATCCTCAATTTGGTTTTGGCGTGATAGCGGCGCCACTAAAAACCCAGCTGGAATAGCAAAGCGGTCCGGGTTTCCCGGTAATCTGCACTGTCCAGGCTAGAGCTGAAGTTGCCGTGTTCCGCCTTGCCTATTAGCGCAACATGCTGATTAACGTTAACCTGCCAACTTGCCTCAATGACAGTCTGAGTGTCTGAGCGCTCAGTCGCGCGATAGTCTCGCTGGCTTAACCTGGCGCCAAGCTGCAGTTGCTGCTGATAGTGCCACAGGCTAAAACGGTTTGAGACTTTTACTCTGACACCTGGTGCCGCGTAGCTAAAGGCATTATCGCGACTGTTTTCATCCTCCCATACGATGCCCACCGACAAAAAACGCTGGCCAGAGGCCGAGAACCAAAAACTGTCCGCACTGACGGTAACCGTCTCAGCGTTGCGCTCAACATTCTGTGCAAAGCTTTTTTCCGCCATCGTCAGAGCCGGGCGAATAAACCAGCTGTCGCTGCCACTGATCATGCCATAAAAGCTTGCTTGATTAAGCGTGAGAAAGGCGGCGTTATCCAGCGTCGCGTCAGCATAATAAATATTGGCGCCGACACTGTGTTTGGCCAGTTGGTAACTGGCATCCAGATAAGCAAGTTGGATACGGGTGTTAAAGTCATCGGCCTGTTGATAATTTTTATCCTGAATACTATAACCTGCGTCCAGTTTCAGTTTTTTACCAGCCTGCCAGCTTGCAGAAAGCTCCGCTTCTAACAGCCGAGCAGTATCAGCCTTGCCACTGGCCTGCTCCAGCGCACTGATATTAACATTGGACTGGTATTCTCCACCTACCCGGGCTTTGCCGGTATAACTGAGCGTCTCAGCGCCAGGGCTGGAGAAACTGCTGAACAACATGGCTATTGCTGAGCTAATCATTGCAGGTCGTTGCATAAGCGCCATAATTTCTCTCCTTACCAAAGCTGGCGCCACCCTAGCGGCGCCAGCTGGCAATTACAGTCCGGTTGATAAATTAATAGTGTTGCGCACCGTATTGCTCACTTCGGCGTTTACTGCCTGAGTAACACTTTGCGCAACTTCGGCAGTCGTACTTTGTTGCAGCAGTTGGCTGGTGCTCGTCATAATCTGCTGTTGCACGGCACCCGCAGTGTTGGCGGTTACGGCGCCTGCTACTTCACTACTGGTTTGCGCTGCAACAGCAGTCACGGCGTTGGCCGCATTAGCGCCAATAGTGCTTGCTACGTCAGCATTTGCACTGACCGCGGATGCCGTTGCTGCAGTGAGATCCGCCGCGCTACCCAGGGCGGCAACGGCTGTCGCTGAAGTCTCTGCTAATAGCGAGGCACTGTTGTCAGCTATACTGGTTAGCAGGCGGGTGCTTGCGCTAGCAGAGGTGTCAACGGTGCTGGCCAGCGAGCTCTGTGCTAGAGCCGGTGTCATCTCAGTTGTCTCGTCTTGCGCTGCGGTATCTGCTGCAGCATTGGTTTCGCCGCTATTGTCCGCTGCCGCCATGCCGGTCATTGACACTGGCTCTGCACTGGCTTGAGTTTGGGTTTGCTGGTTGCTGCTGGCTGAACCGGATATTTGCACTGGGTTGCTTGCCATCTGCTGCTGACTGGCGTTTAGCTGCACGTTGTTATTGCTTTGTGCGGCAATGCTAACATCGGCGGCGTGGCCAAAGGCTGACAAACACGCTAAGGCAAGTAAAGTAGGGGTTAATATCTTTTTCATGGTCATATTCCTCGTTTTGTCGTGATTGACATAGCGATAACGATGCAGCGAGTTGTTTTATTCCCGATGAATTAAAAAAAAGTGCTAAACTCTTTTTGGTAATTTGGTCTGACCAATTTCGTTGCTGCTTTGGTAACCTATCAGTGTTGAGTACCAATAAATAACAGGCTAGGGTAGAGCTATCTGTCACCATGGAGACAAACTAATGGACCATTACGCTGCACTAAAAACCAATGTTGGCTTGCTGGGTACCCAGCTGGGTGACACTATTCGTAACCAGCTGGGCGATGCCCTGCTGGAGCGGGTAGAGCAAATTCGGATGCTTTCCAAAGCGGCGCGTCAGGGCGAGGAGCTACAAGCAGATAAATTAAAGCAGGTATTGCGCAGCTTAAGCGACGATGAATTACTGCCGGTCGCCCGTGCCTTTGCCCAGTTTTTAAATCTGGCTAATTTAGCTGAGCAGCACCATACGATCAGCCGGATTGGCCATGCCAGTATTGAAAAACCTGAGCCGTTGCAGGAGTTGTTCAGTCTGCTGCAACAAAAAAAGCTCGATAACAACAAAGTAACCGAGGCGGTGGCCAATTTATCGATTGAGCTGGTGCTGACCGCCCACCCCACTGAAGTGTCGCGCCGAACGCTTATTCATAAATTGACCGAAATTGCCGCCTGTTTAACCGAGTTGGAGCAGGATTTAACCGTTGCCGAGCAGCAAAAAGTAGAATTAAGGCTCAGCGAGTTAATTGCGCAGGCCTGGCACACCAATGAAATTCGGGAGCAGCGGCCGACCCCAGTCGATGAAGCTAAATCGGGCTTTGCAGTGATTGAAAGCTCGTTATGGCAGGCGATACCGGATTTTTTGCGGGAACTGGATCACAAATTGCTGGGCGCTACCGGCAAAGGCCTGGCCCCGGATGCTGCGCCAGTGAAATTTTCATCCTGGATGGGCGGTGATCGCGACGGCAACCCTTTTGTTACGGCCAAAGTCACCCGGCAGGTGCTGTTGTTAAGCCGTTGGAAAGCGGCCGACTTATTTGCGGCTGATTTAGATTTACTCAGCAGTGAGTTATCGATGTCTCAGGCCAACGATGCGCTGCGTGCAGCAGCGGGTGAGGCCAGTGAGCCCTATCGGCTGGTGCTGAACCAATTGCAGGCAGGTTTGCTACGCAGCCGCGATTGGCTGACCGAAGCACTGAAACATGACCGTTTGCAGCGGCCAGAAAATTTAATCTGGCACAATCAGCAATTGCTTGAGCCCTTGTTGCTGTGTTACCAGTCATTGCTTGACTGCGGCATGGCCGTCATTGCCAATGGCCGGTTGCTGGATACCATTCGCCGCGCTTATGCTTTTGGTTTAACCCTGTTAAAGCTGGATATCCGCCAGGATGCCGGCCGCCACGCTCAGGTATTTGCTGAATTAACCCAGCATCTGGGATTAGGCGACTACAGCGCCTGGGACGAAAGTGCCCGCCAGGCCTTTTTACTGACAGAGCTGGCCAACCGCCGGCCGTTATTTCCCAAACACTGGCAGCCTTCAGACGATGTGCAGGAAGTGCTGGACACCTGCGATATTGTGGCCCGTCATGGTAGCGAGGCACTAAGTACCTATGTCATCTCGATGGCTGGTAAACCCTCTGATGTGCTGGCGGTGCAATTGCTGCTAAAAGAGGCCGGCAGTAGCTTCCCGATGCCGGTGGCCCCCTTGTTTGAAACCCTGAGCGACTTACAGAATGCCCCCAGTTGTATGCAAAAATTGCTGAGTATCGACTGGTACCGCGGCTATATTAACGGTAAGCAGGAAGTGATGATTGGCTACTCTGACTCGGCTAAAGACGCCGGGGTGTTTGCGGCTGCCTGGGCCCAGTACAGCGCGCAGGAAGCGTTAGTGGCCATTTGTCAGCAAGCGAAGGTGCAACTGACCTTGTTTCATGGCCGTGGCGGTACCATCGGCCGTGGCGGCGGCCCAGCCCATGCGGCAATTTTATCGCAGCCCCCGGGTTCACTGGCTGGTGGCTTACGGGTTACCGAGCAGGGCGAGATGATTCGCTTTAAATTTGGCCTGCCTAAGTTAGCAGAGCGCAGCCTGGCACTGTATGCCAGTGCCGTGTTGGAAGGCTTATTGCTACCACCGCCAGTGCCAAAGCAACGTTGGCGTGAGCTAATGCAACAGTTGGCCGATGATTCGTGCGAGGCGTATCGGGCGGTGGTGCGCCACAATAAAGACTTTGTTGGTTATTTCCGGGCCGCCACGCCCGAGCAGGAACTGGGCCAGTTGCCGCTCGGTAGCCGGCCGGCGAAACGCAACCCTACTGGCGGCGTGGAAAGCCTGCGGGCTATCCCCTGGCAATTTGCCTGGTCACAAAACCGCTTAATGCTACCCGCCTGGTTGGGTGCCGGCTCCGCTCTGACCAAAGTGGCAGAGCAGAACAACACCGCACTGCTGGATGAAATGCAGCAGCAGTGGCCATTTTTTGCGACCCGGATGTCGATGCTGGAAATGGTGTTTTTAAAAGCGGATGTCGATATTGCCGCTTACTACGACAAGGTACTGGTACCGGACGAGTTTAAACATTTAGGGCAGGAGCTCAGAGCGCAATTAACCGCCGATCGACAATTGCTGTTAAAGCTGATTCATAGCGACACGCTAATGGCCAAAGAGAGCTGGATCCGCGAATCGATAATGCTGCGTAACACCTATGTTGACCCACTGCATATTCTGCAGGCTGAACTGTTACACCGGGTACGGCACCAGCCCGAGCGGGTAAACCCGATGATCAGCCGCGCGCTGATGGTTAGTATTGCCGGTATTGCGGCGGGGATGCGTAACTCGGGTTAACAGTGCTGAAATAGCAACCTGCTATAGTTAACGTACTAAAAATAAGCTTAAGTTGGAGACGTAATGCACCAATGGATTAAGCTAGCACTACTGATTGGTGTATTGGGTCGCCCTGGAGCTCTTGCGATGCAAGCCGACAGCGAGCAGCCTGATACACAGATAAAAGTAGTGAATGCACCCAAGGATCAGGCAATTGCGGCGCGGCTTGGTGAGATAACTGCGGCCATTAACGGCCTGGAGCAGGTGGAGATCAGTGTCAGTGCTGGCGTAGTCAAGTTGCAGGGTGAGGTAGCCAGTGCTCAGCTGAGGAATCAGCTAACGGCAATTGCCAGCCGACTGGAAGGGGTGGTGCATGTGCAAAACCAATTGCAGGAGCAGCTAGCGGTAAGCTCGCGCCTGGAGCCCGCCGCCGAAAAATTCCGGGAAATGCTGGCCACTACCGTGCAAATGTTGCCCTTGTTATTGCTGGCGGTGCTGGCGGTTGTGCTGTTTTCTCTGCTGGGGAGCTGGCTGTCCAGGCGAAATGCTTTACTACGCCGGGTAGGGCTTAGTGAACTGGCTACTAACCTGGGAATGCGCTTTGTCCGGTTAATTGTGACCAGTATTGGCATTTTAATTGCGCTGGAGTTGCTGGATGCCACCGCATTAGTCAGCGCCATGCTGGGGGTTGCCGGGGTTATTGGTATCGCGCTGGGTTTTGCTTTTCGCAATATTGTCGAAAACTACCTGGCCGGTGTGTTACTCAGTACCCGTAACCCGTTCGCTATAGGTGATTTTATTCAGGTTGCTGATATGACCGGCAAAGTAATGCGCCTGACGTCACGCGATACGGTACTAATGACATTAGACGGTAACCATTTACGAATTCCTAACAGTCAGATCATTACTTCGCCAATGACCAACTTTACCCGCAACCCGTTGCGCCGGTTTGAGTTTAACGTTGGCGTTTCGGTAGAGCTTGACCTGGTGAGGGTAAGAGATTTAGCAATCAGCACCTTAAGCAATATGCCCGGCATTCTAAGCGAGCCCCGGCCGCGGGTGCTGGTGCTGGAGCTGGGTGACAGTGCGGTAACGGTAAGAGTGTTGGCCTGGATTGATCAGCAGCAGACTGACTTTCTTAAGGCACGCAGTGAAGCGATCCGGCTGGTCAAAACGGCCTTTGACCAGGCAGGTATTGAAATGCCTGAGCCGATTTACCGGCTGCATATGGTTGATATGGCGGCACATAACAGTGCTGCAAGCTCTGCAGCTGAGTCAGCGGCATCAGTGCTCAACTCACCACAGATGGCGGCAGTGGATGTCAGTGCCGACACCTCTATTGAGCAACAGCTGAATGACGAGCTTAACCAATCGGCTGAGGAAAACCTGCTGCCGGCAGCTGGCAATAAAGCGGCCGGCAAACCGGCAGATTAGCCGGCTTCTGAGCGTGGTACAAAATCAAGCACGGTAGCATTGATGCAGTAACGCGGCTGACCGTTGGGGCCATCGCCGAACACATGACCTAAATGAATACCCGATACTTTGGCGCGAATTTCGGTGCGACGCATACCATAACGATTATCGGGCTTTTCAATCACCGCATCCTTTACCGGTCTGGTAAAGGATAACCAGCCACTGTTTGAGTTGAACCGATCGCGGGTGTCAAAAAGGGCTGCACCGCTGAGTTTATCTACAAAAACGCCATCAGGGGTGTTCTTAAATATTTGATACTCTTTGCAAAACCGCTGATCAGTGCCTTCGTCAAAAGCAACATCAAATGCTTCGCTGTCACCCAACTTAAATTTACCCAGCAGCAAATAAAATTCGTCGGCAGACATAAACCCCTGGCGGGCGAACACTTCTTTACCATCTTCCAGCAAAATGATAGTCGGCGTAGCCCAGGTAGGTGAAGTCACAGTCAGACCTTTAAGCTGACTGGCGTAGCGGAAATGCATCGGGATATCACCCTGATAGCTATTGGCAACCTCTGCTTTAAACTTCTCGCAGTAAGGGCAGTAGTTTTCGGAATCTATCACCAGAATATGCTTACCGTTTTGCATTTCACTGTTATCCACCGCGGCTACTTCTGCTGCAGCATCACGGTTAAAGCGCACGCCGGTAGAATGATCCGGGCAGTAGCCATTGGGGTTTTTGGCAATATAATCCTGATGATACTGCTCTGCAGGAAAAAACTCGGTAAGTGGTTTTAACTGGGTAGCGATTTGACCGTAGCCAGCAGCAGTTAACAATGGCTGATATTGCTGCATTACGGCTTGTGCCCGGGCTTGCTGCTCTGGGCTGTTGCTCAGAATAATAGAGCGGTACTGGGTGCCAATATCATTGCCCTGGCGGTTAAGCTGGGTAGGATCATGGCTTTCAAAATAATGCTGAAGCAACGCTTCCAGGCTGATTTGTTGTGGATTAAAAGTTACCTGTACCACCTCAGCGTGGTTATTTGGGTTCATTTTGTTACTGCGCTTTGTAATAGCCCGATAATTTGGCTCCACCCCTGTACCATCGGCATAACCTGATACGGCATCAATGACACCAGGCAGTTTTTCATAACGCATCTCCGCGCCCCAAAAACAGCCAGACCCCAATACGATAGTATCCAGCTGGGCTGTAAGCGGCATGTCAGACGCCAGTTGCTGTGGCTTAACAGAGGTGGCGACAGGTAATTCGCGTGCAGGCGCATTCAGGGCTGAAAACACCAGCAGTGTTAGTAATAGTGCGACAATAAAACTCAGGTATTTCATTAGGTGCTCCTGCGATTGCGTTGGCTACTGACGCCGTCAGCTCACTACATCAGACCGGTTGGCTGGCCGCAGGCTTTCAGTTACTTTGCTTATTTCACTGTAAACTCGCCGACTAACGCCAGAGTGTGTTCTATCTGACTGCGGCTGATATCCAGATGGCAGACCCAGCGCAAGCGCATTGCGCTGTGTTGCGCTGTCTGATAACGACTGGCCGTAACCTTGATGCCATGCTCTGCCAGATAAGGTAGCAACTGTTCGGCGAGCGCCGGACTCATGTCGGTAAATACGATATTGGTCTGTGGTGCGATCACCTTAAGGCTTTGCAGCGCGCCGTGCGAATCAGCAAGTTGCACTAAGCCGTCGGCCAGATAACGGGCGTTTTGATGATCATCGGCCAGCCGGTCTATGTTGTGCTTAAGAGCATACAAGCCGGCAGCGGTGAGGACACCGGTCTGGCGCATACCACCGCCAAGCATTTTCCTGATGCGTTTCGCCCGGGCAATAAACTCTGTTGAGCCCAGCAGTAACGAACCTACCGGGCAGCCAAGGCCTTTTGATAAGCACAACGATACGGAATCATAGCCCTGACATAACTCACGCGCCATTTGCTTTGGGCTTAACTGGTGCTCTTCTGCCAGGGCAACGGCGGCATTCATCAAACGGGCGCCATCAATATGACATTTCAGGCCTTTTTCGCGGGCAAGAGCAGCAACATCGCGCATGTAGCGCAGTGGCAACACTTTACCACCCACGGTATTTTCGATGACAATCAGCCGGGTGCGGGCAAAGTGCGGATCGTCCGGTTTTATCGCCGCGGCAATATCGCTCAGCGCCAGGGTGCCATCGTTTTGCAATTCCAGCGGCTGAGGCTGAATAGAGCCCAGTACCGCCATGCCACCGGCTTCCCATTTATAGGTGTGCCATTGCTGGCCAACAATGGCTTCATCACCCCGCTGGCAGTGACTCATCATCGCAATTAAATTAGTCTGGGTACCGCTGGGGGCAAACAATGCATCTTCAAAGCCCAGCAGCTCAGCGGCATAACGCTGCAGCTCAAGGGTGGTAGGGTCGTCATTAAATACGTCATCGCCTAAAGCAGCATCATGCATTGCCTGGCGCATAGCGGTACAAGGCTGGGTTACGGTGTCACTACGAAAATCGGCCATGGGTTTTACTCTGCTACGTCAGTTTAGGTGGGTTGCCGGATAAGTACAGGCTAAAACGGCAGCAGGATAAAAAGCAACAACGATACGCCAGAAAGCATAAACAACAGGAAATATTAAGGGACAAATAAAAAAAGCCGGGATAAGTCCCGGCGTTTTTTTGTTAAGCGAAAGCGGCTTAGTAGAAGTTAATCCGGAAGTCGACGCCCAATACCCGTGGCTCATTGACAAAACCCGTCAGGTTGTTGAAGTCGATTGCGCCTTTCAGGTTGTCTTCATCGGTAATATTGCGGCCGAAAAAGCCTACTTCGTAGTTATGCTCATAGTTGATATACGCCACCCTTAAGCCTACCTCGAAGTTATTATCGGAATTAAACTCTGCAGATTCATACAGAAACAGGTTGGTTTCACCCTGCAGTTGGTAATCGGCATAGACATAAATTTCACCGCTTTCGATAGGGAAATCGTAACGGCCATTTAAGGTCAGGATAGTTTCCGGTGCTTGTGGGAACGGGTTGCCATCGATAAATACCAGATTATCACCTGCACTTGGGTCCAGAGGCGTACAGTAGGGTTGGAAGCTTGAATTTAGTGCGCCACAATAGGCCACTGCTAAGGTGTCATCTTGCAGCTCAGTATTGTTATAACTGAAACCACCGCCAAGGGTGAAGTAAGGCGTGGCACGCCAGTCAAAGTCAATTTCAAAGCCGTAGCCTACGCCTTTATTAGCGTTGATCAGCTGGTTACCCTGCGTTTCACCACCAATGGCTGACAGCTGAATGTCATCAATGGTGTAGTAAAACAAGGCGCCGTTTAAGCGCAGGGTATTATCCAGTAAGTCTGACTTGGCACCCACTTCAAAAGACAAGATAGTTTCTGAGTCAGCCACTGATGGCGATTTTTCAAATGCCACGTCGCGGCCCTGAATAGATTGTGCACGGAAGCCGTCAGCTACCCGGGCAAACAGGCTGGTGGTTGGGGTCAGGCGATAGTTAGCACTTAACTCCCAGCTGATCTGGTCGTCAGACACTTTAATCGGGTCATACTGTTGAATTCTTGCATCACCGGTTACCAGTGCAAAACCGTTAACGTTTTGCTCGCCAACATAAAAGGTTTTTTCATCGTCGGTATAGCGAATACCGGCAGTGACATCCAGCTTGTCGTCGACTTTGTAAGAGCTCTGGCCAAACAGAGCCCAGCTGGTATTACCGTGGAACACTTCAGTCGCGCCAAAGTAACCATCAATACTGTTTACGCCGAAGCTTGAGTCGAAATAGAAACCACCAACCTGCCAACTTAGCGCATCACGGGTGTCACTGGCTAAGCGAATTTCCTGTGTGTATTGCTCTAAATCTTTTAACTGATCTTCGGTTACCGCCTGAAACAAGATAAAGTCAGGGCCGGTCGGGTTACCACCATCAATATCACCAATCCCGCCGCCATCGGCTTTCTCGATAGCAGAAATAGTGGTTAAGGTCATATTCTGTAGCTCAAAGTCCATTTTCAATGAACCGCCCCAAGCATCATAGCTTTGCGGGTTATTGCGCCCTTCGTTATACGCTACCGAATCACGGTCATAGTTTTCATTCAACTTATTACTGCCGGGCGATAAAATATTGGCGCGGAATAAACTGGAGGTACCGTCGTAATTACGGCTGTGCAGGTTTAATAAAGCATCAAAACCGGCACCTTCATATAAAAACTGCACCCGGCCGGCTTTTTCGTCATAGCCGCCCATCACGTCTTTATCACCGGTAAAGCTATTGCTAACCCAGTCATCACGGTGGTTTGACATTAATGAAAGCCTTGCAGAAAGTTCATCCGTTAAGCCGCCGCCCACAGCGCCTTCTACGTTCAGCATACCTAAGCTACCGATACTGCTTTTAAAATAACCATCAAATTCCTGGCGCGGTTTAACCGTATCAAACTTAATAATACCGGCAGTGGTATTGCGACCAAATAAGGTGCCCTGCGGGCCACGGATCACTTCTACTGCCTGCATATCGAACAATGGAAAGCTTTTTAATATCACATTTTCCATTACCACCTCGTCCATAATAATGGACACCGGCTGCGAGGCGGCTAAGTCAAAATCTGTGTTGCCTAAACCGCGAATATAAAAGCGTGGTGCAGCCCGGCCATTCGACGTTTCAGCATACAAACCCGGCACTTTAACGGCCAGTGCGGTGATATCATCGCCGCTTGAAAAAATCGCGTTAAAACGATCCTGGCTTATAGTCGCCACTGAAATAGGCACTTCCTGGATGCTCTGAGTACGTTTTTGGGCTGTGATCGTTATGGTTTCCAGCTTGTTTTCTTGTTGCTCGCTGTTGTTTTCCTGAGTTTGTGCCATCGCAGCAAAACTTGCAGCGCCAAACAAACCGGCGCAGATTGCCAGATTCAGAGCAGACTTTTTCATGCCTTTCATTAAGTTTAACCTTCATATCATCACTGGGGTGGGTTCAGGCAAGCCGGAGTGATCACGACTAGCCACATAGTAAAGCGATGCTAATATAGCATTTTGTCGTAAATTTTGCTGTTTTTGGCGTAATAAAACCGCGAACAGCGTACTTTTTCTGAACTTAACTGGCTTAATAACGTAATGCCAATAAAGAGGTAACATAATGATCCTATTCCGTAGCACGCTGCTACTGAGTGCCTTTTTTGTTCTTAGCAGCATACTGGCTAGTTTTCCGGCACAGGCTAGCAGTAGCGGCTGGCAGCAAGCTAAGCATATCAGAGCAGAGCTGGTCAGCGAGTACAGCACGGTGGTGCCAGGGCAGACCTTTGCCGTGGTGTTGCATTTTGAGCCCGACCCCGGCTGGCATACCTACTGGCAAAACCCCGGCGACTCGGGCCTGCCCACCATTATCAGCTGGCAATTACCAGACGCTATGCAGACTGGCGATATTCAATGGCCGACACCGGAAGCATTTGTTATTCCACCACTGGTGAACTACGGTTTTGCCGGCAAGACTCTGCTACTTAGCGATCTGACACTGCCCGCGGATTACGCGCAGGATACGCTGACCATTAAAGCGGATGTTGATTGGCTGGTGTGCGAAGAGGTGTGTATTCCGGCCGATGCCAGCTTTGAATTAACACTGGCGGTAGGCAGCCAAACTGAGCTGGCTGAAAGTCAGCAATCACTATTTAGTGCAGCACGAGCTGCACTGCCCATCGTTACCGATATAGTGGGTGACTACGCCATTAGTGGCGGTGCTTTTTCGGCGCAACTATCTGCTGCATTACCGCAGCCACCCGTGGCATTTTTTGTCGCAGGTGGCGAGTTGGTTGATCATGCTGCCAGCCAGCAAATTGTTACGCAAAACGGCAGTGTATTGTTACAACAAGCACTGAATACGTATTTTACTGAGGCGCCTGCTACGGTTGAGATAGTACTGGTTGATGCAGCAGGCCAGGGCTACAGCGTTAGTTTTCAACAGCGTAAGCAAGACGCAGTACCAAGCGGCAGCACTGAAATTCAGGTTACCGGTGGTACCTTAAGCAATAACCGCTTCTGGTTAATTTTACTGATGGCCGGCGGCGGCGGTCTTATTCTGAATTTGATGCCCTGCGTGTTTCCGGTGTTGTCGTTAAAAGCGTTGAGTATTGCCGGTAACAGTCAGCAGCGGCAACAACAACGTCGTGACGCATTGTTTTACACCGCAGGTGTGGTGCTTAGCTTTGTATTTTTAGCCGGTTTACTTATTGCCCTGCGTGCTGCCGGCAACGCCATTGGCTGGGGGTTTCAGTTGCAAAGCCCTTTACTGGTCGGGCTGCTGGTCTATTTACTATTAGCACTGGGGTTAAGTTTATCGGGTGTGGTGCAATTTGGTCTGGGTATGATGAATGCCGGTGGCCATCTCACTACCAGGGGTGGTGCTAAGGGCTCGTTTTTTACCGGTGTACTGGCCGTGGTGGTTGCCAGCCCTTGCACCGCGCCATTTATGGGTACAGCATTAGGTTATGCCGTTACGCAAAGCCCGCAAGTAGCACTACTGGTGTTTGCTGCGCTCGGTCTGGGCATGGCATTGCCATTTTTGCTGCTGGCGTATATTCCGGCTCTGGCACGATTGCTGCCAAAGCCAGGCGCCTGGATGGAGGCCTTAAAGCAGTTGCTGGCCTGGCCATTGTATTTAAGTGCGGTGTGGTTACTTTGGGTATTTGGCCGCCAGACCGGTATCGATGCTATGGCATTGTTGCTGCTGGGTATGGTGGCGCTTGCCGCCGCGTTGTGGCTATGGGGGCGGGTGCAGTTGGGCGCAGCGTGGTTTAATAAAGTTGCTGCGCTGGGGCTGTTCCTGCTGGCCTTAGTCACCTTATGGCAGGGCGCTAAACTGCAAGTTGCTGCCAATAATGGCCAGCAAGCGGTTAGCCAGGCTCAGCACTGGCAAAACTGGTCACCAGACAAGCTGGCTGAACTGAGGCAGCAGGACAAACCGGTACTGGTGAATATGACCGCCGACTGGTGCATCACCTGTTTGGTGAATGAGCGTGTAGCGCTCAATACCGAACGCAGTAAAGCGGCATTGCGTGACTACAATGTCAGTTATTTAAAAGGTGACTGGACCCTTCGCGACAGCGATATTACTGCGTATTTACAGCAGTATCAGCGCGATGGTGTGCCACTTTACGTGTTGTACTGGCCAGGTCAGCCGCCACAAGTGCTGCCACAAATTTTAACGCCTGATACCCTCAGGCAAACCTTTGACTCGTTGAGTCAGCAGTAAGTTAAAACCAGCAGATAATTGAACACATAACAGGAGCGATAATAATGAGATTAGCAAAATTAGTCGTTAGCGCAGGCGCCATGCTGTTTGCCGCCACTTTAGCTGCTGCGCCACAAGTAGGCCAGCCTGCCCCGGATTTTACCGTTAAAGATTCCAGCGGCCAAAGCCATAGTTTACAAGACTTTGCCGGTAAAAACGTGGTGCTGGAGTGGACCAATCACGACTGTCCGTTTGTGGTTAAACATTACAGCGGCAATATGCAGGCTTTGCAGAGCGAGATGACCGCACAAGACGTGGTCTGGCTAAGTGTTATTTCCTCGGCGCCGGGCAAGCAGGGTCATGTTAACAGTGCCAAAGCCGCCGAGCTGACCAGCAGCCGCAACGCCAGCCCAACGGCTATTTTGTTTGATGAAAGTGGCACCATGGGCAAAGCGTACGATGCCAAAACCACACCGCATATGTATGTGATAGATAAAAATGGCGTGTTGCAGTATATGGGCGGCATCGACAGTATTCCATCAGCCAAGGTGGATGATATTGCCAAAGCCACCCCATATTTTGCCAATGCAGCTAAAGCCGTGCTGGCTGGCAACACGCCAGACCCGGCCGTTACCCGGCCTTACGGTTGCAGTGTTAAATATTAATAAAAAAGCTCAGCCAGTACTAACTGGCTGAGCTTTTTGACAAGGGTACTATTAGTCCGCTTGCTGATAACGGACTAAGTTAAGTAACTGACTGATATTATTTAACTCTGAGCGCTGCATAATCAGTTCGCGTCCCAGTTTTAACGTATTGCGCTGGCATTGTGTCCGTAGTCCCGCATCACTGATACCGTCAAGATCTGCCACATGGGCCAGGCCCACGGTACGGCGGATCAGTTCACAGCCAGCATAGCCAGCAGCATCGCTGAATACCTGCTGTAAAAAGCGCTGCTGGTATAAGTTGTTTTCCAGGGCAGGGTCCTGGGTTTCCCGGTTCATCAGCTCGGTAAACGTCTCACTGAACAGTAGCCACAGTTGTTCGGCTTGCTCCAGTAAATAAGCTTGCTGGCTGGCGCTATCTTCTGCGTCATGTAAACCGGGGCAGGCTAAATAGTTAATCAGTAAGTTACCCAGTAAGGTGCCCACATCAAAACCTATCGGGCCAAAAAAGCCAAACTCGGCGTCGATTACTTTGCAATTATCATTGTTAATAAACACGCTGCCACTGTGTAAATCGCCGTGCAACAGCGCCTGCGGCTTACTCAGAAAACTGGCTTTTAATGCGGCCACTTCGGCTTTTAACGCATCGTCATGCCACAGTGTTTTTGCTTTTTCCAGGATCGATGGCTCAATATTATTGCGTTCGTGATTGCAGTACGGATCGGTAAAAAATAAGTCTTCGCTGATCAGGCACAGCTCCGGGTTTAAAAAACGGGCCACTTCAGCTTTCTTATTTTCACTGCTCAGCACAAAGTCACTGGTATAAAACAGGGTATTGGCCAGATAGCGGGCCATTTGTGGCGCCAGATGGTTAAACTTTTTGCCGTCGTTCAGTTCAGCCCGCAATATCCGGTAGTCGTCCAAATCTTCCATTAAAATGGCGCAGGCTACCGGGTCAAAGTAACGAACTTCAACAGTATGCTCGGGGCAAAACCGCTGGTGCATTTTTAGTACTTCGGCCTCAATCCGGGCGCGGTCGGTGGTCAGCGGCCAGCTTTCACCAACACAACGGGCATAGGGCAGCGCTTGCTTTACAATAAGTGAGGTGCCTTTATCATTCTCTACCCGGAATACCAAGTTCAGATTACCATCACCAAACTCTTTGGCCGTGAGTTTGCTGTGCTCGCCAAACAGTTCGCTATGCTGATCAGCAAA
>NZ_JBFJPY010000056.1:0-22658 GCF_041616895.1 Arsukibacterium sp.
TGACAACCGAAGCAAGCGATGAAATGAAAGCAAAAGGTAAAGCAGCCGGTGCCACAGGCTGGATGGTAAAACCTTTTGATCCGGCTAAATTACTTGAAATAGTTGCCAAGGTGTTGGGTTAAACCCAGGAGCTAGGATGAATATCGATATGAGTCAGTTTCATCAGGTATTTTTTGACGAAAGTCAGGAGCATCTGGACGATATGGAACAACTGCTGATGGCTATTGACCTGAGTCAGGTTGATGCAGAGCAATTGAACTCGATATTTCGTGCTGCCCATTCTATCAAAGGCGGCAGTGGTGTGTTTGGCTTTGATGCCTTAGGTAAAGTGACCCACGTGATGGAGAGCCTTCTTGATTTAGCACGTAAGAATTTACTAAAGCTAGATGTTGAACTGGTTGATGAGTTTTTAACTACGGTTGATGTGTTGAAAAATATTTTGCAGGCATACCAAAGTGCTTCGCCTCAAGACGATATTTTAATCAACACGACTAAAGCGAAATTAGAAAGCCTGCTGGATAAACATGACAGTATTCTGCAAGAGCAGGAGGAGAGTCAGGGCTTTGGCTTATTTGAGACATCAGCGTCTTCCAAACAGACTGATGAGGCTTTTGGTTTTTTTGAGCAAGATGCTCTTGAGTCCGATGGTACCCAGGCTGCAGCTGACAACAGTTTTGGATTCTTTGATGACACCCCCGCTAAAGCTAACACCAATGCTGGCGCATCTATACTTGCGACGACTAACCCAGCAGCAGAATCAGCTCAGAAACCACTAACCTCTGCTGAAAGGCGGCCGGCTAGAACAACTGCGGCAGCTGCTAATCCAGCAGCAACAGAGTCGACAACTATTCGGGTCGATACCGGCAAAGTAGATAATCTCGTCAATTTAGTCGGTGAGTTGGTCATCACGCAATCTATGTTGTCGCTGGTAGGTGCCCAAATTGAGGGAGTAATGGCGGAGAAGCTGCAATCAGCGCTAATTGAATTAGACCGCAACACCCGTGAAATACAAGATGCCGTAATGTCGATCCGTATGCTACCAATCTCGTTTGTGTTTAATCGTTTTCCAAGACTGGTGCGTGATTTATCAGCAACACTTGGCAAGGAAATTGAGTTGGTGATTGAAGGTGGCAACACCGAAATAGATAAAAGCCTGATAGAAAAACTGGCTGATCCATTAACACACCTGGTGCGCAACAGCATTGATCATGGGGTTGAGTTACCGGAAAAACGCGTTATGGCGGGTAAAGGCCGGTGTGGCAAGGTCACGCTAAGAGCACAGCACCGCGGCGGCAATATACAAATTAGTATCATTGATGATGGTGCCGGGCTAAACCGGGAGAGAATTCTACAAAAAGCCCGTGAAAATCAAATTACGGTGTCTGAAAACCCCAGTGATCAGGAGATTTGGCAGCTTATTTTTGCTCCGGGTTTTTCCACCGCCGATGCAGTAACCGACGTGTCCGGCCGTGGCGTTGGCATGGACGTGGTAAAACGCAATATTGCCAACCTTGGTGGCAGTGTTGAGATTGAATCTCAGCAGGGCAAAGGGGCAAGCTTTCATATTGTATTACCGCTGACCTTAGCCATCCTCGATGGCATGGGAGTCTCGGTGGGTGGCAATGTCTTTATTATTCCGCTGGTGAACATAATTGAGTCGATTCAGGCCAAGCCCGCGCAAATAAAAACTGTGCAGGGCAGTGCGTTATTGAACGTGCGTGATGAGTATTGGCCGCTGCTGAATTTATATCAGGTAACAGGCTTGGAGCCGGAATTTAAACAACCAGAACAAGGCATTATCGTGCTGGTTGAAAGCAACCAAAATCGGTTTGGTTTAGTGGTTGATGCTTTAGAAGGCCAACAGCAAGCCGTAATTAAAAGCCTGGAAAAACACTACAAAAAAGTCACTGGCCTGGCTGGTGCCACCATTATGGGAGACGGCAGTGTCGCTCTTATTTTAGATATAGAGTCACTGTCGCGCCTGGTCAAAAAAGACGCAATCAAGGAATTGTCATGAGTCAAACAACAGATGTTGCCAGCAAACATGCCATTGCAGATCCTGAGATGAACGAGTTTCTCAGCTTTGTGCTGGGCACTGAGCATTATGCATTGGACATTATGAAAGTAAAAGAGATACGCGGCTATGAAACGGTGACCAAAATCGCCAATGCCCCGCCTTATATCAAGGGCGTGCTGAATTTACGAGGTGATGTGGTGCCGATAGTTGACCTGCGGATTAAGTTCAATATCGGTGAAGCCAGTTATAACGAGTTTACCATTGTCATTATGCTTAATGTGCTTGGCCGTATTGTCGGCATTGTGGTCGATGCGGTATCCGATGTTGTGACGTTAAAACACAGTGACATTATGCCGCCACCAGAGTTTGGTGTTGCCTTTAATAGCAAGTATTTGCGGGGCCTGGCAACGGTCGAGGAACGGATGTTAATTTTAGTCAACATCGAAGCCCTGATAGGTAGCGATGAATTAGGTCTTTTTGATGCCAGAACGGCTACTGAACAGGGGTAACATAATGAAAGTTTTAAAATGGTTAAATAACAATGCTGAGTTGGCCAGCGAGCGTGAGCGTTACTTCCAGACCCTGGAAAACAGCGCCAATGCCTTTATGATCGCCGACACGGACTTAAATATCATTTATGTCAATAAGTCAGTTGTCGCGCTGTTAACTGAAGCCGAGACCGATATTCGCAAAGAGTTGCCACAGTTTTCGGTAAAAACGCTGCTGGGCACTAATATCGATAACTTTCATAAAAACCCAGCGCACCAGCGTAATATGCTAGCCCGGTTGTCAACAACGCATACTTCGCAGATCTGTATTGGCCGACGTACTTTTAAATTGTTTTTAAGCCCGATAATCGATCAGAAGAATAATCATTTAGGCACTTCAGTTGAATGGATTGATATTACTGAAAGTTTAGTCAGTGAAATTAATAACAAACGGATGATGCAGGCTCTGCAGGGTACCAGCACCAATATTATGATTGCTGATGCCGAGCGTAAGATTATCTATATGAACGCCTCGGTAGAGCAAATGCTTCGCAAGCAGGAGTTGGAGATACGCAAAGAACTGTCGCATTTTTCAGTCGACAAAATCGTCGGCAGTTCAATGGATATTTTCCATAAAAATCCAGCCCATCAATCTAATTTACTGGATAAGTTGACCAGCACGTATGTTGCCAATATTAAGGTTGGCCGTTTACATTTTCGGCTGACTGCCAGCCCGATTTTTGATGAGGGTAAGCGTTTAGGCTCGGTGGTGGAATGGATAGACCGCACTGCAGAGATTGAAGCTGAAGTGGAAGTATCAAAGTTGGTTGAAGGCGCGGCTAACGGAGATTTTACCCAGCGAATAGTCACCGATGGAAAAGCAGGCTTTATTCTCAATTTGGCTGAGCGGCTGAACTCGCTGATGGAAGTCTCTGCCACGGGTTTAAATGAAGTCGTTACTATGCTGAACAGTCTTGCCGATGGCGATCTGACTAACCGGATTGAAACCGACTATAGCGGTACCTTTGGTGAGCTGAAAGATTACTCAAATACCACTGCTGAAAAACTATCACAGATGATAACGGAAATCGCTGAAGCGGCAGATACCATTAAAACCGCGAGTGAGGAAATTGCGACAGGTAACTCAGACTTGTCCAGCCGCACTGAAGAGCAAGCGGCGAGTTTGGAAGAGACCGCCTCTAGCATTGAGCAGCTTAACAGCACGGTGCGCTTAAATGCGGAAAACTCAAATCAGGCGAGTTCGTTAGCCTCGAGTGCCACCAAAATAGCCAGTGACGGTGGTGATCTTATTGACCAGGTCACGGTGACTATGGCGCAAATTAAAGAGTCATCTGAGAAAATTGCCGATATAATTGGCGTGATTGATGGAATTGCTTTTCAAACCAATATCTTAGCCTTAAATGCGGCGGTAGAGGCTGCCCGGGCGGGCGAGCAGGGGCGCGGTTTTGCCGTGGTAGCATCCGAAGTCAGAACGCTAGCTCAGCGCTCTGCCAATGCGGCCAAAGACATCAAAGGCTTAATATCTGACTCAGTGAGTAAAATTGCTAATGGCAATGTGTTGGTTGATAAGTCCGGCGCGACGATGAAAGAAATTGTGGTGTCGATTAAGCGCGTTAATGACATTATGTCGGAAATTGCTGCTGCATCGGCGGAGCAGGCTGCGGGAATCGATGAGGTGAGCAAGGCGGTATCTCAGATGGATGAGGTTACGCAACAGAATGCTGCATTGGTAGAGGAAGCAGCCGCGGCGGCAGAGAGCATGAGCTCGCAGGCGGTACAACTAAGTCAAAACGTGGCAAGCTTTAAAGTACGAGAGACCGTTGAACGCAAAGCCATTGGCATGAGTTCAAAAGTGCCTGCCAAAAAGCAACTTGCAGCGCCGTCAAAGCCAGCAGCAAAGTTGGCGGCAAAAGTGGCAACAAAACCAGCGGCTAAACCTTTAAAAGCTAAGCCAACAGATGACGATGAATGGAATGAATTCTAAGGCGATGTATGAGTAGTGCCGACCGGGAGTTTGATTTTGTTGAGACGGATTTTTCGGCTATTCGCCAAACCTTATATCAGCTTTCCGGCATTAAGCTAAGCGATTCTAAGCAGCCCATGGTATACAGCCGGCTTGGCCGGCGTCTGAGGGAGTTAAGGATTAACTCCTTTCGACAATACCTAAGCTATCTGGCCAAACACGAGGAGGAAACTGAGCATTTTATTAATGCACTGACCACAAATCTGACTGCATTTTTCAGGGAATCGCATCATTTTGATATTTTAGCGCGGTATTTACAACAGCACCCGGGTGTTAAAAATATCTGGTGCGCCGCAAGTAGCACCGGCGAAGAGCCTTACTCGATTGCGATGACTGTGGCGAAGGTCAAACGCAAGTTTGATAACAGTATCAATATCATTGCATCGGACATTGATAGTAAGGTGCTGGCCCAGGCCCAGGCTGGTGTTTACACCTTAGACAAAGTAGAAAAGTTAGCAGAGCAGGACAAAAAACGGTTTTTTCTTCGCGGTAGTGGCAGCAAAACAGGCTTAGTAAAAGCGGTACCTGATTTGATAAACATGGTGCAGTTCAGACAAATTAACCTGCTTGATGCGAAGTGGCCACTCCGGCCAGCCATTGATATCATTTTTTGCCGTAATGTAATGATTTATTTTGATAAACCTACACAGGAGCAGATTCTGTCCAGGATGATACCGCTATTATCGCCAGGGGGGCTTTATTTTGCCGGCCATTCAGAGAACTTTAGTCATCTGAAACACTTGGTTACACCGGTTGGTAAAACGACGTATCAGGCAGCACGGAACGCATTGTGAATACACACCGTGAAGAGCTGGTAAGCGGCATTAACAGCTACTTTGATCCGCACTTTAAACAGGATGCAGTAAAGATTTTGCCTGGTGAATATTTTGCCACCCGAAAGAACACCATCATAGTTACAGTGCTGGGGTCTTGTGTTTCTGCTTGCCTGCGAGATCCGGTAGCAAAAATAGCGGGTATGAATCATTTTCTGTTGCCTTCAGATACAAACCCAGGCGTACAGGGCATTACAGATTCAGCGCGTTATGGCAATTTTGCTATGGAAAAATTAATTAATGAAATGATGAAGTTAGGTGCTCGGCGCGAACGTATTCAAGCCAAGGTGTTCGGCGGTGGCAACGTATTAAAGGGTCTCACAATCAATAATATTGGTGAGCGTAATGCTGAGTTTGTTTTGGACTATCTGGCGATAGAAAATATTCCGTTACTTAATGCCGACTTACTGGATCAGTATCCGCGAAAGGTGTACTTTTTCCCGGATTCCGGCAGGGTCACGGTACGAAAAATCAAGTCGCTGAACAACACCACCATTTTAGACCGTGAAAGTATGTACCGGTCAAAATTACGCGAAATGATTAATAACAATGATGCAGAGCTGTTTTAGGAGGCTGTCGTATGGCGATTAAAGTGTTAATTGTGGATGACTCAGCACTGATCCGAAAATTATTGTCGGCGATTGTGCAGTCGCAGCCCGATATGCTGTTAGTCGGCGCAGCAGCAGACGCCTATGCCGCCCGTGATTTGGTTAATCAATTTTCGCCTGATGTTATCACGCTGGATATAGAAATGCCGAAAGTAGATGGCCTGACATTTTTAGATAAGTTAATGAAAGCAAGGCCAACGCCGGTGCTAATGGTGTCGACGTTAACACGGGAAGGCGCGGATGCGACGTTAAGAGCCATGGAGCTGGGTGCAATAGATTATATTGCCAAGCCTACTATTGGCATTGCCGAAGGTATGCAGGCATACAGTGCACTTATTATTGAGAAAATCCGCATTGCGGCCAGTGCCAGAGTGAAACGGCATGATAGCAGCACGCTAAGAAAATCGCCGCAGTCGTTAAGTTACAGCAGCACTGAAAAACTGATTGCCATAGGCGCGTCTACCGGCGGTACCGAGGCAATAAAAGAAGTACTGCTGCAACTGCCGGCCAATTCACCGGGTATTGTCATTACCCAACATATGCCGCCCGGTTTTACCCGAAGCTTTGCCGAGCGGTTACATAAATTATGTCAGGTTGCAGTAAAAGAAGCGGTTGATGGTGAGCGGGTATTGCCTGGTCATGCCTATATTGCCCCTGGTGATTTGCATATGCTGATCGAACGCAGCGGCGCTGATTACCGCATTAAGCTCAGCGATACTGAGCGGGTGAGTGGCCATAAACCGTCGGTTGATGTGATGTTTTCATCACTGGCCCGCAGTGCCGGTAACAATGTGATGGCGGTGATCCTGACCGGTATGGGTAAAGATGGCGCCAGAGGTATGCAGGATATTTTTAAACAAGGCGGCTTTACCGTGGCTCAGGACGAGCAAAGTTGCGTGGTGTTTGGTATGCCCAGTGAGGCAATTAAAAGTGGTGGCGTAAAAATCATCAGCCCACTTTGGGATATTGGCGACGTACTGGTGCAGCAGATTAAACGAGTTGGCAGTGGTAATAGATTATAGTGTTAGCAGCCGATAGTATTAACTTAAGCCTACCCTGTTGCTGATAAGCAAAACGCTCAACTATAGGATGTATGTGCAGATGGCAAAACATTTATTGTTAACAGATGACGATTACCAGTTCGGCGTTGCACTGCAGGCTTATTTAGAGGCGGTTGGATACCGGGTGACGTATTGTCAAAACGCTGCAGAAACGCTCAAGGCGATAGAGAAGCGTAACATTGATTTACTTATTCTGGATTTAACGCTGCCAGATGAAGACGGTATTTGCTTACTGCGCAAGTTAGGTTATGACAAGAAGTTGCCAGTGATTATCATCAGCGGCCGCGCCGAGGTAAACGACAGAGTGACCAGTTTAGAGCTGGGCGCCGATGATTACTTGGTCAAACCATTTTCGCCCAGAGAATTGAGTTTGCGCATCGCGCATCGGTTGGCGTTAACCCAAAGCGTTAGCAAACAAAATGTGCCGGTTAAATCACTGCAATTTGGCAGTTGGTACTTGAATATCGACTCGCATGATTTGGTGCATAAAGATGGCCAAAGCCTGCCGCTTACGCCCAGTGAATACAGTGTATTAAAGTTACTGGCGGCCAACCCGAATAAAGTGATTTCGCGCCAAAAACTATTAGACAGCTGTATGCGCCTGGAGTCGGCTGAGTCTGAGCGTGCTGTCGATATCATTATCAGCCGGCTACGCAAAAAAGTAGAGTCAAACAGTCGCGCACCCAAAGTACTTGTTACCGTGCGAAATTTCGGCTACAAAATCGTCTGCTAGTGATATCAGTATCACTCTTAGATCTGGCGGCAGCACACATTAATCGGTGCCGGGAGAGCGAATGTTCAGTAAAATAAGCTTGAATAATTATCTGATGCTGCTTTGGCTTGGTGTGTGCGCAGTCAGTTTTACGCTTATTGTTATCACCATGATGGTTGTAAATCATAGTACCGTCCATCAGGTTCAAGAAACGCTGCATCAGAGAGCCAGCAGTCAAATTTATGAAAAAATTGACAGCGTACTGCGGGATGCTGAAGCGATACTGGAATTTAACAAAAAAGAAATTACCAGGTTAGTTGAACAGGACCGGCTATTAGAGGAATTTTCGTCATCTTTTTTTGACCAGATAAGCTCGTTTAAATATGTAGATGGCATTTTTTTCGGTGCAGAAAATGGCCAGTTTACCGGCTATAGCCGCATTGCCAGAGACACTATTCAACTAATGCAGGTAACAGATAAAACTGACGGAGCTATTGAGTTCTACGATACTGATAGCCGCGGCAGGACCACTGAGCTTGCAACCCGAAAAGCCACTTTTAACACTACGCAGCGCCCCTGGTATCTGGATGCGCTGAATAATAGTGAACCGGTGTGGGGTAAGATGTTTATTTATCATGCCTTGCCTCGATATGCTTTTCCCCTTAGCGTTAAAATCTTTGACGAAAATAACATGCTTGCCGGTGTTTTTGGCATTAACTTATTTGCCGACTTTATTGACGAACTGCTAGTTGAGCAGTTAATAACGCCAAGCGATCATTTGTTTATTATAGATTCGACCGGAAATATTATTAGTCAGGCCAAGCGCAACGTCTTGCGCCGTGCTGAGCAGCATTACCAAACGGAAGGATTTGTAAAACGGGTTGCCGAGACGTATCAGCAACAAGAAGGTAAAAAACTGGAGTTGGCTGATGAGTCGGTTTTTCTTGACGTGGAGTATGACAAGCAGAGTTTTTCAGTAAATGTCAGTTTATTGCAATACGGCAAGCACTATCACTGGATTATTGTAAACGGCTTTAATAACGATGCTTATCTGCAGCCGATAAAAGCATCGCACAACAATGCGATAATAAGTTTAATGCTTTTATTCTTACTGATTTTAAGCCTGGTATATCTGTTGACCCAACGAATTATTAACGGGTTTCATGTGTTCTTAACTCATATAAACCGGGTATATGTTAAACAGCAGGATGGCCAGCTGATATTAAACAAACCTGAGTTACCGGTTTTTTCCAAAGTGATTGAATTAAGACAAATTGCTGCAGAGTTTGATAAGTTGACCAAACGCTTGTCTGAATCGTTACAACAACAAAATAGTAGTACAGAGCAAATGAACCGTTTGGCCTCAGTAGTGCAAACGGCATCAGATATGGTAGTGATATGCGATAAAAATGGTTTGATAGAATGGACAAACGCCAGTTTCGAGCGGGTCAGCGGTTATAGTTTAGCCGCATGCCGGGGCAAGCAGCCGGGCAAGCTGTTACAAGGCGTTGATACTGATCGGCATACAGTTGAGGTGATGTCAAAAACGCTGGCGGCAAAACAAATGTTTAGCGGGCGCTTGCTTAATTACCGCGCGGATGGCGAGCCCTACTGGATTGAATTATCCATTCACCCGGTGCTGGATGACAAAGGAGATATCAAAGAATATTTTTCATTGCAGCGTGATATTAGTCGCCAGGTGGCGTTTGAAAAAGAGCTAAACGTCTGGAAGCACATTTTTCATGGTGCACGGTGGGGTATCGCTATCTCGCGCGGTGCGGGGGTGGGTGGTGAGAGTGCCACCCTCGGCGAACACAACCCGCATTTTGCCTATATGCTGGGCTATGCACCAGGCGAGCTGCTTGGCCGCAAGCTGACCACAATTTATGCTGCTGAAGAGCACGAAAAACTGCCTCGTTTTATTCAACGTATTGCGCAAGACGGTTTTGTTTCTTTTGAGTCGGTGATGCTAAAAAAAGATGGCTCGCGGTTACCGGTGCTGGTTAATGTGTCTCAGGTGATTAACCCGGACGGCAGTGAAGAGTTCCGGGTTGCCAATATTCAAGACTTGACGGAAATAAAAGCGCTGGAGAAACAATTGCGGGAGTCCAATAAAATGGAAGCGCTGGGTGCACTGACCCGCGGCATAGTGCATGACTTTAATAATATATTAGCGGCCACCATTGTTAACGCAGAAATGTGTCAGTTGTTGCTGAAAAAACAAAGTCGCAAAGTGGCAGCGCCGCTTGATCCGGCATTAAACAACATTATCAGCGCTTCGGAGCGCGCAGCGGAGCTGATAAAACAGGTGCTGCTGTTTAGTCGCAATGAAAAACAAGAACACACAGAGGTATCACTGGTAAAAGTGCTGGAGGGGGTCAATACATTAATATCGGCCAATCTGAAGTGTAATGTAACGCTGATAGTGAACAACCAAACCAGTGACGACATGCTTAACCTGAAGGGTAATAGTTCACAGTTGCATCAGCTGTTTATTAATTTACTGAGCAATGGCGCCGACGCTATCGGTGAGACCGGGCGCAGTGATGGCGTATTAAAAGTGGAGATGTCGATAGTTGATCATACGGAGTATTTTGCCTTAGCCAACTTTGATTATTGGATCAAGGTTAATGTGACGGATAATGGCTGCGGTATCGACCAGGCGCTATTTGAAAAAATGTTTGAACCGTTGTTTACCACCAAAGAAGAAGGAAAAGGCACCGGTTTGGGCTTATCGTTAGTGCAAAACATTGTGCAAAATCATCAGGGCTTTGTGACCTGTGAGTCAGAGCCCAAAGTGGGTACGGTGTTTAGTGTGTATTTACCTTACGAAAAATTCAATCAGCTGACGCCCGATGACAACTCAGTTAGCGAAGCGCCGAGCCTTAAACACACTGGCAGTTTAACCGTGCTAGTTGATGATAATGCTGACTTTTTGCTGACGCTTGCCAAGTTATTAGATCAACAGCATATTGACAATAAATGTTTTACGTCGCCGTCCCTGGCACAGCAATTTTTTCAGCACCACGCGGGAGATATTGAACTGGTTTTCGTCGATTTCAATATGCCAGGCATGAACGGTATTGAGTTAGCTACAGCACTGCGGCAATACAATACAACATGTTTTATCGTACTGGTGTCGTCCGGCTATCCGCAGGATTACGCTAAAGCGTTAGATCAGGGCGTGATTAACAGTTTTATTATGAAGCCGCTGACATTACGACGGGTGTTAGACGCCATAGAGCAGAATAAGGCGCACCTTGAGAGTAAAGCCGCTGATGATAAGCAGTAATGTTGCAAGCTTTGCCTCTGCTGACTGTTATTTTGCTTGAGCTGCAGCGCTTTTCTGTTTATCTTGCGCCTGGTTACATGCTGCTTTAAAGCGTAAATAGAAGGGGGTAAAATGCGTCTGGTTTGTTGTGTTTTTTTCGGGATACTGCTGGCTGGGTGCCAGCTACCGCAACAGCAGGACACAGGCCTGCGCCTTACCATTGTTCATATCAACGACACACACTCCCAATTTGATGCGACTCCGGCCAGCGTGCAAGGCCCCGACGGCGATCCTTTTTATACCTTTATTGGCGGCCATCCACGGCTACTGACCCAAGCACAACAGTTGCAGGCCGAGGCGGCAGCCGATGGGGTGCCATCGCTTTTTTTACACGGCGGCGATGCCTTTAAAGGCAGCGCTTATTTCGAGTTGTTTGAACAAAAAATTAATATCGATATTCTGAACCGGATGGGCCTGGATGCGATGGCACTGGGTAACCATGAGTTTGATATCGGCCTGGCTAAGCTAGCCGACTTTGCCAGTAAGATTAACTTTCCGCTGTTAGCGGCAAATGTGGATACCCAACCAGAACCCATATTAGCTGGGGTCAATAATTTAAAGGCTTATCAATTATTTGTGGTTGATGGCAGCCAGCTTACTGCAATAGCCAATGCCAAAGCGGCGGCTGGTAAGACTATTGTTGCGGTATTTGGTTTGGCATTGGAAGATATGCGCAGCATGGTGCCGGCCACCGGTGAGCTGGTATTTGCCGCCGAAGTTGCCTCAGCTCAGGCCACCGTCGACTATTTGCAGAATAAGGGCATAAAACACATTATTGCGCTGACCCATTTGGGTCATCAACGTGATTTAAAACTGGCCCAGCAAGTCAATGGTATTGATGTGATAGTTGGCGGTCATTCGCACAGCTTACTGGGCGATTTCACTCAGTGGTATCTTGGCCAGCAAGCACCATATGCCGGGATGATCACTAACCCGGATGGCAAGGGCCAAACCTGTATTGTCCAGGCCGGCCAGTTTGCTCAGGCAGTGGGGGCGGCTGAGCTGCTATTTGACGCTGGCGGGCGGTTACGCCAGTGTCAGGGCGAAAACACTTTATTGGCCAGCCGTGATTATTACACGTTGGCGCTACGTAATGAAAATAGCCGCATTGCACCGGGCGAACAGGCCAGTACTGAACGATATATCAACCAGCTTAAGCACACTGCCATTATCGAAGAAGACCAGGCGCTGCGTCAGGTACTGGATACCGTATATTTACCGGCGGTGCAGCAGGCGTATGGTGACCAAATTAGTATTACCGAGCAAACCATTAACCATGTGCGATTACCGGGTACCGCTGGCAGCGATCAGCATGGTTCCGTGCTGGCCGGTTATGTTACCGATGCCATGCATTATTGGTTAAATCAGCCGGCGGTGCGGGCTAAAACCGATCGGGAAGTCGATTTTACTCTGATTGGCGCAGGTAATATCCGGGCTGATCTCAACGCTGGCGCTATTTTTGAGGGCCACATCCGCTTAGAAGTATTACCCTTTGCTACCCCGCTAAGCATTATAAGTGTTACTGGCAATGAACTTCGCGAGCTGTTGCAGCAGGTGATCACTGCAACGCTACCAGCGGGCGCGCATGCCGGCAAATTCCCCTACAGCAGTCACCTGCGTTATATCGCCCGTGAGGACAGTAATGGTCAGGCGGTGTTGGAGCAGCTGCAATGGTTACAGGGAGATCGCTGGCAGGATATTAAGCCTGAAACAAAATATACCCTGGCGACCACCAATTATTTAGCCAACGGAAACGATGGCTGGCAGCGGTTACAGCAAGTTCAGCAACATAATACTGATCGGATTGATATTATTATAGAGCAGCAGCAAGTGGCCATTTATCCGCTTAGCAAGGTGGAGGCGATTATTGACAGCAGTGGCCAGCAGGCATTTGTAC
Organism: Arsukibacterium sp.; assembly: GCF_041616895.1. Lineage (GTDB taxonomy): Bacteria > Pseudomonadota > Gammaproteobacteria > Enterobacterales > Alteromonadaceae > Alishewanella. The sequence goes on from NZ_JBFJPY010000056.1 coordinate 12,992, forward strand.
CGCAATATCAAAAGGTGAGCGGCTTGCCGTGTAAAACGCCAGGCAATGATTGCAAAGTCGCGGCAGCGGCAATGATCGACTATCTGAAGGCAACTCCAGCTTTATGGCAACAAAAGCGGGTACCTACGGTTACCCTGCTAAGGCATCAGAGCAGGCCTTAGAGCAAACTAAGTAGCATGCCGGCGACGGCGGCCGCAGCCAGCACTCGTAAAATACTCTGGTCATACTTAAACAGGGCAATGGCGGCGGCGATAGCCAGCAACAATGCCACGGCATCAAACTGACCGCCAAAGCCGGTTGGCCAAAGTACGTAATAGCCGAAAAACAACGCTAAATTGACAATTACACCCACTACAGCTGCGGTGACGGCGGTCAGTGGGCCGGTAAAGGTGGCATGCTGCCGGCTTGCTTCTACCAGCGGAGCGCCGGCAATAATAAACAGGAAAGAAGGCAAAAAAGTAAAAAAGGTAACAATCGCTGCTGCCAGTATGCCCGCCAGCCACAGACTGTCAGCGCCGAAAAGTTGCTGACTCCAGCCGGCAACAAAACCAACAAAGGCCACCACCATAATCAACGGTCCGGGAGTACTTTCACCCAGGGCCAGGCCATCAATCATTTGCAGGGCGCTTAACCATTGATACTGCTCAACTGCCGCCTGATATACGTAGGGCAAAACGGCATAGGCACCACCAAAGGTCAGCAGGGCGGCCTTGGTAAAAAACCAGGCTAGCTGCGTTTGGGTGCTTTGCCAGCCATAAATTGCAGTTAACACACCTATGCTGGCCAGCCAGATAAAAATGCCTATTGTCACGGCTAAGGCCAGTTTGCGCCAGCTAAAGCGCTGGCGAGCAGGTGCGGCAGTGTCATCGTTAATCACCGCGGCGGTTTGCTCAATACCGGCTTTTGGTACTCCATGTGCCATCGGCACCTTAAGTTGCACGGGAAACCATTTCATTAAGGCAAGGCCAGCTATTGCTGCGCTAAACACAATAAGCGGAAAGGGCAGTTTAAACCAGGCAATGCCAATTAATGCGAGCAATGCGAGGGTCTTTAGGGCTGGGGTATGCAGTGTTTTCTTGGCCAAACGCCAGGCGGCAAATAGCACAATAGCGGTAACCGCCGGTTTAATACCGTATAGCACGCCTTGTAATATGGCGACGTCGCCATGGGCCAGATATAACCATGCTAGAGCAGACAAGATAAAAAACGACGGCAGAATAAACAGCAATCCGGCGATAAACGCGCCACGTTTGCCATGTAATAACCAGCCAATATAGGTTGCCAGTTGCTGCGCTTCGGGGCCCGGCAACAGCATGGTGTAGTTTAAGGCATGCAAAAAACGTTGTTCAGAAATCCAGCGCCGCTTTTCTACCAGCTCCTGATGCATCATGGCCAGTTGCCCGGCCGGGCCGCCAAAACTAATAAAACCCAGTTTTAGCCAGTACAAAAAGGCTTCGTAGAGACTAACCGTGTTTTGTTGTGAGGGTATGGTTTGCTGCGACATCAGATATCCCTTAGCGTTTTTTCAGCGTTTAAATTTAGTTTCCAGGATCACCGACGAAGTGGTGCGCTCAACCCCTTCCAGATTGCCAATATCATCCAGGATATGGCTTAACTGCTCAGTATTCTGGGCCTGAACAATTGCAATTAAATCGTACTCGCCGCTAATAGCATACAGTGCCGCAACCTGAGGCAGTTGTTTTAATTCAATATTGGTGCGAGCGGTCAGCTTCTGGCGCACTTTAATACTGACATGTGCCGCGACCAACGTTGTCAGATATTCGTCACCATACTCCACAGTGTAGCCTTTAATTACCCCGCTTAATTCCAGTTTTTGCAAACGGGTCTGTACCGTGGAACGTGACAAGTTAAGCTGACGCGCCAGGTCGGAAATACTGGCCCGAGCATTATGTTGCAGCACTGCCAACAGTTTTTCATCTTCCCGGGTAATGCTGCTTCTGCTGGCCTTTTTTAAAAAGCTTTCTGGCACTTTGCTAAATCCTTCCGTTAAAATGACGTATTTACTTAATAAATTGTCAATAATAGTACTGCACATTGCATAAGCTCGCCAATATAATAGTGATATTAAATCGGCGCTGGCCAAAACCACCATTATAAATAACGGCGCCAGGCTCGTAGCTAAAAAACAGAGGTTAACAATGGTTGTAAGCAGAAGTTTGTTTGATGAAGTGATGGTACCTAACTATGCCCCGGCGCAAATTATCCCGGTAAAGGGCCAGGGTTCAAAGCTATGGGACCAGGCGGGCAAGGAGTATATCGATTTTGCAGGCGGTATTGCGGTTAACTGTCTGGGCCATTGTCATCCTGCGTTAGTGACTGCATTAAAAGATCAGGCAGATAAACTATGGCATTTATCCAATGTGTTGACCAACGAGCCGGCATTGTTATTGGCCAAAGCATTGGTTGAGCATACTTTTGCTGAAAAAGTCTATTTTGCTAACTCGGGCGCTGAAGCTAACGAAGCGGCGCTTAAATTGGCGCGCCGGTATGCCAAAGATAAGTATGGCGAGCATAAAGATCAGATTATTTCCTTTAAACAGGGTTTCCACGGCCGTACCTTTTTTACTGTCACCGTAGGTGGCCAACCGGCTTATTCTGATGGTTTTGGCCCAAAGCCAGAAGGAATTGAACATGCAGAATTTAATAACCTGGCCAGTTTAAAAGCGTTGATCAATACCAATACCTGTGCAGTGATGGTAGAGCCGATGCAAGGCGAGGGCGGCGTGGTGCCAGCAACCGCTGAGTTTATTAAAGGTGTGCGTGAATTATGTAACGCCAATAACGCCCTGTTAATATTTGATGAAGTACAAACCGGCGTTGGTCGCACCGGCGAGCTTTATGCTTATATGGCCTATGGTGTTACCCCGGATATTTTAACCACCGCTAAAGCACTGGGTGGCGGCTTTCCAATTGGCGCCATGTTAACCACTACCGAGATTGCCAAGCATTTAGTGGTGGGCACCCACGGTTCTACTTATGGCGGTAATCCGCTGGCGTGCGCCGTGGCCCTGGCGGCTGTGGATACCGTTAATACTCCTGCAGTACTAAATGGTGTGAAACATAAAGCAGAATTGTTTAAGCAGGAACTACAACGCATTAATGCAAAATACCAGGTATTTAGTGAAGTGCGGGGCATGGGCTTATTAATTGGTGCGGTGTTAAATGCCGATTATGCCGGTAAAGCCCGCGATATTATGCTGGCAGGTGCTGAGCACGGGGTAATGACCTTAGTTGCCGGCATGAATGTGGTGCGTTTTGCACCGTCATTAGTGATACCGGATGCCGATATTGTTGCTGGTATGGCGCGGTTTGAGCAAGCCATTGCTCAGGTAGTCGCAGCAGCGGCGAAGCAGGGATAATTATGCTGGTTATCAGGCCTATTACTGCCGCTGATTTTGCGGCGTTAAAACAAATTGCCATTGAATCAGGTCATGGCTTTACGTCATTGCCGGTGCACGATGGTCGCTTAAACCAAAAAATTGAGCACGCTGAAAAAAGTTTTAATGCCGAGGTAACAACGCCTGGTGATCAGGGCTACCTGTTTGTGCTGGAAGATACTGACAGTGGTGAAATTGTCGGTACCACCGGTATCGAAGCTGCTGTCGGTTTACAAACACCGTTATATCATTTTCAGCAAAACACCGTAATTCACCACAGTGCTGAGTTAAACGTAATGAACCAGCTTACTACGCTGACATTATGTAATGACTATACCGGTGCTTCTGAGATTTGTACGCTGTTTCTGCGGGAAAGCTACCGGCGCAACCATGCCGGGCGCTTTTTATCCAAGGTACGATTTTTGTTTATGGCGGAGCACCCACAGCGTTTTGCCAGTAAAGTGATTGCGGAAATGCGCGGCGCGGCAGATAAAGATGGTCAGCCGCCATTCTGGAACTGGCTGCAAAAGCTGTTTTTAACCATTGATTTTCCAAAAGCCGACCAGCTGATTGGTGTGGGTAAAAAAGCCTTTATTGCTGAGCTGATGCCACGCCATCCAATTTATGTTGGTTTGCTGCCCGAAAGTGCTCAGGCGGTGATTGGTCAGGTACATGAGAATACCAAGCCTGCGCTGCGAATGCTGGAAAAAGAAGGTTTCAGCCACCGGGGTTATATTGATTTGTTTGACGCCGGCCCAACAGTTGAAGCGCCGCTTAATCAGATAAAATCGGTCGCGGCCAGTAAAAGGGTAGCGGTTAAAATTGCTGATGATCTAACCTTAGCTCAAGGCGAACATACTCTGGCGGTGGCCAACACCGCGATTAAAGATTTCCGTGCCAGTTTTAGTAAAGCCGCCCGCTTTGACGAGCCCGCTAATACCTTACTTATCAGCCCTGAACTGGCCGCTGTGCTGCAGCTTAGTAATGGCGATATGGCACGATTTATTTATTTGGATAAAGCCTGATAACGTGCAGTTGCCGTATAATGCGGCGTGTTAATATAATTTTTTAAAATTGTGATTAGACCTAAACCGGAGTAGATATGCACACTGATGTAAATGCCCTGTTCGCCAATTTATGGCAAGACTATGTAGCGGTAACGCCGTCGGCCCAGAAAGTGCACCAGCTGCTCGGCTCATCACAGCAGGACGATGTGATTAACGATCATATTGCCCTTCGTACCTTTAACCTGGATAAAGTGAACCTCAATAAACTGGCGGCGCACTTTATCGCGCTGGGTTATGAAGAGTGCGGCGAGTATCATTTCGAAGCGAAAAAGCTGTACGCCAAGCACTTTGAGCATCCGGATCGTAATTTGCCAAAAGTCTTTATTTCTGAATTGTTGCTGGATAAGTGCTCGGCATATCTGCGCGACACCATTACAGAACTGGTTGCGCAAATACCGGCAGACGCAGCAAGTGCAGATAACTTTTTATACAGCGGTACGCATTGGCAGGTAAGCCAGGCTACCTATGAAAAACTGCTGGAAGAAAGTGAATACGCGGCCTGGGTTGCTGCCTGGGGCTACCGTGCCAACCATTTTACCGTTAGCGTCAACGAGCTGGCCAATTTCGACACCCTGCAGCAGGTTAACACGGCGCTGAAACACGCAGGCTTTTTGCTGAACACCTCTGGTGGTGAGATTAAAGGCAGCCCTGAGGTTTACCTGGAGCAGTCATCCACTCTGGCAGATTTGCACCCGGTGCAATTCAGTGATGGTGTTGCGACCATCCCCAGCTGCTTTTACGAGTTCGCCCGCCGCCACCCGTTAAGCTGCGGTATGCTATACAGCGGTTTTGTTGCCGCATCAGCTGATAAAATTTTTGAAAGTACTAATGCGCGTTGATAACTAATTGGTATAGTAAAGCCAGCACTGCGCTGGCTTTTTTATTGCTGGCGCCAGATGGCAACGCTATAGTGTGCCCCAATATGGATAAAGGAAGGTTGTAAATGCGAAGATGTACCCGGTTAGTAGCAATGTACTCAGCTGCATTGTTATTACTAAGCATTGGTGCGTTGGCAGAGCCAGAAGCGCCCTGTCAGTTAACAGTGCGGGTAGAATCTGAGCAACAGCATAGTGCTGCGGGCTCGTTTAACGAAACCCAGGTTTCGCAGCAGTTTAATATGTTATTAAGCACACTGGTGAGCAAAATTAATTGCACTTTGCAGTTTGTTGACTTGCCTGCTGGCAGAGCAATGAAAATGCTGGAGGACGGCCAGCTGGATATTATGGTGGGCATGTCTGAGACCGAGGATCGCGCCCGCTACAGTTATTTTATCGGCCCGCACCATACGGAACGAATGGTGGTGGTTGCCTCACAGCGGGTGCCTGATACTGTTCAAAGCTTACAGCAGTTGGTTGAGTTGAACGGTGCTATCTCAGTGGCTGATGGGGGCTATTATGGCCCCCTGTGGCAGCAGTTGCTGGATGACAACCCGGCGTTACTGTCCCGGATCTTCGCTGCTGCCGGCAACCAGCAAAAGCTGGCTATGCTGGTGTCGGGCCGGGTAATGGCCTCGCTGGAGGACGAAGCTACTGTCGATGAGTTACTCGAACAGAATGATTTACAACATACTTACCGTAAACTGTTTGTGATCCATGAAAACCCGGTTTACTTTGCTTTTAGTCGAAAAACAATAGATAACATCGTATATAAGCAGCTGCAGGATGCCTGGCAGTTAATGCTGTCCTCTGGGGAAGTCAGCCAGATTAAGCTGCAAATACCGCTGGCGCAGCCGCGAAAAACTGATCCGGCGGTGTCTGTCGCCAGTACACGCCACCACACCTACCAATCGTTTTAAGGGCGGCCATGCCTGTACAAGGAGCGTCATGTCTCGGTTTTTGATGTTAGCTTTAATGTGTTTTCCGCTGGCAGCCAAGCAGTTGGACAAAGTAACGATTGCGCTGGAGCATCCGGCCAATGGCAATATGGTGCATCTGGATGACGCCAGACTATTAGCGGTATCGGGCTTCAGTCAGTTTGACCGCTGGTTAAGCCTGGTTGATTTAACCAATTATCAGGTTCAGCCGGTCGCTATTCCCGCTAATGCGCAGTATTTTGCTCAAGCAACTCTTGCCCCGACAGGCAAGCAGGCGCTGGTGTTTTTAACCCTGGACGGCCTAAGTGTTTTTAACGCAGAGCGCAAGCAAAGCGAACCGCTGCTGACAAGCTCCTCAATTTACCGGGTACTGGACAAAAACAGGCTACGCAGCGGCGATTTTGTATTACAGCTTGGCAGCGACCAGGCAGATTTTCTGCTGCCCGATTTTAACCAAAGCCATTTGTTCCGCCAGCAACCGGATGGCAGTTTTAAGCAATACTCCTTAAATATCGATGCGCTGGTTACCAGCTGGCGAGACAGCCCCAGCTATGAGCCAAGGCGCCATTACAGTGTTGATATTGATTTGGATGGCAGGCTGGATTTAGTGTTTATTGCCGGCGGTAAATTTCAGGTTTTCTACCAACTGGCCAATGGTGATTTTAATACCGAACCGGTTACCCAGAACTGGCCGGTGGCCTTGTCTACTGAACAGCAAGCTGATCAGCGCAACGATGCAGGGCGCAGCTACACCGGCCAGAATATTGATAGCGTGCGCGACATTACCGATATTGACGGTGATGGCATTGCCGATATCGTGGTTAACCGAGAACAATTGGCCGATGCGCTGGAGCGTAATAATAGTTTTCGAGTGCATTTTGGCGTGAAAACTGCCACTGGCTTACATTTTAATGCCGAACCCGATACCCGCATCACAACCGACACCTCACCGATAGACGTGGTTATCGCCGATTTTAATGCCGATGGCCGCAAAGATTTTTATATTCCCAGCACGCATTTTGGGGTAGGCACCATCGTTCGGGTATTGCTCAGAGGCAGTGCCAACCTTGATATCGATTTTTATTTGTTAAACGAGCAGCGTCAGTACAGCAGTAAAGCCGATTTTAAACAAAATGCGACGATTGATGTCAGTATCAGTAACCTGCGATACGATATGCCACTGTTTGAACTGGCGGATCTGGATGGTAGCGGCAAGTTAAGTCTGATAGTCGGTGAAGGCGGCGATGAACTAAAATTCTATGGCCCGGATCCTGGCCGTTTATTCAGTCGCCGGCCGGAACGGGTGAAATTAGACCTGCCCAGAGACGCCCGCAAAGTGTTAGTAGCCGATTTAACCGGTAACGGCAAAGACGACTTGGTGCTGCCCTTTGACGCTCAAGATAAAGAGCAAAACCGCAATCAGTTGTTATTACTGTTAAATCCGAAATAAGACGAACTGTTGAACATTCAAACCCACCCCGCACTGTTATTTATGTTGCTGGCCTTTGCTGCCGCTGTCGGTGGCATGTTGCGCTTTGCTGTTACCTCCATTATCGCCAGATATTGCGGTGTGCAGTTTCCTCTGGCGACCTTGCTGGTAAACAGTAGCGGTGCGCTGGCGATGGGGCTAGTGGCAGCGATGTTGGCAGCAAAGCCAGATATGTCAGGTGCTGGCCTGGTTATGATGGTAGGGTTCTTGGGCAGTTACACCACAGTGTCATCATTCAGTCTGCAAACCATCAGCTTGTGGCAAAGCCACCATTACCGCCAGGCATTGCTGAATATTGGCTTATCATTTGGCTTGTGTTTAAGTCTGGTTTGGTGCGGTTATTCTGCCGGATGTTTGCTATGGTAAGGCCCGGCTTATTTGTGGCGGTGGGGCTGGGCAGCGCTCTGGGCGCGGTGCTGCGCTTTAGCGCTTCGTTATGGCTGGCAACAGCAGATTCTAGCTTGCCGCTGGCTACATTACTGGTAAATATGCTCGGTTCATTCTGGATTGGCTGCTATGCCACCCTGACGGGCGACACTGGCCGCTGGCAGGTATCGGTCTGGCAAAGGCAGTTTATGTTAAGTGGCGTATGTGCCGGCTTTACTACCTTCTCTGTGTTTAGCCTGGAGTTTATACAATTGCTGCACTCTGGAAAAGGCGCATTGGCAACGGCTTATGTTTTATTGTCATTAATGTTCTGGCTGTTGGCCTGCTGGGCTGGTTTAAAAGTGGGTGAGAGGGTTAACGGCTCACGCTCTGCTGATAAAGGTGCGAAAAGTGTATAAAAAACTGATGGTATTATCACTGTTACTGCTGCTAACGGCGTGCGATAACATGCAAACCCTGACCGAAGCCGAGCAGGTAGCACGCACTATCCGCCAGGAAGTGAGCCGTGACCTTACTGGCTTAAATGCATTAACTGCCGCGGCTGCAGCCACCGATTACGATGGTTTTGCCTGGCGTCGTGGTGAAAAAATTCAAATACGCCAGCGTAAAAATGGCGAGCTGGCTCTGCTCGAACAGGCCGAGGCGCCTGAGATTATTGCTACTGCGGTCAAGCACAACATTCCAAGCTTCAGTCTGGTGCGCTATCAGCAGGGCTGGCTGGTGGTATTTCGTACCTATGTCAGCAATCATTGCCAGGTCGTGTATGCCTATGCTTATCGTGGCGAGGCGCTTGATACCCCACAATGCTCTGAGCAAGAATTTGCCAGTAGCGCAAATGGCCGCTGCCAGAGCCCGATTAATAACGAGTGGCAGGTGTTTAAAGAGTGGTTTTTTGCCGAGTCTCTGGTCGCGGACGGCAACCCGGTATGCACTGCTAAGGCAGAGCAGGGTTGGCAGGCACCACAGTAAAAGCATATTAAAAATGCTACTTATTGCAAAACGCTCCGTATAAGCCTTAACTTTGTTAAATGCCAGGAGTTGTCGTGAAATTACTATTCATTGTTGTTGCCTCACTATCGTTAGTAGGGTGTTCCGTATTCGGTCAGAGCAACGTTGAAACCGCCCCCTATAAGCTGCTAACTGCGGCTCCTGAACAAAACATCGAAGTGCGCAATTATGACGCCATGGTGCTGGTATCCACCAGTATAGCGGGCGAGGGCCGTAACAGCGCTTTTCGAAAACTGTTCCGTTATATTGGCGGTGAAAATGAAGGTGCAACCGAAATAGCCATGACGGCGCCGGTATTAATGAATAACAGCGGCAATGGCGCGATGATGTCATTTGTGATGCCAAAAGAATTTACCCTGCAGACAACGCCTAAGCCCACCAACCCTGAGGTAAAAGTAACTGAGCTGAAAAATTATAAAGTCGCGGCGATTAAATTTAGTGGCACTTTAAGCAAAAGCAATGTCGCTAAACATCGCAACATTCTAACCCAGTGGATAGCTGCTAA
>NZ_JBFJPY010000057.1:0-22549 GCF_041616895.1 Arsukibacterium sp.
TGCGGCAATAAACGAGCTTTAGAAATATCAATCCGCTCTCTGGCCGCATTTCGAACCGCTTCTGCCCGCAGCAGTTGCGGATCTTTCTGCATGGCGAGCCGATAAACAGTGGTTAAATCTTCTGCTATGGCGCTAACGCTGAATACAGTTAACGAAGACAAAATTAAAGTACTTAAAAACGATTTTTTCATAATCACCAAGTCCTGGCTTAAGGAAACTGCACAAATGATAACCTGTTACGGTAAACTAAGTCAGGATTAAACCGTAAAGTTACCGTCAAGAGTGTAACAAAATGTGAGGGCAGACATGTCTGAAGTCAATAACGCGGATTATCCATCATTTAGCGCTGATGATGTAGAGATAATCGATAAAAGCACGGTTTTCCAGGGTTTTTTTCAGATTGAGCGCTGCCAGTTGCGCCATAAACTCTATCAGGGTGGCTGGAGTCGCCCAATGGTGCGGGAAATATTTGAGCGTGGCCATGCTGCTGCAGTACTACCGTACAATCCTCAAACTGATGAACTGGTACTGATTGAGCAGTTCCGGCCCGGTGCAATGATTGGAAACCGCAGCCCCTGGCTGCTGGAAACGATTGCCGGTATGATAGATGACCAGCAGACTGGCGAGCAAACCGCAAGGCGTGAAGCGCTGGAAGAGGCTGGGCTTGAGCTTGGCGCGCTATGGCCTATGCTTAGTTATTTTTCCAGCCCCGGTGGTACGACTGAGCGGGTGCAATTATTTCTTGGCCAGTTAACCGGGCCGGTGATGCCGGGTATTTATGGTTTGGCTCAGGAGCATGAAGATATCAAAGTGCAGTTGCTCTCCCGCACAGCGGCGATGCAATTGCTGGCCGAGGGCAAAATTGATAACGCTGCCACGGTAATTGCGCTGCAGTGGCTGACTTTACATTTAACTGAGGTGCGTTGCGCCTGGAGTAGTGATGCTGTTGACTAAAGCGCGGCAATATCAGCCGCAGTTACCTGATTTTCTGAGTTTATGCGAGCGCAATTATGCCCGCTTAAACCGTTTGCTGCCGGTAAAATTTACACCGGGATCCCGTTGGACGATTGCCATTAGTTCGCAGCAGCACTATCAGCTTAGTGTGCTCGAATGCGGGCCCTTCACCACCCGGCTGCAAATTGAGCTGCTAGGTGTGGCTATGTCGGTAGCAGGTAACAACGTGTTCAGTCCGAGTTTTGATGTGCAGCTCTACCACGATGCCCAGTTGGCTGAAGTGGTGCGGATGTCCCACCACCGCAAATTTGCTGCGCGTTATCCTTATCCTAATCCGCAAATGATGCAACCGGATGAAAAGCGGCAGATCAACCTGTTATTGGCAGACTGGCTGAAATTGTGTGTGGCTCAGGGCTATCATGCGACCACGCTGGACCTTAAGTAATGGCCGTATTGCAGTTAGCGGCTAAGGCGCCAGATTGTCCCTACCAGATTGTGCAGGTAAGTGATTGTCATTTATTAGCAGATATTAATGACGAGTATCAGGGCATTAAACCCGGACGTTACCTGCAGCAAGCCATCCGGACCATTGTTGATAACCCTTGCCAGCCTGATGCACTTATTCTCAGTGGTGATTTAAGTCAGGATCACAGCTTTTCTTCTTATCAATTGCTGGCGCAAATACTGGCGCCGTTGCGCTGTCCGGTGCTGGTGTTGCCGGGGAATCACGATGATTATGAGCATCTTAACTGGTTGACCAGTCAGACTCCTGTGGTTGCTGCCACCAGTGTGCGGCTGGCCAGCTGGCAGTTACTGTTGCTGGACACGAAAGGTGACACGCCGGCAGGTTTTTTTGATGCGAGACGCCGTGAGCAACTGGCCAGTGAATTTGCTAAAAGTGGCGCAGAGTGCTTCTGGCTGTTTAGTCATCACCATCCGTTGCCTTTAGGGAGCGCGATTGATAAACATGGCTGGCAGGATGCTGAGCCGTTCTGGCAGTTGCTGGCAACAGAGCCCCGGGTAAAAGGTCTGGCGCATGGCCATTGCCATCATGCTTATGTTAAAGCGCATCAAGCCATTCAGTTGGTGGGCTGTCCGGCCAGCTCGGTACAGTTTTGCCAGCAAGACACCTGGCAAACCCTCGATCACGGCCCGATGTATTGTCATTGGCAGTTTGCGGCCGATGGCCAGGTAAGCTGGCAATTTGTCACAGTAAGATAAAAAACACTAATAACAGGAGAGCGCGTTTGACGCTTTACTATTTACATGGCTTTGCCAGCTCATCGCAGTCCGTTAAAGCGGTGCAGGCCCGGCAGTATTTTAGCCAGCATTACCCGCAGCAACCTTTTGTGGCACTGGATTTAGCCTACACCCCGGCACAAGCGATGGCGCAGTTAACCGAGGTGATGGGTAAGGCCCCGCCGCAGGCGATTATTGGCAGCTCACTCGGTGGCTTTCTGGCTACCGTGATGGCCGAACGCTATCAGTGCCGGGCGTGTTTAATTAACCCGGCGGTGGCACCTCATCAGGTACTGGCAGAGTATCTGGGAGAGTACTATCATCCGGTGCTGCAGCAAAAGTTTAGAGTGCAATCGAGCCATATGGCTGAGCTGGAGCAATTGATGCCTGCCCGGTTGCGCCAACCGGCAAACTATTTAGTACTGTTGCAAAGCGGCGATGAAGTGTTAGATTACCGCAACGCCGTTAGCTATTATCAGGGCGCCCGGCAGCAGGTGATTTGCGGTGGTGATCACAGCTTTATCAATTTCGCCGGGTATTTGCCGGTAATTGCCGAATTTTGCCAGCTGACGCCGCATGACACCCCAAGGTCCCGTGAGCAGAACCTAACCAGACAGTGACAACAACTATGACAGAACAACTCTACAACGCCGAATCGATTGAAGTATTAACCGGGCTTGAGCCGGTGCAGCGTCGGCCCGGGATGTATACCGATACGACCCGCCCGAATCATCTGGCACAGGAAGTAATAGATAACAGTGTGGATGAAGCCCTGGCCGGACATGCGGATCTGGTACAAGTGATCTTGCATGATGATCAGTCACTGGAAGTTATTGATAACGGCCGGGGTATGCCAGTGGATATTCATCCGGAAGAGGGCGTGTCAGGGGTTGAGCTGATTATGTGTCGCCTGCATGCTGGTGGCAAGTTCTCCAACAAGAACTATCAGTTCTCAGGTGGCTTGCACGGGGTGGGTATTTCAGTGGTAAACGCATTATCCAGCCGGGTTGATGTCAGTATTCGGCGCGATGGCAACGTGTACGATATCGCCTTTGAACACGGTAACAAAGTGAGTGAACTGGCGATTAGCGGCACGGTGGGTAAACGCAATACCGGTACCCGACTGCGTTTCTGGCCAACCCCCAGTTATTTTGACTCACCCAAATTTTCAGTCAGCCGCTTGTTGCACGTGTTAAAAGCCAAGGCTGTGCTGTGCCCGGGGCTAACCGTAAAATTTGATGACAAAGTCAATCAGCAGCAATACAGCTGGTGCTATCAGGCGGGTATCCGTGATTATCTGGCTGAAGCGGTTCAAAATTACGTTGCGTTGCCCGAGCAACCCTTTGTTGGTAATTTCAGTGGCTCACAGGAGGCAGTGGAATGGGCCTTGCTGTGGCTGCCTGAAGGCGGCGAGTTAGTTACCGAAAGTTACGTCAATTTAATTCCTACCGCTCAGGGCGGGACCCATGTTAATGGCTTACGCCAGGGTTTATTGGAAGCGCTGCGCGAGTTTTGTGAGTTTCGAACCTTATTGCCCCGTGGCATAAAACTTTCGCCGGAGGACGTCTGGGATCGCTGTAGTTATGTGCTCAGTGTCAAAATGCAGGATCCGCAATTCGCCGGTCAGACTAAAGAGCGGCTATCGTCGCGTCAATGTGCGGCTTTTGTATCCGGCATTGTTAAAGACGCCTTTAGTCTGTGGTTAAATGAACATACCGATATTGCGCTGGCGCTGGCCGATTTTTGTATTAACAATGCCCAGAAACGTTTAAAAGCTGCGAAAAAAGTTATCCGTAAAAAAGTGACCTCGGGCCCGGCTTTACCGGGTAAGTTAACGGATTGTTCAGCACAGGATCTCAGTCAAACCGAATTGTTTTTTGTAGAGGGTGACTCGGCTGGCGGCAGTGCAAAACAGGCACGGGATCGCGAGTTTCAGGCGGTAATGCCATTGCGGGGTAAAATATTAAACACCTGGGAAGTAGATTCCGGACAGATTCTCGCCTCGCAGGAAGTACATGACATTTCAGTGGCTATCGGTATTGATCCCGATAGTCAGGACTTGTCGGGATTACGCTACGGCAAAATTTGTATTCTGGCCGATGCGGATTCAGACGGATTACATATTGCGACCTTGCTATGCGCACTATTTATGCGTCATTTCAGTGCGCTGGTTGCCGCGGGGCACATCTACGTCGCCATGCCGCCGTTGTATCGGATTGATATTGGTAAAGACGTCTACTATGCGCTGGATGAAGATGAGAAAAACGGCGTGCTGGACCGGATAGAAGCGGAGAAGAAGCGAGGCAAAGTGAATGTGCAGCGGTTTAAAGGCTTGGGTGAGATGAACCCATTGCAACTACGGGAAACGACAATGGATCCCAACACCCGCCGTTTAGTACAATTAACCATTGACGATGTAGCACAGACCATGGAACTGATGGATATGTTGCTGGCAAAAAAACGGGCAACCGATCGGCGTGACTGGCTGGAACTAAAAGGTGACCGGGCATTAATTGCCTAGTCAGAAGACGGGCTCTGCAACACCACTGATGAAGGATGTAATACCGTTTTGAAGAAAATCTGCCACTACTTTTGCGTGCTGTCATGGCTGTGCCTGGCGTTTGGCATACAGGCTCAGGCCATCCCGGACTGGCTGCTGCAGCTGGATAATATGAAATACCAACAGCCGGAGCAAAGTCTGACCATTCTTAACGAGCGCCAGCCGGAGTTTGCCACTCAGCCTGCAGCGGTACAAGCGTACTGGTTGCGCCAGCAAGCGGCGGTTTACAGTGCGCTGGGCCGGCATCAGCAACAACAGCAGGCGGCGCGCCAGGCTCTGGAGTTACTTAAAGATACCGAGTCAGCTTTAAAGGTGGAAGTATGGTACGAACTGGGTTACGCCCTGGAGATGGAGGTGCAGTTAACCCAGGCGCTAAGTCATTATCAGCAGGGCACGGCGTTAGCCACCTTACTGGATAACGAGAAACTGATTTTACGGGGACAGATTAATCAGGCCGCTATTTTAAGCGATCAGAACGATGACAAGCAGGCGTTATCAATGCTTAAAACGGTGTATCAACGGGCAGAATTACTGCAAGATCCGGAGATCCTGGCCGAGGTTAACGCTCAGCTAGGTCTGATGTATTCGTCGCTGGCCTTTGAAGATGATGCTGTGGCGTTCTTGCAGCGGGCCCTGGTGTTATATCAACAATTGGGCTGGGTAAAAAATGAAATCGCCGTATTGTTTAACCTGGCGCGCACCTTCAGCTATCAGCAGAAATATCAGCAGTCGTTAGATCATTTCAATCAGATGCTGCAACGCAGTTTAAATGCCAATGACGCGGTTAATCTGTATCACGCCTACCTGGGGTTGGCGATTACCAGCGCTGAAATGAGCCGGACCGAAGCCGCGCTTGGGTATATTGAGAAGGCAGAGCAGTATTTACCGCGGTTGCAATCGAGTTATCATGTGCAGTCGCATCATTACGAAAAAGCATTAATATACCGTGACTTAGAGCAAACTTCGCTGGCCATGCAACACGTGATGCTGGCGGAGCAGGCGGCAGAGCAACCTGCTGAGCAAGTGGAACATGTGACCTTGGCCATTAAACTGCTGCGGGCCGAATTATTGGCGCAGCAAGACCAATATCAGAAAGCGTACCTTGTAATGCAAGATTTTGTCGATGGATTTCAGCTGCTGCGTAACAAAGAGAATGAACTGGCACTGGAGCGGATCCGGCTGGAGTTTGACAGCGAGCGCCATCAGGTGCGTAGCAACCTGCTCGAAGCTGAAAACGAATTAAAAGCCCTGCGGTTGCAGGAGGTAGAGCGCAAACGGCAAATTCAGCTGCTGTGGCTCGGGATCCTTGGTTGCACCACGCTTATCTTACTTGGCATTGTATTGTGGCAATTCAGCCGCCGTGCCACTAAAACCAGTAGTAAAAGCAACGGTGTCTCCTTGTAGAGGCTCATGTAAAAGCCAACGTAAAAACTGGTATAAAAACGATATTTAACGACTTAGCTAAATAATAACAGGAACCGGCATGACAGAAACGGTGTTATCCCAAGATGGTGTAGAGCAGTTACCGCTGCGCCGCTTTACTGAAGAAGCCTACTTGAATTATTCGATGTACGTCATTATGGACCGGGCGTTGCCGCATATTGGCGATGGCCTCAAGCCAGTGCAACGACGGATAGTGTATGCTATGTCTGAACTGGGGCTGTCGCATCTGGCGAAATATAAAAAGTCTGCCAGGACGGTCGGTGATGTACTGGGTAAGTTTCATCCGCACGGCGACAGTGCCTGTTATGAAGCCATGGTGTTGATGGCGCAACCGTTCTCTTATCGTTACCCGCTGGTTGATGGTCAGGGTAACTGGGGTGCGCCGGATGATCCGAAATCATTTGCTGCTATGCGTTATACCGAAGCAAAATTATCTCGTTTTAGCGAAGTGTTATTATCAGAACTGGGCTCGGGTACTACCGATTGGGCGCCGAACTTTGACGGCACCCTGGAAGAGCCAAAAGTGTTGCCGGCGCGCTTGCCGCATATTTTGCTTAACGGTATTACCGGCATTGCGGTAGGTATGGCAACGGACATTCCGCCGCACAATGTGCGTGAGGTAGCCAACGCCTGCGCTGCCTTACTGGACAATCCGCAAAGCTCCATTACCGATTTAATGCAGTATGTAAAAGGCCCGGATTACCCGACCGATGCTGAAATTATCAGTTCGGCCAGTGATATTGCTGCAATTTATCAAAGCGGCCGTGGCAGCATTAAAATGCGCGCAGTGTATCAGCTTGAGGATGGCGAAATCGTGCTGACCGCATTGCCGCATCAGACCTCTGGGGCGAAAATTCTGGAACAAATTGCCGGCCAGATGCAGGCGAAAAAGTTGCCGATGGTCAGTGATTTGCGTGATGAGTCTGATCATGAAAACCCGACCCGCATTGTCATTATGCCGCGCTCAAACCGGGTGGATATTGACCAGCTGATGCAGCATTTATTTGCCACCACTGATTTAGAGCGCAGTTACCGGGTTAACTTAAATATTCTGGGACTGGACCAGCGGCCCCGGGTAAAGAACTTGCTGGAAATTCTGAACGAGTGGCTTAGTTTCCGTCGCGATACGGTGCGGCGGCGCCTGCAATACCGCTTAGATAAAGTACTCGACCGTTTGCATGTGTTAGAAGGCTTATTAATCGCCTTTTTAAATATTGATGATGTTATTCGGATTATCCGCACCTTTGATGAGCCCAAACCTGAACTAATCGCTTTTTTCGGTATTACTGAGCGCCAGGCAGAAGCTATTTTAGAGTTGAAACTTCGTCATCTTGCAAAACTGGAAGAAATGAAGATCCGCGGCGAGCAGGATGCGCTGGCCAAAGAGCGTGACAAGCTGCAAAGTATTTTAGGTTCAGAGAAAAAACTGACTAAATTGATCCGGGATGAATTGCTGGCCGATGCTGAGAAATATGGCGATGATAGGCGCAGCCCATTAGTCACCCGGGATGAAGCTAAGGCGCTTAGTGAAAAAGAATTATTGCCCAGTGAGCCGGTTAGCGTGGTGTTATCAGAAAAAGGCTGGGTACGCTGTGCCAAAGGCCATGATGTTGACGGCAACGCCCTAAGTTACAAGGCGGGCGATGCATTTAAAGCCATGGCCAGTGGCCGGTCTAATCAGCAGGCGGTGTTTATTGACTCCAGCGGCCGCAGCTATGCCACCGAAGCCCACGAGTTGCCGTCAGCACGTGGCCAGGGCGAGCCGTTGAGCGGTCGCTTTACCATCGTGGCCGGTGAAACGGTTGAGCATGTATTGCTTGGCGATGAGAAACGGGCGCTGTTATTAGCCAGCGATGCCGGCTACGGTTTTGTTGCAGAATACAGTGATTTACTCAGTCGTAATAAAGCAGGTAAGGCGGTGCTGAGTTTGCCCGTGGGCGCAAAAGTATTGCCGCCTCTTATCGTGAAACAACCCGAGACCGATTTACTGCTCTGTATTTCGAATGAAGGAAGAATGCTGGTATTTCCGGTAAGTGAATTACCTAAGTTGAGTAAGGGCAAGGGCAATAAATTAATGTCGATACCTACGGCCCGCGCAGCAAGTCGCGAAGAGTATGTCTGTCAGTTGGCGGTGGTGCCGGCCGATGGTGGCGTCACCCTGGTTGCAGGTAAGCGCAAACTTACCCTGAAAATGGCTGATTTAGCGCATTACGTTGGCGAGCGCGGTCGTCGGGGTAATAAATTGCCCCGTGGCTTGCAGCGAATTGATGAAGTGCAGCTGCAGCTTGGCAACACGCTAAATACGACAGCCAGCGATACCGGCAGTGATCCAACCAGCAATGACAGCTAAACCCGTTATACTATGCCCCTTTTCTGCTGAAGGGGCATAAGGTTGATAGCTGTCGTTAGGATCATTTTGCTGGCGTTGTTTTTTATCATCAGTACCATAGCGGGCCTGGTTGTATGTCTGGTGCGGCCTTTTCATCGTAATAATGTTGCCTTGTTTTCACACTGGTATGGCAGGGTGTCATGGATTTTAGGCATCAGTGTCGAGATCCGGCGAGACCTGGCAATCAAGCCAGGCACGCCCTATGTGTTTATTGCTAATCATCAGAATAACCTCGACTTATTTACCATGAGTGGCTCGGTGCTACCCGGCACCGTGACCCTTGGCAAAAAAAGTCTGAAGTATATTCCGTTTTTTGGGCAGTTATACTGGCTTAGCGGTAATCTGATGATTGATCGCAACAATAAAGAAAAAGCACTCAGCACCATGCTCGCTGCCGCCGAGCGGATAACCCAGCAAAATCTGTCAGTCTGGATGTTTCCGGAAGGTACCCGCAGTTATGGCCGGGGCTTATTACCGTTTAAAATGGGTGCGTTTCATATTGCGCTGGAGGCGAATGTGCAAATGGTGCCGGTTTGTATGAGTACCACCCATCAGCAAATTAAGCTAAACCGCTGGAATAACGGCAAGGTGATTATTCAGATGATGGCCCCGATTACCCTGAGCAAAGAGGACAGTATTCGTCAGTTTGCCAAAGACACCCGTCAGCTGATGGCAGACCATATCCGGCTGCTTGATACTGAGCTCGGCAACGACTACACTGCGCGAAACAGCAAATCAGAAGAGTAATTGCATGGAAAACTGGCAGGAATTTACCGAAGACACCATTAGTGCGTTATTAGAGGATGGCAGCGATCCGGACGCGCTATATACCGTTGAGCATCATTTTTACGATAAAGACTTTAACAAGCTGGAAAAACTGGCGGTTGAGCTGTTTAAGCTCGGTTACGAAGTAACCGATGCCGAAGAAGTCGAATTTGAAGATGGCGGCAGTGCCTGGGTTTTTGATGCCATTCGCGAGCAAGCGTTGGAAATTGCTCCTATAGTAGCCGACGCCATTAAGCTGGAGCAGCTGGCGCATAAGCATGGTGTGGAGTACGACGGCTGGGGCACCTACTTTGAAGGTGACGAAGACGAGTTTGAACTCGAAGACGACGAAGAATAAGTGTCCCGCATAGCAAAAAAAGCCGCTTTTAAGCGGTTTTTTTTTGCTATCAACAGCGGCGTTTCATATCGACACCAGTAATAAACGGCAGTTAACCGCCACCCAGCTTGCCTCGCAGCTTATCTGTTAATTTATCTTTAGCCTGATCTTTGACACCGGCCAGTTTGGCATTAAGCATTTGCTCAATATTACCGTCCATCGATTCAGCGGCACTGTCTTGCTGATTTAGGATACTCAGCCATTCACTCTGGCCTCCAAGCTGTTGTTGCAGTTTGCTGTCGAGCTTGCTGCGTAAATCGGATTGCAGCGCCGCTATTTTTGCTTTTGCCTCTCCCATAACGGCATCCGCCAGCAGTTTATCTAAGGGGGAACGAATACTGACTTGTGGTGCACTGATTAGCCCGGTGGCATTTAAATTCAATGGAATTTCTGCCTGCTGGTTCAGTAGTGTTGCCAGTTGCTGGATGTATTTATTGTCGCTGGCGTTAAACTCAGGCTGTTGTATTACCAGTTGCGCCTGCTGTTTAACCTGGTTATCAACCAGATTCAGTTTACCTGTGGTGCTGAGTTTGGCTGAAGCCAGTTGCAGTTGGGTATCGCCCCGGCCAATATCCATGCTATCGAGATTGATGCCTTGCAGTTGCCAGTTGACGTTTGTGACCATTTGTTCGAGCACGGCGAAGTCACCGTCCAGTTTTAGCAACGATAGCTGAGGCAAGCCGGAAACCTGGGCATTAAAGCGGGTGGCAGCGTTGATAATGTCATGCTGGGCAGTAATATCCTGAACTTCTATCAATGCTTCACCACCGCCAATCAACCAGTTTACCCGGGCATTTTTGATCCAGAAATTTGGATAAGGTTGACTGGGTAAAGGCAAAATACGGTTCGGCATGACAATTTCTGGTTCACTCGCTTCGCCACTGTTTGGCATATCAGCCGGGATATAAGGTTTTGCCAGGCGATACACTGCTTCTAGCTGGCCAATCCGCTCACCCCAGAAGTCGCCTAGTAAAATTTGGCTGATCGGTGCCAGACCGCCCTCACCAATATTGGCCAGGTCTTGCAGCTTTTGCCAATCACTGCTGCTGGCATCACGCACTGCGCTAACCGCTTGTTGCAGTTGCTGACGGCTTTGGCTTAGCTGCTCTTGTACGGCTTTTAATTTATCGCGTTCAGCCCGCAGGGTGTCTTGCAACTGCTTTAACTCGGCGGCTTTACTGGCTAAATCGGCCGGGTTCTCAATTTTACTGTCGGTCAGCGCTTTGATCTGCGCCTGAATTTGTTCCAGTTTTGCTTTGTCGGGCAGCTGTGACTGTAACTCCTTCAGCACTTGCTGCTGATCTTTGGCCAGCTGTTGCAATTCTTCGCCTCGGGCCACCGTTTTTAAATCAGCTCTGGCCATAAGCTCATCAGCGTTAGGTAAGTCCAGTCGCAACAACTGTTGTAAGTCGACTTTATCGGCCGGATCAGCATTAGGACCCCGAAATACCTTGCCAGGGCTGCTGCGCTCTGTGCCATAGGCCAGGCCGTCAACGGTTAAATCGTCAATAACGTAATAGCCCAATAAGGCAGGCCACACTTCTATTGCTGCCTTGGCGTTGGCAAAGCTAATGGTATTATGGCTGGGTTTGGCGTTATCGGTAATTTGCAATTCGCTGATGTTGAGCGAAAGCGGTGCCAGACTTACTGACACATTGCTGATATTGACCTCAGCGCCTACCGCTTTTTCCAGGCTATAAACCATACCGAGCCGGATAGCTGTGCCGATAAACAGATAAACTAACGCCAAAATAGCTGCCAGCATCGCAAGAAAAATTAACCAACCGGATTTACGGATCATAAAGCGCTCCTTAATTTAATTTTTCATACAATTGCACCAGCTTGCTGGCTTTTAACATCTGCATCACTTTCCAATGTTGCACTTTGCTCATCACCCGGTCACGGTAATGTTTAACCAGTATGGTACCCAACCAGGCAACCGGAACGAGTAATAGGATGCCCAGCACAAAAGCGCCCAGCACCAGGGTGTGATGTAAGTGCAGCATTTGCAGCGTTTCGCTTTGCGCCAACAGCTGCAACAAAGCCGGGCTTTGCGCATATTGCCAGGTTAACGCTTCTAACGAATCACCAAAAATGAACATCAGACCGCTGCACAGGCCCCACACCAGAATAAAGGTGGCCAGATTAATGGTAAACAGGCACACCAGCAGAATGATCAGTAGCGTGAGTATGCCAAAAGGCAGTAAACCGGCTAACAGACCAAGGCCAATAGCCCAGCCAATTTGCCAGGGGGATGCTTCGGAGTTCAGTACTTTAAGAATTCGGGCGAGCAGCGTTAGCATAGGACATCCTTATAGTCACAATCATTGCTTTATATAAGGTAACAGGCGCACCGGTGTTTGTCAGCTGCCGTTATAGAGGAAGAACTCTGGGCTGTTAAATAACAGACTGGTGCTTTTGCGGACAATAGCCTGCAACATGCGATAAAAGGACGCCGGAAATCAGCATAAAGCGGTTACGATTAGTAAATGCTGATTAAAAAGGAATATTAATGCGCCACGTTTTATTGAGTTTAATCCTGTTGCTATTGATGGCTGGTTGCAGCGACCGAAACAACAGCACGGTACATCAAAACAATGCAGAACCTGCCTGGTTATCTGTTCAGGCTGCCCAACAGGCACTGGCTAGCGGTGATTTAAGCAGTGAGCAGCTGGTCAGCTACTATCTTCAGCAAATAGAAGACCATAATAATCAGGGGTATCAGCTGGCCGCAATCAGTGATATTAACGCACAGGCACTGGCTCAGGCGCGAATACTTGATCAAGAGCGTGCCGATGGCAAAATTCGTTCGGCATTACATGGTTTGCCTGTGGTGTTAAAAGCGAACATTGCCACCAAAGACCAGATGCCTACCACCGCGGGCGCACTGGCTCTGAAGGGGCATTTAACAGCTGAAGATGCAGCGTTGGTAAGCCAGCTGCGGACTGCCGGCGCGATTATTCTGGCAAAAGCCAATTTGTCAGAATGGGCTAATTTTCGCGGTGAAAACTCAGCCAGCGGCTGGTCGGCCTTAGGTGGTCAGGTCCGAAATCCGCATTTACTTAGTCATAGCCCTTGTGGTTCCAGTTCAGGCTCCGCTGTGGCGGTTGCAGCAGACTTGACATTGCTGGCGGTAGGCACTGAAACTGATGGTTCTATTATGTGTCCCGCCGCAATTAACGGTATTGTTGGCATAAAACCAACCCGCAGTACAGTATCGGGTACAGGCATTATTCCGATTGCTAAAGCGCAGGATATCGCCGGGCCAATGGCCAGAACGGTTTATGGTGCAGCATTGTTACTGGATGAAATGTTAACTGCTGCAGCGAAAAACCAGTTTGAACTGCCACTGAGTGAGGCAGCTCAGCAGGCCACGTCAGCCAAAAAAGTATTGCTGGTAAGGGCTTATGATAAACAGGATGCGGCGTTAGCACCGATGCTGGATAAGCTGACAGCGACGCTGCGTGCTGCAGGTATCGAGGTGGTCAGCACGGATACCTGGCAGTTACCGGCGGAATTGGATCAGGCAGAGCTGAAAGTATTGGTTTATGAATTTAAGCGTGATTTAGAACAGTGGCTGCAAGATTATCAGGTGCCGGCAGAGCGCGATACCCTGGCGGAGATTGTGGCCTTTAATCGGGCTCAGGGCGAGGAAGCGCTGGCTTTCTATGGTCAGGAGTATCTGGAGCAGGCAGCTGCCATTGATCTGGACGCCGACAAAGCCAGTTATCAGCAGGCACTAGCTCGCAGCCGCCACTTGGCGGAAGCCGCCTTAGATCAGTATTTAGTTGAGCAGGGAGTTGATGCGATAATTCTGCCATCCTATGGCCCAGCCTGGCCGATTGACCATATTAAGGGTGATGCCTTTAATTTTGGTACTTCCACCGCCGCCGCGGTAGCCGGTTACCCGTCAATCACGATACCTGCAGGATACAGCGGTATTTTACCTTTGGGTATTAGCCTGGTTGGTTTGCCCTGGTCGGAGCCTGAGTTATTAGCACTGGCGGGTTTACTGGAACAGCGGTTAGCGGCGTATCAGCGCCCAGGCTTTGTTGCAGAGCTCACCAAGTAGTGGCGGAAAGTTGACGTTTTCGCCGCTAAGGCGTAATCTTGGCGGTAATGTTAACGTAAACTGATCTGTCGAAGACTATCCAACTATGTTGAGTAACCTGGTACAACAGCAAAAATACTGGACTATCCCCCTGATGGTCAGCCTTGCTTTGTCCTGGTGTTTACTGCTGTGTGGTGGATTAGTGAATCAGGCTAAAGCCATGGAGCATATGCTGCCTGCTGCTTCTGCTCTGAATGACACTGTCCTGAGCGAAACTAAGCTGACTGAAGACGTCCCGCCTTGCCATGGCCAACAGGCTGTTGCCAAGGATGATTCCGGCGGGAAAAGTGCATTGCATGACAATTGCTCTGGCTGTGAGACACCGGCAACTCAGCTGGATCCGTTGTCGCTGCCGGCTATGGTGCTTTTAGTCAGTTGGTTGCATGTCACCGAAATCTGGTCAGTTAAGCAACCTTTTAACAATTGGTTTGCTCACTCGCCTCCGCCACGACCTTCAGTTCCGCTTTATTTGCGAAAAAACCTGCTGCTTATTTGATACCAACCGTGTTCGCTACGGTCCTTTTTGGTATGTCAAAAGCAGAGGTTTTACTATGTTTATCCCGGTTAAAAGCGCGATGCTGGCCAGTTTGCCAGTATTATTGTTTCTCCATGGCAATGTGGTGGCAGCCCCTGCCCAGCAAAGCCCTGTTATAAAGCAAAGCGCTGTTATTAAACAAAGCCCAGTGCAGCAATTCACTGTGTCTGCTGAGCAAGCAACAGTATATACCTGCTCAATGCACCCGCATGTACGCTCTGCTAATCCTGATGACCGCTGCCCTATTTGTGGCATGGCGCTTATCCCGGTGGCAATCGATCAACATGAGCATCACGCTGAGCAGGTGTCTGCCAACGCGGGTTCTGACCAATTGCGCTTAAGTCCGCGAGCCTACGCAATGCTGCAACCTGAATTAACGCCGGTACGCCGGCAGCGGGCAGAGGGCAGTATTGCGCTGGTCGGGATGCTGGCGGCCGATCAGAGCCGCTTAAAAACCATTAGTGCCTGGACATCCGGTCGGATTGAAAAATTTTACCTCAGTAGCGACGGCGTAAACGTTAGCGCCGGCCAGCCGATGGCGGAGATTTTTAATCCCGATCTCATTGTTATCCAGCAAGAACTGGTGCAAGCCAAACAGCTTAGCGCGGCCAAAGGCACCAGCCTTAGCGCTGATACTACCCTGGCTGCTGCGCGCCGGCGTTTGCGGTTATTGGGGGTGCCTGCAAGCCAGATTGATACGCTTTTTGAAAGCGAAGTATTGCAGGATACTGTAACCATTAGTGCGCCGGTGTCGGGTCGGGTGCTGGATAAACTGGTGAATGAAGGCGCCTATGTCAGCGCTGGCCAACCGCTGTTTACCGTATTGCAGCTCGATAAGGTATGGCTTGAGCTGGAAGCATTCGAGCATCAGCTAGCGGCCATTGCCGTCGGCCAGAGCATGAGCGTTGAACTGTTAGCGCTGCCGGGCGAAAGCTTTACAACCGAAGTGTTGCTATTAGAGCCCGTGGTAGATAGCAACCGACGTACGGTAACGGTGCGGGCGTTACTCGACAACCCACAAGGGCAGTTAAAACCAGGCATGCTTGCCCGGGCAAGACTGAGCGACAGTCTGGACGATGTTTTGCTGATCCCGGCATCGGCCGTGCTGCAAACCGGCTCGCGCGCACTGGTGTATGTGCAGCAGGCTGCAGATTCCCCCACGTTTGTTGGCCGAGAAGTCACGCTCGGCCGAAGGTTTGATGATCAGTATCAGGTGCTGTCTGGCCTTGCTGAAGGCGAGTTGGTGGTTAGTAAGGGCGCGTTCCGGCTGGATAGCGAACTACAAATTCGTGGCCTGCCAAGCATGATGGCGCCGGATGGGATAACTTATGATCCGCATGCTGCGCATCGACCCAATAAAAATCTTGCCGCTAAAAACGAGGATAATACCTCGGAACACACCAGCGCACAGCAGCCAGCAGAGGATAATTTTCGTTTAACAACGGCAGAAGAAACAACATTACTGGCTGCTTATCAGCAAGCATATCTGGCACTGACAGAAGATAATCTTATGGCGTGGCAACAGGCAATGACGACGTTTCAGCAGCAAGTGGCAGCGATTGCCTGGCCGGAAAACTTTCCTGGTATCGTGCGGGCACTTAAAGCGGGCGTTGATAAGCCACAGCAGGTGAGCAGCCTGGCTGAGGCAAGGCAACAGTTTTACCGGCATAATCTCGGTTTACTAAGGCTGGCCGAGCTTGGCGTGCTGGCCGCAGGCTGGTATCAGGCTTATTGCCCAATGGCCCGTGACGGCGAAGGTGCTGCCTGGTTGCAGCCGCAAGCTGAGTTATTAAACCCCTATTTTGGACCGGCGATGCTGCGTTGCGGTGATATCCAGCTTCGGTTCGACGCTCAGGAGCACGATCATGCCGGCCACTGAACAACAGGTTACATCGGTATTCGACCGTATGCTGGCAGGTTGCCTTAAGCAAAAACTTCTGGTGATACTGCTAAGTGGTTTGCTGTTAGTTGTAGGTGCTGCCTATGCGCCTTTCGGCTGGCAAAGCAGCATGCCGCTGGAGCCGGTGGCAGTTGATGCTATTCCCAACCTTGGGGAGAATCAACAAATTGTCTTCACCGACTGGCCTGGTCGCTCGCCGCAGGATGTAGAAGATCAACTCAGTTATCCGCTGAGTGTCGCCTTAATGGGTGTGCCTGGCGTGAAGGATGTGCGAACGCTGTCGATGTTCGGCTTCTCCAGCATCGCTGTTATTTTTGAGGAAGGTATTGAGTTTTATTGGGCGCGCAGCCGTTTACTGGAAAAACTGGCCAGTTTACCAGCCGATACCCTGCCTGAGAGCGTGCAACCTGCGCTCGGGCCCGATGCAACCGCACTGGGACAGGTGTTCTGGTACACCCTGGAAGGACGCGACCCGGCAGGTAACCCGACTACAGGCTGGGATTTGGAAGAGCTGCGCTCGGTGCAGGACTGGTATCTGCGCACAGGCTTACTGGCGGCCGAAGGGATCAGTGAAGTGGCCTCTATCGGCGGCTATCAGCGTGAATACCAAATTGAAGTCGACCCGGATTTGCTGCGTATTCATCAGGTAACCCTGGCTGAAGTCAGCGCAGCGGTAATGGCCGCGAATCTGGATGTTAGTGCCGGTAGCCGGGAAATTAATGGCGTAGAGTACCTGATCCGCGGCGTTGGTTTTATTAAAAATCTGGCAGATATTGAACAGGCGGTCGTGCGGCTGGCACCGGACCTGACCCCCATCCGGGTGGCCGATGTGGCAAGGGTGCAATTTGGTCCTGCTGCCAGACGCGGCGCGTTAGATGTTAATGGCGCCGAAGCTGTCGGCGGGGTGGTGACAGTGCGCGAAGGCTACAACCCGCGCCAGGCGATTACTAATGTTAAACAGCGTTTAACTGAGGTCAGCCGTGGCTTGCCGGCCAAAGCGGTGATTGACTGGCAACACACCTCGGCGACTGAGGTGGATGCGTTTGCCCGCGAGCAGCAACTGCCTGTCTGGCAAGGGCGGGATGACAGTGTACAACAGGCGTGGCAGCAGTTTTTACGCAGTGAGCCAGCGGATAGCTGGCCCGCCTGGCTAACGTTAAGCCAGCTGACGGTTGTCCCCTTTTATGATCGCAGTGAATTGATCGGTGAAACCCTCGGCACCTTGCAGGATGCTTTAACTCAACAGCTGCTGATCACCATGGTGGTGGTTCTGGCGATGCTATTGCATTTACGGGCGGCGCTGGCGGTTAGCTTAATGCTGCCTGCAGCGGTGTTGCTGAGCTTTATTGCCATGAAATGGCTGGCGGTTGATGCCAATATCGTCGCGTTGGCGGGTATTGCCATAGCGATTGGTACTATTGTCGATATGGGCATCATCGTTAGTGAAAACCTGCTGCGCCAACGCCAGCTTCAGCCAGAGTTGCCTGCCAGCAAGGCGGTGCTGCTGGCAGGCAAAGAAGTTGGGCCGGCTATTCTTACTGCCATTAGCACCACAATAATCAGTTTTTTGCCGGTATTTACCATGACCGGTGCAGAAGGCAAACTGTTTGGCCCGCTAGCCTACACTAAGACCTTTGTATTGCTGGGGGCGGCGTTACTGGCATTAACGGTGCTGCCGGTGCTGCTGAATTTATTATTCAATTGGCGTAAGCAGGATATCAGCCGTGGCTGGCAGCTCTGGCTGCTAAACAGCCGCCGCTGGTGGCTGTTAGCGGCACTGGTGTTGCTATGTATCTGGCTTGGATCGTTGCTGCTGTGGCTTTCTACGATGCTCTATGCAACGGTATTGTTATGGCAACACTATAGCGCGCGGTTACTGGCCAGGCTAAGCCAGCAGTGGCCGATGTTCAGTCACTATTGCCGCCGTTCCCAACAACGTGCTGGCCGCCTGCCGCTAACCGCCTGGCAGCTGGGTCATGGCCTACTGGTGCTTGGGGTACTGCTGGCGGTGGTTACGTTACTCAGCCAGGTCTGGTTGCCGCTCGGGCCGGTGCAAGGCGTTCTGGCTAACTGGAGCTTCGTCGTGTTGCTGCTGGCCACGGTGCTTGGGTTTTTCTTTGTTTTTCTGTGGGTTTACCCAACCTTACTTCAGGCCTGTTTACGGTTGAAGTGGCTGTTTTTATTGCTGCCACTATTATTAGTGGGCTATGGCAGTACTGTTTGGCTGGGTGCGCAGCATACCCTGAGCTGGCTGCCCGGGCTTTCTGAAAAACTGATCCAACGCTATCCAGGCATGGGCCGGGAGTTTATGCCAGCGCTGGACGAAGGGGCGTTTTTGTTAATGCCAAGCCTGATGCCGCATACCTCGATAGCGGAAGCGCTGACAGTATTACGCCAACAGGATCAGGCAATAGCCGCTATTCCTGAAGTGCGCTCGGTGGTCGGCAAAATTGGCCGGGCCGATACTGCACTTGATCCGGCGCCACTTGGCATGATTGAAACGGTGATCCAGTATCACAGTGAATTTAAAACCGATGCTAATGGCCGGCGGCTGTATTATCGTTTTGACAAGCAGGCTAACGAGTTTGTCCGCGATAACACCGGCCAGCTGATTGCCGATAGCGGCGGCCGCCCCTACCGGCAGTGGCGAGAGCACATTAATTCGCCCGATGATATCTGGCAGGAGATTGTTGAGGCTGCGCGGCTGCCTGGGGTAACCTCAGCGCCAAAACTGCAGCCGATAGAAACCCGCCTACTGATGTTACAAACCGGGATGCGGGCGGCGATGGGGGTTAAATTGTCGGCACCGGATCTGGCAACTCTAGATCTGTTGGCGCAACAGGTTGAAGCGATACTGCGTGAGGCACCCGGCGTTCAGCCAGCGTCTGTTAGTGCCGAGCGGGTAGTCGGTCAGCCTTATCTGGAAATTCATCCTGACCGCGAAGCAATTGCCCGCTTTGGTTTGAGTATGCAGCAAGTGCAACAAACGCTGGCTACTGCGATTGGCGGTATGGACGTGGGGCGCTCGGTTGAAGGGCGGGAGCGTTTTGGCATTACTGTGCGTTATATGCGGGAGCGGCGTGATACGCTGGAGCAGCTGTCTGAGGTGTTAATCGACACCCCGGCCGGTTACCCGGTACCCCTAACTCAACTGGCGGACATTCGCTATCAGCGCGGCCCGCAGATGATTCGTTCAGAGAACACCTTTTTAACGGCTTATGTTACTTTTGGTAGCTTGCCCGGCTTTGCAGAAGTAGAGGTAGTTGAAGCGGTCGAAGCGTATCTGAACAGTACCCTGCAAGCGGGCGACTGGCAATTACCCTCTGGCGCCAGTTATAGCTTTGCTGGCAGCTTTGAAAACCAGCAACGGGCCGCAACCACGTTGGCATGGGTAGTGCCACTGTCGTTGCTGCTGATTTTTATGTTGCTGTACCTGCAGTTCCGGCGGGTGAGTAGTACGCTGATTATTTTTAGCAGCATTGCACTCGCCTGGGCCGGTGGCTTTATCATGCTCGACTGGTTTGGCCAAAGCTGGTTTTTAAATGTCAGCCTGTTCGATACTAACCTGCGCGAGCTGTTCCAGCTGCAAGGTTATAATTTAAGTATCGCGGTGTGGGTTGGCTTTTTGGCGTTATTTGGTATCGCGGTAGACGATGGCGTGGTGATGGCCAGCTACTTAAAACAGCAATTTGCCGATGTTAAGCCGCAAAGCCGGGCTGAAGTACGGCAATTAGTGCAGCAGGCCGCGCAAAAACGCATTCGCCCTTGTTTGATGACTTCGGCCACCACCATACTGGCATTATTACCGGTGTTAACCGCCACTGGCCGCGGTGCTGATTTAATGATCCCAATGGCGATACCCACCTTAGGTGGCATGCTGTTTGTGCTGCTTAGTGTGCTGATGGTGCCAGTGTTGTACTGTGCGGTGGAAGAACGGCGGGTTGCCAAGCAGACACACTAGCACTCGACTGCAATACCCCATTTGGCTTGCCACAGCAACTCGCCTGCGGCTCAGACACTCTGTGGCAACCAAATCGGGTTTCCAGTCTCACGCTTCAGTCCGACAGCGAGAGCTGGAACACCCTAATCCGGTTTGAAGCCCGACTGAACAACGCTAAATTAAGCCAAGAGTATAAAGCCAAAGAAGGCCACTATCGCCGCGATTAACGCATAAGGGAACTGGGTTAACGCATGGCTCATCAGGTTACAGCCTGAACCTTGCGCTGCCAGTACCGTGGAGTCACTGTAAAAGCAGGCCTGGCTACCAAAAGAGCTGGCCGATAACAAAGCGCCAATGACCAATGGAATATTCGCATCTACTGCAAACGCCAGCGGCATGACGATTGGAATAGATACCGCAAAAATACCCCAGCTGGAGCCTGTGGCAAACGCCAGAATTGCCATTGCCAAAAATACCAGTGCCGGCAGCATCTGTGCGCTCATATAGGGAGCAAGGTTTTCGATGATATACAGTGGCAACCCAAGTTTATCGCAGACATCTTTAAATATAAATGCGGCAATAACAATACTTATTGCTGGCAGCATGGTTTTAAAGCCATTCATCATCACGTCCATCATTTCAGATAAGGACATTAACTTTTGCACACCATAATAAATAAATGAAAATACCAGAGCGGCAATCACCCCTTTTAAAATATCAGGTTCACTTAACGACTCGCCAAGCAGCATCGTGAACGCGATAAGCGCCAACATCGGCATGACAAAATTATGCACTTTTCCGTGTTTATTGCTGGTTTCAAATTCTTCTTCTATCGAGTTCACAGCATACTCATCACTGGTATGGTAGGGCATTTCATCCATTGCGTAATTCTGCAAGCGCGCGCCGGCCTGAGGATTATCAGCTAACTCACATTCAACCGGTGTACCCTGCATCGTAGCCTGTTCCGCTTTTTTCATCGGCCCAATATCTGGCATCAGTTTCAACGTCACTAACATAACAACAATAATGGCCATAATCGGGTACAACATGTAAGGAATGGCCTCAATGTAAACGGCTACGCCTTTGCCTTGCTCGGCAACATTGTTGTCTTCGAGCAAACCACCAAAAAATACCGCCCAGGTGGAAATGGGCACCAGTACACAGATTGGCGCCGCCGTTGAATCGACGATGTAAGCGAGTTTTTGCCGTGAGACTTTAAACTTGTCAGTAACCCGTTTCATTGCTTCGCCAACGGAGAGGGCGTTCAGATAATCATCTACAAAAATGACACAGCCCAGTAAAAACGTCATAAACATCGATGAACGTGGTCCGCTCGCTTTTCTGGCACCGAAACGGCCAAAGGCTACCGCACCACCAGTATGGATCAGCAAACCAATCAGGGCACCAAACCCGGCGCACACCAAAATTAACCAGCCGATGGTTTCATCCTGCATTACGTTAACAGAGATCTCTGAAAAGTTTGACAACGCCTCCAGGGGGTTTATCAGTAGTAAGCCGGTAACGGCACCTAATATCAGCGCAAGAATGGGGCGTTTTAGCCAAACAGCAAAAGTTAATACAATTAACGGCGGAATTAAACTTAATGCAGAAGGTGTAACAGAGGCCGCTTCAATGGCGGCAGCAACAGGCTCGGCAAGGTTTCCTACATTACTATCTGCTGACATTGCGATTCTCAAGTAACATTCCGGCACACCGGAATTAGGTTAATAAACCGTTGCAACAGGAACCAAAGCAACGGAACGCACAATACATTGTGGCGTGACGGGACGCGTGAAGTACCACGGCGCAATAATATCAAAAAAATATTTTTCCACCAGAAAATTGTACTGTAGGCCGCTCAGATGTGAGTAAACCGTCACAAAAATTTACATTAATGATATGGGTTGATAAAAAATCGTGTAAAAACATCGTTATAAAAGTTGGCGTGTTTAATGCTTTACCTTCTTAGAACGCGGATACTTGTGGTAATTCGCCCTTTTGTTCCAGTAAGGAGATTGATATGAACAAACTTACCAAGGGGATGTTAGTTGGCGCTACGTTATTAGCTGCGCCATTTACCCAAGCAGCAGTAATGGAGTGGTCTTATAACGTAACAACTGAATGGCTTGCGGCAACCTTTACTGCGGGCGGTGGGACACAGATTCAAAACAGCTCACTGATTAGTTGGGGTAGTGCGGGCGGCGATCATACCGATCCAAGTCAAAGTGCCGCTAATTCACGCAGTGGTTTACAAATAACCGAGTCACCGGCAATGGGCCTTATTGAAACTAATAATATGCTGCCATCGCCAACAAA
>NZ_JBFJPY010000058.1:0-22376 GCF_041616895.1 Arsukibacterium sp.
GTTTTTCGCGCGGTCGTTCGGTTAATGGCCAGTCAGAAATTGCCATCTGAATCCCCCCTGAATTGATGCCGATTTTTACGTTCCGTGTTATCTTATGCCGATAATTTCAGGACCAGCTTTAGGTATTTATGCAGCAGACACTGGCAGCAAAACGTATTTTACTAGGCATTAGTGGCGGCATTGCCGCCTACAAAAGTGCCGACTTAGTCCGCCGCTTAAAAGAGCGGGGCGCCGAGGTCAGAGTGATCCTAACCGATGCTGCCCAGCAATTTATTACCCCGCTCACTTTGCAGGCCGTATCGGGTAACGCGGTTAGCACCAGTATGCTCGACCCGGCAGCAGAAGCCGCTATGGGGCATATTGAACTGGCAAAATGGGCTAACCTTATTGTGGTAGCACCTGCCTCGGCCGATGTTATCGCCAGACTGGCCCACGGTATGGCCAACGACTTACTCACCACCTGTGTACTGGCAACGGCAGCACCGGTGGCGGTAGCGCCTGCCATGAACCAGCAGATGTATAACAATATAGCTACTCAGCAAAACTTAGCAACATTAAAAAAACATAAATTTCACATTTATGGCCCGGGTGCCGGTGAGCAAGCCTGTGGTGACGTCGGTTACGGCCGCATGTTGGAACCGCTGGAGCTGGTTGCGCTAATTGAGCAAAGTATTGAGCAACCCCTGACACCAGCTACCCCGCTTACGGGAGTTAAGGTAACCATTACCGCCGGTCCTACCCGCGAGGCATTAGATCCGGTGCGTTACTTGTCTAACCATAGCTCTGGCAAAATGGGCTTTGCCTTAGCCGCCGCTGCCGCTGCCATGGGCGCTGATGTCACGCTAATCAGTGGCCCGGTGCAACTGACTGCCCCAGTAGGGGTTAAGCGGATAGATGTTATCAGCGCAGAGCAGATGCATGAGGCTGCATTAAAAGCGGCAGTGCAAAGCGATATTTTTATTGGCTGTGCTGCCGTTGCAGACTATCGCGCCGCCGAAGTGGCTACCAGTAAGCTGAAAAAGGGCAGTAGTGAGCAGCTGCAACTGACCTTAATTAAAAACCCCGATATTATCGCCGCTGTTGCCGGCCTGACAAAACAACGCCCTTTTACCGTGGGTTTTGCTGCAGAAACGGATGACGTTCTTGGCTATGCCCGGAAAAAGCTGACCAGCAAAAAACTGGATATGATTTGTGCCAACGATGTATCACAACCTGATGCTGGCTTTAACAGTGACCGCAATGCGGTAACACTGCTCTGGCAAGGTGGCGAGCAGATGCTTGAGTTACAGAGTAAAGCGGCACTGGCTTCCAGCCTTATCAAACTGATTTTTAAACAATTTTCTAATAAAAGCACAACGAGCGAAGCCAACAAATGAATAAAGCAATTGAGCTGAAGATCCTTGACCCCCGTATTGGTAACGAATTCCCGCTGCCGGCCTATGCCACACCGGGTTCCGCCGGCCTTGATTTACGGGCCTGTCTGGACCAGACCTTAACGCTGGAGCCAGGCCAGACGGTATTAATTCCAACCGGTATCTCGATTTTTATTGGTGATGCGAACTTATGCGCCACCATTTTACCGCGCTCTGGCCTTGGTCATAAACACGGTATTGTGCTCGGTAATCTGGTGGGGTTAATTGATTCTGATTATCAGGGACCGTTAATGGTGTCGATGTGGAACCGCGGAGCGCAAACGTTCAGCATTGAACCGGGCGATAGAATTGCCCAGTTAGTCTTTATGCCGGTAGTACAGGCTGAATTTAAGCTCGTTGATAGCTTTGATGCGTCTGAGCGCGGTGAAGGTGGCTTTGGTCATTCAGGTAAGAGTTAATTAGAAATATCCGGACAGCTCGGGAGGCCAGTGTGCGTTTTGAGCAGCGGCATGGATGCCGCACAGCCTGAAAGGGCACAGGGATGTGATCCTTGAAGGCGGCGAAAGACGCATACTGGCTGGACGAGCCTTACACCGCAGCTGGTCAACGCAACGGCATCCATGCCGCTGCTTCACAAGTATGTTGCCTTGTGGTTTCTTCGAGTTAGGGTTAGCCGTCTTTAAAAGCGGTGAAAGATGCATGCAAGCTGGACGAGCCTGCCACCGAACAGAGTGCAACCAGCTCTATTAGCAGCAAATACTTTATTAGTTATTTTCAGGAACAGCTATGTCAACACCGCGTCGCGGCAACAGAAAAGAAGATATTTTGCAGGCGTTAGCCGCCATGTTGCAAAGCAATAACGGTCAGCGCATTACTACGGCTGCTTTAGCAGAAAAGGTAGGCGTATCCGAAGCTGCACTGTATCGGCATTTTCCCAGCAAAGCCCGGATGTTTGAGGGTTTAATTGAATTTATTGAAGACACCCTGCTCTCCAGAATCAATAGCATTTCAGATGAACATAAAGATACCCAGAGCCGCATCGATCTGATGCTGCAGCTTATTCTGGTATTCGCCGAACGTAACCCGGGCTTTTGCCGCATTCTTACCGGTGATGCGCTGCAGGGTGAGCAGGAGCGCTTGCTGGAGCGGGTAGCCGCATTGTTTGAAAAACTGGAAACCCAATTTAAACAAACCTTGCGTGAGCGCAAGCTGCGTGAAGGTAAAGGCTTCAGTATTGACGAAGGCGAGCTGGCAAACTTACTACTGGCCTTGGTAGAGGGTAAAATAAGCCAATTTGTTCGTTCGGGCTTTAAACGCCTGCCAACCAACGCCTGGCAAAACCAGTGGGCGCTATTGCAGCAGGCGTTATTTAACTAAAAAAAACGCGGGGCAGGTTTTTTGGAATAGTGTTAAACAACGCAAGGCATCAGGTAACGCTTACTCCTCCGGCTTCAAGGATCACATCCCTGTGCCCCTTCAGCCTGCGCGGCATCCATGCCGCTGTTCCGTAAGCATTACCTGATACCTTGCAATACGGTGAGTCATCGAAAGCATTTCCTGACCCGGCACTCTGTAATCAGCGATCTACTGCCGGCCCTTCGGTCTGTAACTATCTAACTTATCTTCACACCATATTGTGCCCGATAAGCCTTAACCGCTTGCAGATGCTCGGCCATCTGCGGCTTGTCAGCTAAATAGCTGATAAGATCCGGCAGGCTGACAATAGCGACAACCTTAGTAGCAAAATCGCGCTCCACTTCCTGAATAGCCGATAACTCACCCTGACCACGTTCCTGTCGGTCCAGCGCAACCAGCACACCGCTAAGCTGTGCTCCCTGCGCCTGAATCAGCTGCATCGACTCGCGAATAGCGGTACCAGCAGTAATCACATCATCTACCAGCATAATCCGGCCCTTTAACGGCGAGCCAACTAAATTGCCGCCCTCGCCATGGGCTTTGGCCTCTTTGCGGTTAAAGCAGTAAGGAACATCACGGTTATGGTGATCTGCTAACGCCACTGCTGTAGTCGTCGCAATAGGTATACCTTTATAAGCCGGGCCAAACAGCACGTCGAATTCTATCGCCGCATCCTGCAGCGCTGCGGCATAAAACCGGCCCAGTTTTGCCAGGTCGCTACCGGTATTAAACAATCCGGCATTAAAAAAGTACGGGCTGGTACGGCCCGATTTCAGCGTAAACTGGCCAAACTTCAGTACCTGACGCGCCAGGGCAAATTCAATAAAATCACGTTGAAACTGCTTCATGGTTTACTGCCCTCTGCTTATGCCAATACCCGCTTTTGCTCTTCAATAATTTCCCGGATCGCGTGCCGACCCAAATCCATCATCTGCTGCATTTCATCAAAGCTGAAAGGCTCGGTTTCTGCCGTGCCCTGCACTTCAATAATTTTGCCGGTTTCAGTCATTACAATATTCATATCGGTTTCAGCGTTTGAGTCTTCAGCGTAATCTAAATCGGCTACCGGCGTACCTTTGTAAACCCCTACTGAAACCGCCGCCACCATATATTTTAACGGGTTGGTTTTAATAGTGCCTTTAGCGCGCATAAAATTCAGGGCATCGACCAGCGCCACGCAGGCCCCGGTAATAGAGGCAGTGCGGGTGCCGCCATCGGCTTGAATTACATCACAATCAATAGTAATGGTGTTTTCACCCAGCAGTTTTAAATCAACGGCAGTGCGCAAAGCCCGGCCAATAAGGCGCTGAATTTCCATGGTACGGCCACCTTGTTTACCACGCGCCGCTTCGCGGTCATTACGGGTATGCGTCGCCCGTGGCAACATACCGTACTCGGCCGTGACCCATCCTTTACCCTGACCTTTCATAAAGCGCGGCACGCCTTCTACCACACTGGCGGTACAAATTACCTTGGTATTACCAAACTCTACCAGCACTGAGCCTTCAGCATGAGCGGTAAACTGACGGGTAAAAGTAAGGGGACGGATCTGACTGGCGGTTCTGCCACTTGGACGCATAGCTGCACTCCTGAAATTAACGATGGCAGATATTATAGAGGCTAACGCTACTCAGAGCCATCAATTCGCCAAAATCGCTTATCCTGCGGTATACTCTGGTTTTATTTGTCGCCAGAGAGCCATTTATGATCCACAGCATGACCGCCTTCGCCCGCCACGAAATCAAAGCCAGCTGGGGTACTGCCCAGTGGGAAATCCGCTCAGTAAACCAGCGCTACCTGGAAAGCTATTTCCGGTTGCCAGAGCAATTTCGTGGTTTAGAAAGCCTGCTGCGCGACAAACTCCGTAACGCCCTGCAACGCGGCAAAATTGAAGTTAACCTGCGTTATATCGCTAATCAGGCCGCCGGCGAACTGGCTTTGAACGAAGAGTTTGCCAGCCAATTGCTACAAAAAGCAGAGAAATTGCTGCAAAAAGCACCGAATGCGCAACTGAATATTGCTGACATACTGCGCTGGCCGGGTGTAATGGAAACCCCAACCGAAGACTTAGACGCCCTGCAAGGCGAACTATTGGCAGGTTTCGACGCTGCCTTACAAGACTTCTTAGCTGGCCGTGGCCGCGAGGGGGATGCCATTGAAGGCATGATCCAGCAACGTTTAAGCGCCATTGGCGAGCAAGTGGCCTTTGTCCGCGGCCATTTACCACAAGCTATGCAATGGCAACGCGACCGTATTTTAAACCGCTTAAATGACATTAAAGCGGATATTGAACAAGGCCGCTTAGAGCAGGAAATGGCGTTTTTAGCCTCAAAATCTGACGTCGCCGAAGAGCTCGACCGCTTAGATGCGCACATTAAAGAAACCCGCCACACCCTGAAAAAAGGTGGAGCTTGCGGCAGGCGGCTGGATTTTATGATGCAGGAGTTTAACCGCGAAGCGAATACCTTGTCGTCTAAAGCTATCAGCACCGACATTACCAACGCTGCAGTAGAGCTTAAGGTGTTAATTGAGCAGATGCGCGAGCAGATCCAAAACGTAGAATAACGTTGCACAGCCACTTAAATAAAATAGCAGGTTCAACCACGAACCTGCTATTGCAAGATCACATACCTGGTACTTCTGCCCCAGCAGCGGTTTTCAGCAGGCACCCTATCTCAACCAACTGGACCAAATGCTGGTTGGCCGTCGCCTAGCTTACCTTGTTGAGGTGAATACATTAGCTAATCCACTCATTCAGTGAGGTGAATAGCAAGGCTAATAACCTCAGTAAACGCAATTAGGGTTGGGTTGTTAACTAACACTAATCAGGCAAATTCAACTGAATTTGATTCTTCGCCAAAGTATTATTGATAGTTGGAAAATTGACATTTAAATGTCGTATTTTTGCATTTGATAAATGTCGTATTTTTGCATATGCTATGACCATTCTTTGCAGGAGGTATCAGATGACGATACAAGACAGACTACTAACCAGAGTGAAGCGCTCTAAGCGTTCTGTTTTCCTGCGTTCTGATTTTGCTGATATCGCTGATTATGATCAAGTTGGC
The DNA here is from genome assembly GCF_041616895.1 of Arsukibacterium sp. GTDB lineage: Bacteria > Pseudomonadota > Gammaproteobacteria > Enterobacterales > Alteromonadaceae > Alishewanella. Next base: position 5,858 of record NZ_JBFJPY010000058.1, read on the forward strand.
CGTGGTCTCAGAAGCTTGGTGCAAGAGGGCTTGCTGCTGAAAATTGGCTATGGCCTCTATGTGCGTGCCAGGGTCAACCGCATAACTGGTCAGTTAATGCCTGACAATCCTGCGGGTAACGATGGGGTGCTGATTGAGGCGATGGAAAGGTTAGGTGTTGACTATCAGCTAGATAGCTTGTCTCTTAAAAGTTTGTCGGGCGAAAGCACCCAAATTCCGGCAAGTGTCAAAATTATTTCAAAGAGTTCGCGCTTTACCCGCAAGATTGCGGTAGGGAAACAGCGTGTCAACGAAATTCGATAGCTCACTTTCTGTAGATGTTGCCAATGCCTTAGGACTTGGCAACCCTGCTATTGTTGAAAAAGACTATTATGTCGTGCAACTGCTTCAGCACATATCCACGCTTGAATTTGAGTATCACCAAATCGTGTTCTCTGGCGGAACAGCACTCGCAAAGTCAGCTATCAAAACGTATCGCATGTCTGAAGATATTGATCTGAAGCTCGTCCCCAAGCCAGCCTTTTCTGAACTTGCCTCTAAAAACGCGAAGAGAAATGCACGCAAGGTTGCTAAACAGCTGGTTGAGGCAGCACTGGGGCAAAGTAAAATATTCTCTATTGAGGCAGCACCTACAGTGTTAGATGAATACAGATACTTTAGCTTCGATATCCGTTACCCACAGGAATACCAGCAAGCCCCCTGCCTTCGCCCATTTATCAAGTTAGAATTTATCGAATCTGAATTGCTTAGCGTGGCTGAGAGCCGGAGTATCCAGTCTATTTACGCGAAAATGTTGAACTCTGATGTAGAGATTAAGCAATTATCTTGTGCTGTTATTCTTGAGACGCAAGCAGAAAAGTTACTTTCAATGATGCGAAGGACGGCCAGTGTTGCTCGAAATATCGCACGTGATGATGATGAAACTTTAGTCAGGCATATCTACGATACTTACCATATGCAGCTTGCCCAACCTTCAGATATCAATCAACTGGGCTCACTGGTAGCAAAGGCCATAAAAATCGATGTTGAGCGATATGGCAATCAACATTCACAGATGGTTGACTCCCCCATAGACGAATTGCGCTTTGGATTGCAACTCTTAATAGATGACCCAAAGTTCGTTCAGCGATATAACAGTTATGTTAGCCCCATGGTGTATGCCGACAACCCTGTTCAGTGGCAAGACGCATTGGCGGTTTTTGTGAAGTTGGCTAATGACGTATTGGATTATGTTGAGCAACAATTTGATGACCCGCTTTCGAATGTAAGCAGTTAATGAGTATTTAAAGCGAACAAAAAGTGGTGGGTAAAATGGTGAGTAAGAACAAAAAAATACAGCCACTAAACCAACTAAATAACTGATTAATATGATCATGTAAAAAGCAATCAATTAACAAATTCCAAACGTCGAATAAGCGCTTCTCTGACAGACCAGCAAGTTCAGGCCGCTACTTCAATGCCAGTTTAAACCAGTCCAGTTGGCTTTTTGAAACTGTACTGGCACGGCCTATCATATTTAGCACTGCTATCAGGTCCTGATTTTCTTGGCTATCTAACAGCTTTTTTACTCCAAGGCTCCAATGGGAGAAATCGCGTTGTTTAATCGGCGTCCTGAGTAACACCCTGGCATTCGTGTGGCGTGGATCAAGGCAGATACTGTCGTACAGCGCATCAACCACGGTTGCCTCACCCTCCAGATACTGTAGAAAATAATGTTCTGTATATAACAAAGCGCCGGTAATATTACGCCGGTTATTATTGGGCTCGGCACGACACTTTATTTTAGCTATCGCGTTGTCATCTGTATCGGCGCAACGCTCGCTGATATACACCAGCTGAATTTCATCTTTAGGTAACACACTCGTCGTCATGGCGCGTGTCCTCAAACTTTACTGACTCTGTTATAACGCCAGTCCTGCTGCGAAGCAATGCTATAACTGGCTATTACTCGCATACTAGGCTTCAGTAAGTTGTTTACCCCGATTGGCTAACAGCCATTTCCTTTCCAGCAACTCTTCAAGGTCAGCTTTTACATCGACGCTGCTTAAGCTGGCAGGTGCCTTTGGGCCAGCTTGCAGCAGCATATGCCCTGCCCGGCCAGTATTTTTAATTTTATACAGGGCAGCATCTGCTAAATACAAACTGTATTGCCAATCCCAGTCTGTTGGCTGAATGATGGCGCCAATTGAGCAGGTAATCGTCACAGGAGCACCTAATTGTTGCTGCCAGGGATAGTTATGCACCAACTGTTGCAGACGCTCGATATAATGATGTACCTCGCAGCTTTGTTCCAGCACCAGCAAAAACTCTTCGCCACCCCAACGGATTAAATGATCATTACTACGGCTGTGCTGCTGCAAAATAGTGGCAAAATGCTTTAAAACACTGTCACCCAGTTGATGCCCGTATTGATCGTTAATTCGTTTAAAGTGATCTAAATCCAATAAAATCCAGGTCAGTGGCTGTTGATTACGCTGAGCACGGGCCAGCATTGCATCAATATTTACATCCAGATAATGGCGGTTATGCAATTCAGTTAACGCATCTTGCATACTCATTTCCTGCAGCTTTTGATTTGCCAGATACAATTGCTGCGTGCGCTGTGTAACCTGTCGGCTTAACTCTTCACGGGCGTTCGCCAGCGACGCCAACCGTAAACGATACACCAGCCAGATCAACATGATAAACAGTGTCAGTAACAGTAAGCGCGCCGTTATGGTTTCATACCAATGAGGTTTCAGCACAATATCCATAGCGGCGGCATCACTCCAGCGGTAATCACCGGCAATTTTTACCTGCACCTGAAACCGATAGTCTCCCGGCGGCAAATTGGTGTAAAACGCCTCTCGCCGGCTACCGGCGTCAATCCAGTCTTGCTCATAACCTTCAAGCTTGTAGCGGGTATCGATAGAAGAGGCCTGATAATAGTAGGGCGCACTAAAACGAAAGTGCCAGTCACGTTGCTGTGGCGAGAGCGTGGCAGAATCGCCATCAAACTGCTGATTGAGCGCAGTCAAACTTTCTATTACTGGTATAGGTACTGCAGCATAACTATTAAGCCTGTCTAAGCGCAGGGCAATAATGCCGTCGAGGGTCGGGAACCATATCCGGCCCTGGTGCACCAGACCTTTATTACTGCCAGCGCCATTGCAACAGCGGTGTGAATCTGTCACGGCCTCGGGTTGACGATCGTCAACCAGCATATACAACTTATTTACTTTTCCCTGCAGCAGCGCCGGATAATCCAGACGGTAAAACCCTTCAAAATTGCTAATCACCAGCTTGTCGTTGACCAGGGATGCATGCATAACGCCATTGCCCGGCAAACCACTTTGCTGGTTAAAATGTTGCCAGTTACCCGGTTTTCCCAGTAAAAACCCCTGATCAAAACTGCCTACCAGCATATTACCATCAGCAAACTCCTCCAGCACCGAGATAAACTTGCCCGCCAGAGGTATATCAAGCACGGGGCTAAACACTCCCTCGCTGCTTCGCAGATATAAACCAGACTCGGTACCAACCCACAGCCGCCCTGCACTGTCAGGTAATATTGCTCTGATACTCAATTCTGTTATTGGCGCCGATAGCCCCTGCTGGTTCAGTTTGCCCCGCTCTACTTTATACAAGCCACCATTGCTCCCCACCCAAATACGCTGCTGCTCTGTCGCAAGGGTGGTGATCAATAAATGGGCGGTTTGTGGAAAATTTTTCTGCCAGGCCAGCGTATTATTATCCAGTAAGCTTAAGCCGGCCCGGGTGCCGACCCACAAATTATCCTGCTGCTGCAGCATACTGTAAACAAAGAGGCTGGGTAATTGCTGATTAGCCAGTAACGGCTGAAACTGACCGTCTTTTAATAAAGCCATACCCTGACTGGTACCTACCATCAGATGGCGCTGCCAGGGCATTACCGCCCAACTATAAGGGTCAGGTAACCCCTCAGACGTACTGTAGCGCTCGGTAAGGGCTGAGCGCAAACGCATCACGCCATGAGTACGGCTGCCCAACCAGATATTCTGATGTTGGTCCTCTAACATGCTTTCGACCCAGCTAAAAGGCTGGCCTGAAATGCGTGGCAGCGGCACCTGAGTCACCTGGCCAGACTTAATCTGATACAAACCCTCCACTGTAGATAGCCATATCTGCCGCTGTTGATCCAGATACAACAATTCAATACGACTACCCGGCGATGAGCCTGGCAATTCCAGTGTCTGCCAGCGACCTTGCTGCCATAAATACAGGCCATTGTTGGTACCGACGTAAACCATATTGTTCCTGACCACCAGTTCCGTAACCTGAATAGCCTCAGTCGCATCAGGTGCCGGGTACCAGCGATACTGTTGTGACTGGTAGCGGCCAAAACCATCCTGGCCACCTACCCATAAAATATCGTCCTGCGAATACAACTGAAAAACAGCGGTTTGATGCTCAGAAACTTTAACTAACTGATTGTTATGCCATTGATATAACTGGTCAGCGCCAATAAAAAAACGACCGTCAGGCAGTTCTGCAAAACTGCTGATCATACCCATTTCAAAGGAGGCGGCATCCACAGCGGTAAACTCGCCATTAGCAAAATAACTTAAGCCGTTGACGGTGCCAATCCACAGCCGTTTATTGCTGTCCAGATATAACGTGGTTACTAAATTGGATAATATTTCTGGGGTGTTGGCAGTGTTAAAAACGGTAAACTGATGACCATCAAAACGGGCAAGACCACCCTGAGTACCCAGCCAAATATAGCCTTGCTCATCTTGCGCCATGGCGGTGACCGACACCTGCGGCAGCCCGGCTTCTACTGACCAGCCACGATATAAGGTAGAGGGATCACCCTGCATACCAGGCATGGCCTGCAAACAGACACTGACAGCCAACAGCATCGAAAACAACATTGCCATAGCAACATATCTGACCACGCTGTTGGCTCCTTGCTTTGTTTACACTTTGACAATAGCGGTTACTTTACTAAAAAGCCTTTGCCAATTTTGATTAAAAACTGACGAGTGGCTGATATTTCGCTCTTAGCGGTCAGGTTGCACTATTGGTCTTACCAGTGCTAAGCTCGGCAAACTATCCGAAACTGAAAAGGCTTATCATGTCTTTGTTTAAAGCTAACCTGGGTTTACGGTTGTTTGCCTGGCGCTATATCCCGTTAATTGGCTTCTGCTCACCTAAAATTGTTCGGATGGACGACAGCACGCTGGAAGTGACCATGCCCCATAGTTGGCGCACCAAAAACCACTTGGGCAGTGTTTATTTTGGCGCTCTGGCGATCGGTGCCGATCTCGCCGGGGCCTTTCTGGTGTTTTCTAAAGCCAAAGCACGTGGTATCAATGCTAATTTTGCCTTTAAAGACGTGCAAGGGCAGTTCTTAAAGCGCCCGGAAGCCAAAGTTCACTTTACCAGCGAAGATGGTGGCGTCATCGACCAAATGCTGGACGAGTCTCTGGCCAGCGGCGAGCGGGTAAACAAGCCGGTAAAAGTGACCGTTACCTGCCCCAGCCTGCATGGTACTGAGCCGATGGCCACGTTTACTCTGACGCTATCTATTAAAGCCAAAGCGAAACGTTAACTGCATTGTTTGCACCCAGGCAGTGTACAGTCTAAAATTGCGCTTTAAGTGTCTGGCCTGTGGCCGCAGTCGAGTGTAGCAATGCAAGAACTCAGTGGTAATTTGTTTATTGTCTCTGCCCCCAGTGGTGCGGGTAAATCATCCCTTATCAACGCCTTGTTAAAAAACCACTCTGACATGCAAGTCAGCGTGTCGCATACCACCCGCCAGCCCAGGCCCGGAGAACTAGACGGTATTCATTATCACTTTATCAGTGTTGAGCAGTTTAAACAGCGGATAGCTGCCAACGAATTTCTGGAGTGGGCTGAAGTTTTTGGCAATTTTTACGGTACCTCTCGCAGCGCTATTATTGCCAACCTACGCCAGGGTATCGATGTATTTCTGGATATTGACTGGCAGGGCGCCCGACAAATTCGGCAGCAGGCACCGGGTACCCTGGGCATTTTTATTTTGCCACCCAGCATGGCCGCACTGCAGCAACGCTTAGTGCAGCGAGGGCAAGACAGCGATGAGGTTATCGCCAAAAGAATGGCTCAGGCACAAAGCGAAATGCAACACGCCGATGAGTACGAGTATCTTATTATCAATGATGATTTTGAGCAGGCATTACGGGAACTCAATCACATCGTCTTAAGCCAGCGCAACAGCTTATCATCGCAGCAAAGCCGACACCGCGCGTTGATGCAACAACTGTTGGCGAAACCAGCAAAATAGCGTAAACTATGCGGTCTTGTAATATACCTGAACACTCCGGAGTGGCGAATGGCTCGCGTAACAGTTGAAGATGCAGTAGATAAAATTGGTAACCGTTTCGATTTAATTCTGGTTGCGGCCCGTCGTGCCCGCCAACTGGCAGTTGAAGGCAAAGAGTCTATGGTTGATCGCGAAAACGATAAACCTACCGTAGTGGCCCTACGCGAAATTGAACAAGGTTTTATTACCAACAGCATTCTTGATGAACAGGAAAAGCGCGACCAGATGCAGCAAGAGGCTACTGAAATGGCCGCCGTTGCTGCAATTATCGGTTCTGATCAGTAAAAACCTGCCAAACATTGCCAGCGGCGCTTTAGCCGTTGGCATCTGCGTGTTTTAGACGTATATTCTTAACTAACCAGCGTAACGAAGTGTAGCTGACGAAGTTTGGGAGCGTTTGTGTATTTATTTGAAGGCCTGAAAAATCAAATATCCGCCTATCTGCCTGCAGAACAGGTTAGTCTGGTGCAGCAGGCCTATGTTGTTGCGCGCGATGCGCATGCCCCGCAAACCCGTTCCAGTGGTGAACCTTACATTACCCACCCGGTAGCAGTAACCAGTATTTTGGCTGAAATGCGGATGGATCATGAAACATTGATGGCGGCATTGCTGCACGATGTGATTGAAGACACCGAATATAGCAAAGAAGATTTAGCAAGGCTGTTTGGCGATACCGTAGCCGAACTGGTGCAAGGGGTAAGCAAGCTCGATAAAGTAAAGTTTAAAGATTATCAGGAGTTTGAAGCTACCAATCTGCAAAAAATGTTTATGGCCATGACCCAGGACATCCGGGTTATTTTGATAAAACTGGCCGACCGCACCCACAATATGCGCACCCTTGGTGCACTTCGCCCTGAAAAACGCCGACGTATCGCTAAAGAAACCCTGGAGCTGTATGCACCTATCGCTAACCGCCTGGGTATTCACAACATTAAAAACGAGCTGGAAGACTTAGGCTTTCAGGCCTTGTACCCTATGCGCTACCGGGCACTGGGCAGCGCAGTCAAACTGGCCCGCGGCAACCGGCGCGAACTGCTGGAAAAAGTACAGAATGAAATTCGCAGCCGGATCAGCGACGCTGATATTGAAGCCGATGTCAGTGGCCGGGAAAAACATTTGTACAGTATCTACCGCAAGATGAAAAACAAAGAGCTGATGTTCAATGATGTAATGGACATCTATGCGTTTCGGGTGGTAGTGAATTCGATTGATAATTGCTATCGCATTCTGGGTCTGGTCCACAACCTGTATAAGCCGATTGAGATCCGCTTTAAAGACTACATTGCCATCCCCAAACAAAATGGCTATCAGTCGTTGCACACCTCGTTAATCGGTCCACATGGTATTCCGGTCGAAATTCAGATGCGCACCCGCGAAATGGATGAAATGGCCGACAAAGGTATTGCCGCGCACTGGATGTACAAGTCAAACGGTGAGCATAAAGATACCACCGCGCAAATCCGGGCCCATCGCTGGATGCAAAGCCTGCTGGAACTACAGCAAAGTGCGGGTACCAGCTACGAATTTGTCGAGAATGTGAAATCGGAATTGTATCCGGAAGAGCTGTACGTCTTTACCCCCAAAGGTAAAATTATTGAATTACCCATTGGCGCTACTGCGGTAGATTTTGCCTATGCGGTGCATACCGATGTCGGTAACCGCTGTGTCGGTGCCAAAGTCGACCGTCGTCCTTATTCGCTCAGCAAAACCCTGGAAACCGGTCAGACCATCGAAATCATAACCAGTCCCGGTGGCAAACCCAACGCCAACTGGCTTAACTATGTTGTCACCAGCCGGGCGATACTTGGCATTCGCAATTATTTAAAACGCCAGCAGCAAAACGAAGCGATCAGTCTGGGCAAACGCTTGCTCACCTCGGCGCTGGGTGAAGTTAAGCTGGAAGACATTGCCGTCGATCGCATTGAGCAAGTGCTTAAAAATGTTCATCAGCAATCGTTTGATGCCTTGTGTAGTGAGATTGGCCTGGGCAATCAGTTGCCAGTAGCCATAGCCCGGCGCTTGCTGGGTGAATTTGAAGCCGATGACACCAGTGGCAAAAACAGCTCGCCGTTACCGAAAAGCAACGCCTTTATTGTCGGTTCTGAAGGTATGCTGGTTACCTTTGCCAAGTGTTGCCGGCCGATACCCGGGGATGAAATTGTGGCAAATGCAACGCCGGGTAAAGGCTTAAATGTGCACCGCAGTGACTGTCGGAATATTAAAGGCTGGGAACGCGATCCCGCGAAATTTTTTGCCATTCGCTGGGATAATACCAGCGACAAACAATTTTTATGTGATATCCGGGTATTTATTATCAATCGCCAGGGGGTACTGGCGAAGTTAACCACTCTACTCGCGACCCAAAACTCGAATATTCAGGACTTGGTTACCGACGATAGAGACACCGGTGAATACGTAATTAAAATTACCCTGTCAGTAAAGGACAGGGTGCATCTGGCCAATGTTATGCGAAAAATCCGCGTGTTGCCTGATGTTCAAAAAGTTTACAGAAGGAAATAAATTCTATGTCAAAAGTCATTATCCGCACTGAAGCCGCTCCGGCTGCAATTGGCACATACAGCCAGGCGGTAAAAATTGGTACCACGGTGTATTTATCAGGCCAGATCCCGCTGGTGCCTGCCAGCATGCAAATGGTATCAGAAGACTTCGCCGAACAAACGCATCAGGTTTTTAAAAACCTGGCAGCCGTGTGCGACGCTGCCGGTGGCACCTTAAATAACATGGCTAAACTGAATATTTTTCTGGTTGACCTTGGCCAGTTCGCCACCGTTAACGAGGTAATGAGTCAATACTTTGCCGAACCCTATCCGGCCAGAGCAGCAGTGCAGATTAGCGCCTTGCCACGCGGCGCTCAAATTGAGATAGACGGTATAATGGAAGTGCCATCTACCCACTAATGAATAAAAAAACCGTTTTACTCAGCATCATTTTTGCCAGCCTGTGGTTACCGCTGCAGGCTACTTTGGCTGTGCCAGAGACGGTTGCTGAGCAAACGGCAGAACCGAGAGCACCTGTTCTTCCGGTCGCCGCCAAGCCGAAACTGACCTGGTGCCTGGATCATTTTCCGTATTTTCATGAATATGATGCCACTGATACCCCTACCGGCCCTTCTGTCGACTTAATGCAGGAGCTGGCCAAACGGGTTGGTTTTGAGCTTAATTTTACGCCACGCACTAACCTGGCCCGATGTTTAAAATTGATGGAACAGGGCAAAGTCGATTTAATGAGCAACCTGAAGTTCAGTGAGCAGCGCAATCAGTATATGGTGCTGTTGCCTTACAGAAATAATATTGCAGAGAGTTTATTTTTAAGACTAAACGATGAGCGGCTGATCCAAAGCCAGGCGCAGTTGCGGGGTCTTACCCTGGCAACTTTGCGTCATTTTTTGTATAACCCCGCTACCATGGTATTAATCGCTGAGGAGTCACGCCATATTGCCCAGGTTGACAGTATTGAAATAGGCCTGGAAATGCTGTTGCGTAACCGCATCGATGGTCTGGTGGCGCCAACAATTAGTACTACCGAGGCCATTAACGCCGCCAGTTCCTATCAGCATCGTTTTAAAATTGCGCCCTTAGATTTCAGCGGCACTACGCCGAATAATATTCATCTGGCAATTGCCCGAAACAGCCCGAATAAAGCGCTGATACCCATGCTGCAGCAACATCTGCAAGCCATGATTGATGATGGCACAGTAGCACGACTTATTCGAAACCCAGAGAACCGTACCGACGTAAAAGAGCTGAAACTTCAGCAATAGTCACCAAATATTCACACGCCCTAAGCAAATGCTTTGCCTGTGCCCTTTCCCGGTTTACACTAAAACCATCCGCCAACTGTAGTTAAGAGAGCCCTTTGCCGCATACCCGACTGGATAGCCTCAGCATCAGCCTGCTCAAAGGCGTGGGCGCTAAAGTGGCGCAGCGCCTGGAAAAGCTCGGTATTGCCAGCGTGCAGGATTTACTGTTTCATTTGCCGCTGCGCTACGAAGACCGTACCCGAATTTATGCCATCGCCGATCTTATGCCCGCCACCCACGCCACTGTAATCGCTGAGGTTATCAGTAGCGATATTCAGTTTGGTAAAAGGCGCAGCTGGCTGGTCAAAGTCGCCGATGGTAGCGGGTTTTTAACCTGCCGCTTTTTTCATTTTAGTGCGGCCCAGAAAAATGCGGTAACCCCAGGGGTGAAGCTGCGCTTGTTTGGTGAAGTAAAACGTGGACCGCGTGGCATTGAAATGCTGCATCCGGAATACCGGGTGGTGCAGGAAGAACACCTCGTGCAGGTGGCTGAAACCCTGACCCCGGTCTATCCCACAACCGAAGGCATAAAACAGGCAAGCTGGCGCAAGCTAACCGACACCGCGCTGGAGTATTTACAACGCTATGCCCCGGTTGAATACCTCAGTGCAACGTTGCTCAGCTCGCCCTGGTCACTGGCCGATGCGCTGGCTTATATCCACCGGCCGCCACCAGATGCAGAGCTTAGCCTGCTGGACCAGGGGCGCCACCCGGCACAGCAACGGTTAATTCTGGAAGAATTGGTTGCTCAGCAGCTAAGCATGTATCAGCTACGCAGCCACAGCCAGCAACAACACGCGGTGGCATTGACACAACAGCCAGCGTTAACCCGGAAATTTTTGGCAAGTTTACCCTTTCAGCTGACAGGCGCTCAGCAGCGGGTCGTGGCTGAATTACAACAAGATTTAGCCAGGCCATTGCCCATGCTACGGCTGGTACAAGGCGACGTTGGCTCTGGCAAAACCCTGGTCGCCGCCCTGGCAGCGCTAAGCGCGATTGCCCAGGGCTATCAGGTGGCATTAATGGCGCCAACCGAATTACTGGCAGAGCAGCATGCGGCCAATTTTACAAACTGGTTTAGTCCGCTGGGTATTGATGTCGCCTGGCTGGGCGGTAAAACCAAAGGCAAGGCCCGGGACGATACCCTGGCACAACTTGCCGATGGCAGGGCCCAGATGGTGCTGGGAACCCATGCCTTGTTTCAGCAAAGTGTCACATTTTGTAAACTGGCACTGATTATTATTGACGAGCAGCACCGCTTCGGGGTGCACCAGCGGCTAGCCCTGCGCGAAAAAAGTGGTATGGCCGGCGTGTTTCCCCATCAGCTGGTGATGACAGCCACTCCCATTCCCCGTACGCTGGCGATGACCGCCTACGCCGATCTCGATACCTCGGTTATCGACGAGCTGCCGCCGGGACGCACCCCCGTTACCACGGTGGCCATTCCCGATAGCCGGCGCCAGGAGATTATCGAACGGGTCCGTAATGGCGTACTGCAGGATCAACGCCAGGTGTACTGGGTATGCACCCTTATTGAGGAGTCCGAGGTACTGCAATGCCAGGCCGCTGAAGATACCGCCGCCAGCCTGACTGCTGCGTTACCAGATCTAGCGGTAGCACTGGTACATGGCCGCTTAAAAAGCGCTGAAAAACAAGATATTATGGCGCGCTTTAGCCGTGGCGACATTGACTTACTGGTCGCCACCACGGTAATAGAAGTGGGGGTGGACGTACCCAATGCCAGTTTAATGATTATTGAAAATCCCGAACGGCTGGGTCTGGCACAACTGCATCAGCTAAGGGGCCGGGTTGGCCGTGGTAGTGCGGTGTCACATTGCGTATTGCTGTACCATGCGCCATTGTCTAAAACGGCCCAGGCGCGCCTGGCCGTGCTGCGTGACAGTAATGACGGCTTTATTATTGCCCAGCGCGATTTGGAAATACGGGGCCCGGGTGAACTGCTCGGCACCCGTCAAACCGGATTACTGCAGTTTAAGATTGCCGATATCAGTCGCGACGCCGAACTTATTCCCCATGCCCGCCAATTGGCGGCACAACTGTGGCAGCAGGGGCAGCAGCGAAACGATCTGACCCCCTGCCAGCAGCTTATCCGCCGCTGGCTGGCCAACAAGGACATTTACGGCAATGCCTGACAAAAAACTCCGAAGCAGGTGATTCGCTTAATTACATCTCTTTTTGGTTAGCAAGCTTCCACTGCAAAAACGCCTTTAGCACAAGTGTAGCTATGGCTATTAACGTCAGTAATGCAGCGGCGATAAAAGCACCGGCGGTATTGTAATCTTGCTGCAACAGCTCGATATGTAGCGGCAAAGTGTTTGTTTGGCCGCGAATAGTACCGGATACCACTGACACCGCACCAAACTCACCTACCGCGCGGGCATTTGTTAAAATAACGCCATACAACAGCGCCCAGCGAATATTCGGTAACGTGATGTGCCAAAACACCTGCCAGCCGCTAGCCCCCAACAACACAGCAGCTTCTTCTTGTTCGGTTCCCAGCGCCGACATTAGCGGCACCAATTCACGCACTACAAATGGGCAGGAGACGAATACCGTGACCATCACCAGGCCGGGCCAGGCAAACATCAGCTGCACATCGTGTTGATCCAGTAAGCTGGCAAAAGGACCATTGCTGCCATACAGCAACAGATACAGTAGACCGGCAACCACCGGTGATACTGCAAACGGAATATCAATCAGGGTTAACAGCAGTTGCCTGCCGGGAAAGCTAAAGCGGGTAACACACCACGCAATAAGCGTTCCGAATATCAGGTTTATTGGTACCGTTAACCCAGCTACCAGCAGGGTTAGACCAATCGCATGCAGCATGTCAGGCTCTGCCAGGTTGCGCCAGACCCCACCAATACCGGCGGAAAATGCTGCCGCAAAAATAAAGACCAGTGGCACAACCAGCAACAGCAGCGTAAGTACCGCCCCCGTACTGATTAATAGCGGCCGCAACCAGCGCTGGTGGCTGTTTAATATGGTTCGGCTCATTTTGGCCCACCGGTAATGTGTTGATAACGTTGCTGTATACCGTTAATGATAAACAACAATACTAACGACACCAATAACACCACACTGGCAATCGCTGCCGCGGCTGCATAGTCAAACTCCTGCAGACGGACAAAAATCATCAGTGAGGTCACTTCGGTTTGCCACGGTAAATTGCCAGCGATAAAAATAACTGCGCCAAATTCACCAAGGCTACGGGTAAAGGCCAACGCGGTGCCGGTAAGCAGCGCCGGCTTTATTTCCGGCAAGATAACTTTAAAAAAGGTTTGTAACGGGCTGGCACCCAACGTAGCCGACGCTTCTTCATACTCTGGCCCAAACTCTTCCAATACCGGTTGCACTGTGCGCACCACAAAAGGCACGCTGGTAAACGTCATGGCAAGCACAATACCGAGCCAGGTGTAAGACACTTTAATATCCCACAATGCCAGGTACTGACCGAACCAGCCCTGGGTAGAAAATACCGCAGCAAGGGTTAACCCAGCTACAGCAGTAGGCAAGGCAAAGGGTAAGTCCATTAAACCGTCAAGCAACACACGGCCCGCAAAGCGATAGCGGGTTAGTATCCACGCCATTAATAAACCAAAAAACAGATTGAAAACACTCGCTACGGCAGCAGCAGAAGCAGTGACTTTGTAAGAAGCCACCACTCGCGGATCGCTGATTATCGTCCAGTACTGCGCCCAGCTTAATTCAGCGGTTTGCACAACTAAACCGCTAATAGGCAGTAAGATAACCAGACTGATAAAAAACAAACTGCTTCCCAGGCTAATGCCAAAGCCCGGCAGCACCCGTTTGCTGTTATTGCTGCGATAAAATGTCACGATTAACGTTTGCCTTGCGCAAGTAATTTATCCAGTAAGCCACCGCTGGCAAAATGTTGCTGCTGTACCTGCTCCCAGTCACCAAAAACCTGCTCTACGGTAAATAATGTTGTCTCCGGAAACTGTGCTTTTGTTTCTGCAACCACCTCCGGGTTATGTACCCGGTAAAAGTAGCGCGCCAACACCTGCTGCGCTTCTTTACTGTAAAGGTATTGCAAATAGGCTTTAGCCTCTTTCTCTGTACCGTTACGCGCTACATTGCGATCGATCCAGGCTACCGGAAACTCTGCCAGAACATTGGTTGGTGGCACGACACGCTCAAATTGCTGCTCTGGATACTGGCGCATAATATTGTTAACTTCAGACTCAAACGTAATTAATACATCACCCAGTTCACGGTCAACAAACGACGTCGTCGCGCCGCGACCGCCAGTATCAAACACCACTACGCGGCTTAAAAAAGTTTGTAACCACTGCTGCGCTTTCTGCTCGTTATTATCAAAGCGTGCCAACGCATCGCCATAAGCACCCAGATAGGTATAACGGGCATTACCGGACGTTTTTGGGTTAGGGAATACCAAGCCAACGCCGTCTTTGGTTAAATCTGCCCAGCTACTGATTTGCTTAGGGTTACCTTTGCGGACTAAAAACGCCATAGTGGAATAGTATGGCGAGCTGTTATTGTCCAGGCGGTCGCGCCAGTTAGCGGGCAGTAAATTACCGCGTGTATGCAAAATATCAATGTCAGTGCTTTGGTTAAACGTCACCACATCGGCGCGCAAACCTTGAATAATCGCCTGTGCCTGGCGCGATGAGCCACCGTGTGATTGGTTAATGCTCAGCGTTTCACCACTTTGCTGCTTATAATGTTCGATAAACAACGGATTAATTTCAGCGAATAATTCCCGCGCAATGTCATAACTGCTGTTTAACAGCTCTTTGCCAGCCAATGGCGTAGCCAGCATAGCAGTCAGTAGCGTCAGTGCCAGTGTGGTTGCTCTTTTCATCAAAGGTATTCCTTTTAACTAAATGCCTTCTCCCAGGAAGACTTTGCTATAACGAGGCTGGATCCAGGCAATATCACCCTGTGCCAGCTGTAATTGTTTAAACTGCTCTTTGGGCAATTCAATATGAATAAGTTGCTGGTCGGTTACCGTAAGCACTTCCAATCGCGCTGCCGGGCCCACTATTGTTACTAGGTCCAGCCTGACTTTTAAGCCATCGCTCAGCGGCGCTTTAAAAACATCAATTTCATGCGGTCTTACATAAGCAAAACCTTCCTGCTCTTCACCGTTGGTATGCTCAGGAGAGGCCACCTGCACCTTGCCAATCGTTGCCTGGCCTTGTTTTATCCTTGCACGAAACAAATTTACATTACCCAGAAACTCATACACAAAAGGGTTAGCCGGGTTGTCATACACCTGCTCCGGTGTACCGTCCTGCTCGATCGCCCCCTTGTTCATAACAACAATACGATCGGCTACTTCCAGCGCTTCTTCCTGATCATGGGTCACAAACACACTGGTAACATGAATTTCGTCATGCAACCGACGCAACCAGCGGCGCAACTCTGCTCGCACCTTTGCATCTAATGCGCCAAAAGGCTCGTCTAACAGCAACACTTTAGGCTCAACCGCCAAAGCACGAGCCAATGCGATACGCTGGCGCTGGCCACCAGACAATTGCGCCGGAAAACGGTCTGCTGTCCAATCAAGCTGTACCAGTTGCAGTAGGTTGTTCACCTTTTTGGCGATTTCAGCCTTACGCAGTCGGAATTTTTTTGGTTTTACCGTTAAACCATAAGCAACGTTTTCAAACACCGTCATATGCTTAAACAGTGCATAATGTTGAAATACAAAGCCAACGCCGCGCTCAGACACATGCTGACCGGTAATATCTTCGTCGTTGAAACAGATGCGGCCGTTATCGGCCTGCTCCAATCCGGCAATAATGCGTAATAAGGTTGTTTTGCCAGAACCCGACGGCCCCAGCAATGCGGTTAACTCACCGGTTTTTATCTGCAGGTTAACGTTATCTACTGCGGCAAAATCACCGAAACGCTTAGTTACCTGCTCAATACTGATACTCATATCACTTTGGCCCCGGCTGCTGCGCACCAGATACTTACTACAGAAAAATAAGTTACGGTTTTCTGGCCGCAATAAATAGATTTTAATAAGTCATAATAAGCGCAACTAAAATAACTAATAAATAGCTAATATAGATTTCATATATCTAAAATGAATATGCAAGCAATTCAGGCGGCGCGTTATATTCAACCTGATGAATGACCATGTTGAAATAAGCTGCATTACAGTACACTGCTCTCATGTTAAGCCTCGCAGGATATAAAAATGTCAGTTTTAACCCCACACCAGCTACGTCAACAATGCCGCACTGGTGCGTTTAGCGGCCATACCTCCGGCTTTGCAGCAGGTTTTGTTCAGGCCAATATGGCCATTTTACCCCGCCAGTACGCAGCCGATTTTTTACAGTTTTGCCATTTTAACCCCA
>NZ_JBFJPY010000059.1:0-21700 GCF_041616895.1 Arsukibacterium sp.
CGCTACCTGGACGACAACAGCTGTGATCCACTGGAGCTGGCACCCGCCAGCAGCGGTTGTGCCGGCATGTTGCAAGGTATCCGCCAGGGTCAGCTTTTTTGCGCCAATCCGCCAGGCACCGCATTGCTCGAATCCGGAGCGTTACTACCTTTTATGGCAGACGCTTGCCAGTTTCTGCTGGATGAACCATTGCAACTGGCCAGTGTGAGTGCCCTATGGTGTGGTGATAGCGACGCGTTAAACCGATTACAACAGCAACCCGAACACTATTGTATTGAGCATATTGCCAGTGACCGGCAATTTATTTTGCACCAGTTAAATGATGAAGAACTTGCTTCCTGCTGGCAGCAGGTTAAACAACAACCTCAGGCATATATTGCCAGACAGATACTACCGTTAAGTCAGCTGCCCTGTCGCACGATCACTGGCAGCTCAGAGCTGCAAGCTGGCGCGTTACGCCTGTTTAGTCTGCTCGACCATCAGCATAATATTTCAGTACTGCCGGGCGCTCTTGGCCGCACAGCCCGTGATCCGTTAATCTTGCAAACCGAGCTGTTACAAGGGTTTAATCAACAATTTAATGCTAAGGATGTCTGGGTGCTGGCAGAAAAAGCTCATAGTAGCAGCTTATTGCACAGTGCCCGCAACACCATTACGTTATCGCGCCAGGCGGGTCTATTATCCAGCAGAGTGGCGGATCATTTATTCTGGCTTGGTCGTTATAACGAGCGACTAAATCTGATTTGCCGGGCGTTACGCGCAGCGTTACCGCTGCTAAGTGGTGATGATCCGGCGCAGGGCCAACACGATGCCAGAGCCTTATTGCAGTTTTGTCTGCAGGCCAATGGGGCGGAACCCAACCCACAAGCCAGCGTTGAGTTACTGCTGGAACCGTTATTTTCTGGCAACAACCCGCAAGGGCTGGTCGCGGTGCTGAAAAACCTGTTATTTAATGCCCAATCTGTCCGGGAATACTTCGGTGAGGATACCTGGTATGTGCTAGACCGGCTGCAAAGTGCCGTATACAGCTGGCCGGTTCAGCCTGACTGGCAGCAACCGGCATTGTTGCTGCGCACCCTCGATGAAATTATTCTATTGCAAACGGCAATTTACGGTATTAACAGCGAAACTATGACCCGCAGCGACAGTTTACGCTTTATAGATCTGGGCCAGCACCTGGAGCGAGCACTGCAAACCTGCGGTTTATTGCATTCTGTGTTCTGTCAAACCACCGCCTCGGCAAGTTTACTCGAAGCACTGCTGCGCATGGCAGATACCCTGTTAACGTACCGCCGGCGTTATCATAGTGCGCTGCACCCGGTACCGATTATCGATCTGCTGTTACTCGATGACAGCACACCGCGCTCGGTGGGCTATCAATGTACGGTTTTATTACATCAGATTAAAAAGTTACCGCCTCAACAATTGTCGGCAGGTAACGGTCTGTTGCAGGGCAATGAAAGTCAGTTGGCAAGCGAGCTGTTGGCCTTGCTGCAACAAACCGATCCGCAGCAGCTGTTTGATCAATTGCAACAACCTGCCCTCGAGCTGAGCCACCTGCTATTACAACTGCAACTGCGGCTTCGCCAGTTATCAGACTCGATTACCTTATCGTATTTCAGCCATATCGATACCCACAACCAATGGCAGCGTTTCTGATATGAAATATAACCTGCGTCACCTTACTCAATACAGCTATCCGCAGCCGGTAGCCAACAGTTATAACGTGGCATGCCTTACACCCCGTCAGCTACCTTATCAACACGTTGAGCAAACCCAGGTTGATGTTGAGCCTTACCCCTCTGAAGTGCAGCAAAGAACCGATTATTTTGGCAACACTCAGCATTTCATTCATTTGCAAAGCCCCCATCTGCAACTTGCAGTAACAGCAAACAGTATTGTCAGAGTGCTGCGTCGGGACAATATACTGAAAATTCAGGATGGTGCCAGTCAGGAGCAGTTACAGCAGCATTTGGCCAGCGCACGCGATAGCGCGACATTGCAGGCAAAACTATGCAGTAATGCCAGTCAGCTGATCCCGCTATTGCCAGAAGCCAGAGCATTAATGAGCCCCCTGCTTGGCCACAATCAGAATGTATTACAGCTGGCCCAGGCCATCAATCAGCTGATTTTCAAAGAATTTCAATATGATCCCGAGTTCAGTACCGTAGTAACGCCGCTAAGCGAAGTGATAAGGCACAAGCGCGGGGTATGTCAGGACTTTGCGCAGCTGGCAATAGCGTGCATGCGCAGTGTGGGTATTCCGGCACGTTATGTCAGTGGTTATCTGGAAACCCGCCCGCCAGAGGGCCAACCCCGCTTAGTGGGTGCTGATGCTTCTCATGCCTGGTTTGCGGTATTTGACCCGACACTGGGCTGGATAGATTTTGACCCGACCAATAACCTGCTGGCCGATGAGCAACACCTTACCGTCGCCTTTGGCCGGGATTATGCCGATGTAGTGCCATTAAAAGGCTTGCTGCAGGGCAGTGGTGAGCACACCCTTACCGTTGCGGTTGACGTTGCCCCAATGGAGTAAAAAAATACAACAACTGGGTTTAACGTTGCTGATGATTTGCCGCAACACTATTAAGCCAGCGATAGCCCAGCCAGGCAGCGGCTAACAGATAAGGCAAGCCACCCGGTACCCACATCAGCAATCCCGCCAGTTGCTGATCTGCCAACTGATGCGTCGGATAGTACAACAGGCTGTCGGCAAAGGTCAGTATGGCACCGAGAAAACCGGTCTGCATCAACGTAAACAGCAACGCCAGCAGCGCCCAGCTACGATTACGCTCGTTACAATTAAGAATTGCCCACCACAGCATCGCAGCACTAATAATAAAGCACATATGCTCGACCAGATGCCACCAGGGATGCTCCAGTGCTAATACGTAAAACCGAGGGGTATGCCAGAACCAGACCATAGCAGCATGCAGGTATGCCAGGCTTAACGGATAGCCGGCTATTTTCAGCAAGCGCTGCCACAGCGCTCTGCCCCAGCTGCCGGTAGCAGCAAACTGCGCTAACGGCCGGCTAAGCGCCCACATTGGCGGAATAACTACCATAAACAACATATGCTGCACCATATGGGCACTGGCGCTGGTTTCTGCCCACTCGTCCAGCGGACCAATCACAGCAAAAGCACATAGCAACACACTGCTATGGAACAACAGCGCCTGCCATAACGATGGCGAGCGCAGCAGCGAGCCAACACTGTACAGCAGCCAGAACACGCCCAGCATAACCACTGCCAGCAAAGCAGCCCAATAGGTAGCGCCATCACTTTGTAGCGGATTATGTGCCTGCAGCGGCCAGCTGAAGCAGCAGAGCAACAGCCCCGCTATTTTTGATTTTGAACCTCGTAAGAAATTCAGGCGCATGGCGCCAATACCAGCACCGGCAAACCACCCGCAGCGGTCGCCACTGCCGCAGCCAGATACAATACGGTACTGACGTAACCGATAAAGCGCGGCGCACCGCTGCTTCCCTTACGCTGATGCTGCGCAGCACAATAATAGCCATTGCGCCACGCCAGGACTACCAACAACAGTATTACCAAGACACTAAAGGCTGCTAAACCGATATTAAGCCAGCTAACACCACGTTGCAGCGCTGGCGACGGAGCCAACTGGCACACTACCGCCAATCCGGCATACATAGCAACAAACCAGAGGCTCCAGATGATCAGGCCAATTATAAGCTGAGCCGGGTGACCCGGGCTAAACCAGCGCAATATTGTCATAGCACCGCTCCCCAGCCCAGCGGCAGTAAAAAGAACAACGCAACGCTAAGCCAATACACTGCGAGATAATAAAACCATAACGGCTTTATTACCTGTGGCTCGTATGGCAAAGCTGCACTGACATAGCCGTGGCCGACTCTTAGTGCCTGTAATCCGGTTAAGATTACCGTTAACGCAGCATGACCAAGCAAGTACAGCAGAATAACCATCAGCACAGCATCATGGGCGCTACCGGTGTAATTCAGTGGTACATCAATAAACAGCAGTAGTAAGATCAGCACGTGCAACAAACCAAAAGCAGCGCTTAACCACAACTTTTGCTGTAACCGGTTGTCATCTTTTTCTGCCAGGCGCTGGCATAGGTTATGAAATAACCAACCGCCGATGCAGGCCGGTGAGCCACAGGCTAGCAGCCACCAGACAGATAACGGTCCCGCAGCCGGTGCTGCCCACTGCGGGGCAGCGGTCCATAAATAAAACCAGCCAAATAGCAGCGACATATACAAAGCGCCATTGGCCAGGAGGGTAACAATCATGCCCCAACGCCCGGGGCCATCAAGCGTTTGCACTTCCAGCGGTAACGCATTGGCCTCTGGTGCCGATAGCTGTGCCGCTTTCGGGTGTCCGCCGTTCTCCCATCCCCAGCAAAGCAGCACAATAACGGCGATGCCAAACGCCACTAAAGCCAATTCATACCAGCGGCACAGCAAACTAATACACACTACGGCCAGGATCAGTGCACTGGCTAAAGGCCACCAGGAGTTCCCCGGTAACTGCAATATCTTTTGTGGCTGAGCGCTGATGGCAGAGGTGCCATAAGTTTCCCGTTTACCCCGACTGGTATCCGTCAGGCCTTCTTCGGCAGCTGCAATCCGCTTGGCAAGTTTTGGGTTTTGCCACAGCGGCTCGCGACTATCTACCTCGGGTAAGCTGACAAAATTATACTGAGCCGGTGGCATTGCTAACGCCCATTCCAGTGTATCGGCCTGCCAGGGGTTGGCATCAGCACGCTTGCCAAACCAAAAGTGCAGTAATAAATCCAGCAGCACCAACGCCACACCGATAGCCATAATAAAACCGCCAATGGATGACAGCAGATTTAAACCATCCCAGCCAAGGCCGGCCTCATAAGTGTAAACTCGCCGCGGCATACCCAGTAAGCCGGTCAGATGCATCAGTAAAAAGGTAGTATTAAAACCAGTGAAGGTCAGCCAGAAACCCCAGCGGCCAATGAGTGCTGATGGCATACGTCCCGAAACTAAGGGCAACCAGTAATACAAACCAGCGATAAGCGGAAAAAACATGCCACCTACCAGCACATAATGCATATGCGCTACCACAAAATGGGTATCATGCACTTGCCAGTTAAAGGGCACCAGCGCGAGCATTACCCCGGTCAGGCCACCACAGACAAATATCACCAGAAATCCACTGATCCACAACATGGGCAGCCGGAATACCACCTTGCCACGCCACAAGGTTGCCGGCCAGGCAAAGACCTGGATTGCCGTAGGTATTGCCACCAGCATGCTGGCGATAGAAAAAAAGGCCTGTGCCAGTTGCGGAATACCCACCGTGAACATATGGTGCACCCATAGGCCAAAACTGATAAAACCGGTCAGGATCACCGCAATGACTATCCAGCGATAACCCACTATTGGCCGGCCGCTGAACACAGGGATTAAGGTTGAAACAATGCCGGCTGCTGGCAGAAAAATAATGTAAACCTCAGGATGACCGAATAACCAGAACAAGTGCTGCCACAGTAAGGGATCACCACCAGCAGCGACGGTGAAAAACGGCATACTGGCAGCTCGCTCCAGCTCTAACAGAATACTGGCTAGAATAAGTGGCGGAAAGCCAAATACAATCATTAACGCCATCACCAAAATATACCAGCAAAATAGCGGCATCCGGCTTAAGGTCATGCCACGGGCCCGGCTGCATAAAATAGAAACGGTCAGCTCAATACCGGCCGACATCGCTGAAATTTCAACAAAGGTGATACCCAGTAGCCAGAAATCTGAGCCGGGTCCGGGCGCAAATTCACTGCTGCTAAGCGGCGTATACATAAACCAGCCTGAAGCCGGTGCTATGCCAAGTAACAAACTGGACAGTATAATAATGCCGCCAAATAAATAGCAGTAATATCCCAGCGCACTAAGCCTTGGAAACACCAAATCGCGGGCACCAATCATTTTGGGGATCAGATAAATCGCCAAACCTTCCAGTACTGGAATGGCAAACAAAAACATCATGACGGTACCGTGCATACTAAACAGCTGGCTGTAAGTTTCAGCAGAAACCAGTTGCTGCTCTGGCAGAGCCAGTTGACTGCGCAGCAACATGGCCAGCACACCACCTACCAGGAAAAAGAACAGACCGGTAACCATAAAACGTAAACCAATGGTACCGTGATTTACCGCCGCTAAACTGCCCCATCCTGGCAAGTTTGCCCAGATCTGGTGTAACCGACGGCCAATCTCCTGTGCCGATGCGCCTGATGTATTGTCAGTCATCGCGGGTTAACTCCTGTAAAGGTGGTTGCGCCACTTTTTGCGAGCCCCGGGCCTGCTGCTGTAGCCACAGCTCAAAATCGGGCTGGCTATGGGCGATAACTGTAAATTGCATATGGGCATGACCGACACCACAATACTCGGCGCACTGGCCACGAAATATCCCTGACTCCGAGGCTTCAATTCGCAGCACATTAGTGCGCCCAGGCAGTAAATCCAATTTTACGGCCAGCCTTGGCACCCAAAATGAGTGAATAACATCGGCACTGGTTAGCATCAAATGTACCGGCGTTTCAACCGGTATATGTAACACATCGATCATCTGAAACTCGTGCTCAGGATAAGCAACCTGCCAATACCACTGATGCCCGGTCACCTTAATCTGCAGGGCATTTTCATCAGGCTGCGGTATCATCCGCTGCCCTACCGGCAAACCGGCAACCAGCAAAATGGCAATAGTAACCGCCGGTAATACAATACCGCCCCAGATAATCCAGCTGCTGGTTGTACCGACTGGCTGTTTATCTGTTTGGCGTTTTATCGCGTAATGCCAAAGCGCAATCAGCGCCAGCAACACGACTGCAGCGAAAAAAAACATACCCCACCACAGCAGTGCCACTTCCTGAGCAGCCGGGCCTTTCGGGTCAAGACTTGAAAATGGCCCGCTACAGCCGCTGAGACATAGCAGCAGGATAGCTGGCCAGAACACTGCTACACTTTGCCGCAAGAGTGTTAGCCGTTTTGTGGTTACTGCTGTTGTTACGTTTTTTGGAGCTAAAATATGTCGATGGACCCCATTAACAGTCAAATTAAAATTTTTGGCCATCCTATTCATCCCGGTCTTATTCATTTCCCGGTTGCAGCACTGCTTGGCCTGATTGCCTCTGATCTGGCATTTGTATTCAGTGCCGATCCGTTCTGGGCCCGCGCCAGTCTGTGGCTGGCTGGCGTAGGTG
The DNA here is from genome assembly GCF_041616895.1 of Arsukibacterium sp. Classification (GTDB taxonomy): domain Bacteria; phylum Pseudomonadota; class Gammaproteobacteria; order Enterobacterales; family Alteromonadaceae; genus Alishewanella. Next base: position 7,218 of record NZ_JBFJPY010000059.1, read on the forward strand.
CTATCGGAGGCTGGCTGGCCAGTTGCGCCGGCATGATGGATTTGCTGATTGTCACTCAGATCCGACGGCTGATAAGTGGCTGGTGCCATGCCATGCTGGCGGTGATGTTGCTGTCGCTGGCAACCTTTAACTGGATTTTGCGCCTGCCAGATCCAGCAGCGCACATTATGCCAAAAGGCCTGTACCTGTCGCTGCTTAGTGGTCTGCTGATTATTGCCACTGGTTATCTTGGTGGCAGGCTGGTCTACGAATATGCGGTTGGGGTTAATATTGACGATATGCTGGAGGAGGATGCCAGCAACTAACCTCGCCAGTCTCCTTGCCTTAATAACCATAACAGCTATATAAACCATGGCAACTGCGCTTGCTGCGGTTTTAACAACACCAGCACCACAATACTGAAGATCAACAACAATACCAGCAGCAATAAAGCAGTACATTTGCCGCTGATATTGCTACTTTCCGGCCGTTTACGATAAAGAATAAGCAAACCAGCGGTGACATGGCAGGCAACCAGAGCGGTTACCAGCGTTAACTTTAACAGCAACCAGCTGTCGAAACACTGCTGTACCGCAAATATCAATGTGCCGGATACGATACTAAATAGACCTGCCGGACTGGCCAGCCGGGTAAACCAGATCCGTTCCAGCGAATCTCCGTTACCCGCCACTTGCGGCCAGTTTGGTGCCTTACGCGCTAGCAGTATTAATAAAATACACAGCGCCGCGGTCCAGATCACCAGACTGGCGATATGTAAAAACAACAACCACACCATTAAATGATTCCGTTAGACACAGAAAACCCCACAATCCATTACAACATGCTAAATACATGAGTAATTTATTCAACAGCATTAACTGTAGCAGACATTTTCAGGTGCGTGATATCTGGTGAGATAAGGGCAATACAAAACAAAGTTAAGCCAGTAACCCACCAAGGTTACTGGCTTAGTTTGATTATTCTGGCAGTACCGTTGTGGCTGTAGTGTTGATAGTAAACACTGTGCAATACAGTACCGGTAAAAATAACAATGTCAGTAACGTGGCAAAGCCCAACCCAAACATGATTACCACCGCCAGACTGGCAAAAAACACATCCCCCAGCAACGGGATCATTCCCAGAATTGTGGTAATGGCAGCCATTGCTACAGGCCTTACCCTGCTGACCGCACTGTCAAAAACAGCATCAAACGCCGCCTTGCCCTCAGAGAGCTCCAGCTTAATTTGTTCGACCAGTACAATGCAGTTTTTAATCAGCATGCCGGATAAGCTTAAAAAACCGAGCAAGGCGATAAACCCAAAAGGCGCACCTAACAGCAGCAAACCAAAACTGACGCCGATAATAGCCAACGGTACACAAGCCCAAATCACCAGAGCACTGCGCAGAGAATTAAACAACAGCACGGTCACCACAAACATCATCAGATAACCGAGCGGTAATGAACTAAATAACGCTTTTTGGGCTTTTTGTTGTGCTTCATATTCTCCGCCCCAGCTAAGAAAATAGCCGGTTGGCAGTTCGATGGCTTCGATATCTGCTTTGACTCTCTCTTGCAGGGCCGAGGCAGTGTCATCCGACAAGTTGTCGTTATCCGCCATCACCGTGATTGTTCGCTTACGGTCGCGTCGCTGAATTTGGGCGTCTTCCCATACCAGATCGAAGCCCGTTACCACCTGGGTGATTGGTACATAGCGTTGCAATTTATTGCTGTATACCTGCAAATCATACAAGGCATCCAGATTATCGCGCTCGGCCAGCGGCGAGCGGGCAACTATAGGCAGCAAATGCGTGCCATCACGATAAATGCCAACAGTACGCCCTGACATACTGGTCAGCAATACCTCATCAATATCCTGCTTGCTAATCCCGGCCCGGCGGGCCATGGCTTCGTTAAAACGAGGCCGGATCACTTTTGCCCGTTCCCGCCAGTTATCCCGCACACTAACCGCCCGGCCATCGGCGTTTAGTATCGTTTTTGCCTGCTCTGCCAGGCTACGTAACACGTCAGGATCGGCGCCACTGAAACGGGCTTCAATTTTTGCCGGCGTCGATGGTCCGACTTCCAGGCGCAGTAACTTATACTGCAACCTTGGCAGTTGCTCTGTAATGTAGTGCCGGGTTTGCTGCATTAACGGTGGTAACTGCTCACGTTCATCCGCCCGGACAATCAACTGACTATATGCAGCAAAGTTTTTCTCTGGCTGATACGTTAGCATAAAGCGCTCTGCCCCACGGCCACTGGTACTGGTCACATGGCTGACGCCATCGAGCGTGCTCAGATAATTCATCAGCTGCACCGCATCCTCACTGGCATGACGAATATCAGTACCTTCAGGCTGCCACAAATCGACCATAAAAATTGGCGTATTAGACGGTGGGAAAAACACCTGTTTAACGTTACCAAAACCAATTACTGCAGCCACCAGCAATACCGCCGTGACAAGATAAGTAACCAGCCGGTAGCGCAGGGCTAATAGTAACGTTTTGCGATATACATTAAATACCACCCCTTGATAAAGCGGCTCTGGTGAGTCATTTTCGGCCTGAACTTTATCTTTAAACAGAATGCTGGCAAAAAAGGGCGTAAGCGTTATTGCAGTGATCCAGCTTAATAACAACGACACCAGTAACACCCAGAAAAGACTACCGGCAAATTCCCCGGTTGCATCACTGGATAAACCAATCGGTGCAAATGCTGCAATGGCAATCACCGTAGCACCAAGTAGCGGCCACTGCGTTTGTTTAACAATTAAACTTGCCGCATCAGCCAGTTTAAGCCGGCGCTGCATACCAATTAAAATACCTTCGGTAATGACAATGGCATTATCAACCAGCATCCCCAGCGCAATAATTAGGGCACCAAGCGACACCCGCTGCAGCTCAATATTCATTTGCTGCATAAAGATAAAGGTGCCGAGCACCGTTAACAGTAAAATGACTCCGATCAGAATACCGCTGCGTAACCCCATAAATAGTAGCAATACCAGAATGACAATTGCCACGGCAGCGGCGAGATTTACAATAAAACCGCTTACCGAGCTGGCGACTTCTTCTGGCTGATTATAGATTGTGTTTAAAGTAATCCCGACAGGCCTGTTGTACTCCAACTGCGCCAGACGTTGCTTAACCTGACTGCCCGCCTCGACCACATTGACGCCGGCAGCAAATGCCACACCGAGAGTCAGGGCGTTTTCACCGTTAAAGCGGATAAGCTGTTGAGGAATTTCGGCGTTTTCGCGGTACACCCGGGCTACATCGCCCAGATAGATCAGTTCTTTTGAATCCGGGCTGGAAATAATCAGGCTTTCAAGCTCTGCCACCGATTCAAACTCACCGGTGGGATAAATTCGCAGTCGATCCGGCCCGACTTTAATAGAACCGGCGTTAGCAACCATGTTCTGGCTTTGCAGCAACGCTGACAACGTTTGCGGTGCAATGCCAAGCGCTGTTAATCGTGGCCGGGAAATCTCAACAATAACCTGTTCCTGCTGCACCCCGCCGACCGCCACTTTACCGACACTGGGTACCAGCACCAGCTCCCGACGCAGAAAATCAACATAGTCCCGCAGCTCATCCGCATGGTAGCCATCACCGCTTATTGCGAACAGAATGCCGTAAACGTCGCCGAAATCATCCTTAACCTGGGGGCTTTTCACCCCTGGAGGCAGTTGCGGTTGTAAATCATTGACTTTGTGTCGCAGCTCATCCCAGATCTGCTTCAGCTCCTTCGCCCGATAGGTATCTTTCATCTCTACCATTAGTTGCGATAAGCCGGCTGATGATACCGAACTGACATGATGAACATAAGGTAGCTGCTGGATGGCATTTTCCAGCGGATAGCTGACTTCCTCTTCGACCTGCACCGGCGATGCACCCGGATACTGGGTAATGATTAATGCTTGTTTTAAGGTGAATTGTGGATCTTCCAGCCGGCCCAGCCCCAGATAAGACACGATGCCACCAAACAATAATATGGCAGCAAATAACCAGGACGAGGTGCGATACCGGATAAAATAGCGGGCGATATCCATCCTTACAGCCCCCGCTCACGCACCCAGGGTCTGACCTGCTGTCCTTCATTAAGATGCTGGACTCCTGCACTGACGATTTGCTCACCGGCACTCAGTCCTGAAGTTATTGCGGCACCGGCACTGGTTAAGCTGCTGACCGTCACCTGTCGCCGTGACACCTGGCCGTCTGCCGGGTTATAAACCCAGACAAAACTCTGCTGGCTACTGAGGGCGGCATCATCTGGCATAAAAATAGCACTGGCGGGAATAAATAACGCATCGACATAGGCTGCATTGATTTTACTGACTTCGGCAATCACATTTGCTGTCATGCCGGATAACACGTTAAATTCAGTTGGCGTGGCCATGCTAAAGACCACTTTAAAGCTATTGGTAGCGGGATCAGCCCGGGTATCCCATTCCCGGATCTGCGCCCGGTAACGGTACATAGGGTGCGAATCAAAAACCACCTCCGGCTGATAGTCAAAATCTTTGCGCACATTGGAAATAACATCTTCCGGCACCTGAATGACCACATCCACCTGATCCCGTACCTGCAACTCCATAATAGGTTGCTGAGCAGCGATATTTTCATGATTTTCAACCAGCAAGCGGGAAATAATACCGGCAAAAGGAGCCTGTAACCCGGTGTAACTCAGTGCCGTCTCTGCGGCGGATAAATCGGCCTGCGCCACCTGCAACTGCGCTTTAGCTTCATCAAATACCGCCTGGGAGACCAGTTTCTCGGCAATAAGTTGTTCAGCGCGGGCAAACTGAGTCTGGGCAAGTTCATAGCGGGCCCTGGCCTGATCTAATTTTAACTTAAAATCGGTATCATCCAGCTGGGCCAGCAATTCGCCCTGTTGCACTTGCTGACCAGGTCTGGCCATTAGCTCGACTAATTTACCACTTACCCTAAAGGTTAAATTTGCCCTTACGGTAGGCTCTACGATCGCAGGAAACTGCCGCACTGCTGCGCCTGAATCACTGCCGACCTGATGAAGTTTCACCGGTCTTATCAACGGCTCAGTTATTGCTGGAGCCGGTTCACCGCATCCCGATAAGATCAACCCTGAACAGACCAGAAATAATAATGGTGTTAAACGCTGCATAGTAAACATCCTGTAATCTGTTAGGGCACATCTGACCAGTATCGGTTATTAAACATCAAAATCAGCCACGTGACAGCCATTTTTTTAGCTCTGGTTTAAATTTCCAGTAAGGCCTGCTTTAACTGATGTAATTCATCACGCAGCGCAGCTGCCTGCTCAAATTCCAGATCTTTGGCATGCTGCATCATTTTTTGCTCAAGTTGTTTTATTTGTGCCTGCAGCTGATAAGGCGTTTTACCTTTAATCAGCTTAACCTGCTCAGCCACTTTTCGAAGCGCCGTTGGCGCCGTCGGTGCCTGGCCTAAATCCATCACATCTGAAATGCGTTTACGAATGGCTGTCGGCTCGATACCCTGCTTAAGGTTATGAGCGATTTGCTTGGCGCGACGTCGCTCAGTTTCATCTATCGCCCGCTGCATCGAGCCGGTGATCCGATCGGCATATAAAATCGCTTTGCCTTTGAGGTTACGCGCAGCGCGGCCCATGGTCTGGATCAGTGAGCGGTCGGAACGCAGAAAACCTTCTTTATCCGCATCCAGAATGGCTACCAAGGACACTTCCGGGATATCCAGCCCCTCCCGCAGTAAGTTAATACCGACCAGCACATCAAAAACTCCCAGTCGCAGATCTCGAATGATTTCCATCCGCTCTACCGTATCAATATCTGAATGCAGATAACGCACCCGGATTTGATGGTCATTAAGGTACTCAGTCAAATCCTCCGCCATCTTTTTGGTCAGGGTAGTCACCAGAACACGCTCTCCCAGCTCTGCCCGGGCCAGTGCTTCTGACATTAAATCGTCAACCTGAGTGGCGACCGGCCGTATTTCTATCACCGGATCGACTAATCCGGTGGGTCGGACCACCTGCTCGATGACTTCACCACCTGATTTTTCCAGCTCATATTTTGCCGGGGTCGCGGATACATAAATGCGCTGCGGCGCAATAGCTTCAAATTCTTCAAACTTTAACGGTCGATTATCCAGCGCCGAGGGTAACCTGAAACCATAATTAACCAGATTTTCCTTACGCGACCGATCTCCCTTATACATGGCGCCAATTTGTGACACCGTAACGTGCGACTCATCTATAAACATCAGGCCGTCAGAGGGAAAGTACTCGAGTAAGGTTGGCGGTGGCTCCCCATTGCCACGGCCCGATAAATAACGGGAATAGTTTTCTATACCCGAGCAATAGCCGAGCTCGACCATCATTTCAATATCGAACTGAGTGCGCTGGGCAATACGCTGTTCTTCCAGCAATTTATTATTGCTAAGCAGATCGGCCCGGCGCGAAGCCAGCTCGGTTTTAATATTTTCTACCGCAGCCAGAATTTTCTCCCGCGGCGTAACATAGTGAGTTTTTGGATAAATAGTATAGCGGGTTACCACCTGCTCTACGGCGCCGGTTAACGGGTCGAATATACTAATCCGTTCAATTTCTTCATCAAACAGTTCAACCCGTACCGCCAATTCATCAGACTCCGCCGGGAAAATATCAATCACATCGCCTCGCACCCGATAGGTGGCGCGCTGAAATTCGATATCGTTGCGGCTGTATTGCAGTTCAGCCAGCCGGCGCAAAATAAAGCGCTGGTCGACGATGTCGCCCACTTTTAAATGCAGCAACATTTTCATATACGACTCAGGATCGCCCAGACCATAAATTGCAGACACGGAGGCGATAATCACCACATCACGGCGTTCCATCAGTGCTTTGGTAGCAGACAGGCGCATTTGCTCGATGTGTTCGTTAATAGAGGCGTCTTTTTCAATAAAGGTGTCTGTTGAGGGAACATAAGCCTCAGGTTGGTAGTAGTCATAGTACGACACGAAATACTCTACCGAATTATTAGGGAAAAACTCCTTCATCTCGCCATACAATTGGGCGGCAAGGGTTTTGTTATGTGCCATGATGAGGGTGGGCCGATTCACCCGGGCAATGACATTAGCCATAGTAAAGGTTTTGCCCGAGCCGGTTACCCCCAGTAAGGTCTGGTGAGCCAGTCCGGCCTCGAGGCCGTCAACCAGCTTAACAATCGCTTCTGGCTGATCACCCGCGGGCTGGTAATCTGATATCAACTCAAATGCTCGGGTCATACAGACTCCTTTAATTTAAATAAACTGACCCGGTTAAACCAGTTATAGGCAATGGCCGCAGTAAAAACATTAGCAACAACACAACCGGCAAACACGCCGACCACGCCAAATAATTTACCACCGGCCCAGGCCAGTGGCACATAAAACACAAATAAGCGGACTAAACTCAGCCATAGCGCATTAACCGGCAAATGCAGGGCATTAAAAGAAGAGTTAGTCAGGATGGTGATGCCCTGTAACCCATAAGCCAAAGGCACTATCCATAAAAACCAGCGAATATAGCGGGCGACGTCTGCATCTTCAGTAAACATCGCGGCAATGGGCCAGGCCAGCAGCGCCAGCAACACATAGACCGCAAATTGCCAGCGAAGAATAAAAAATGTGCTTAGCTGATACGCCTGCTGTACGCGCTGTAACTTACCGGCCCCGAAGTTCTGACTGATAAAAGGGGGTAAAGTCATCGATAGTGCCAGCACCACCAGAGACGCCAGACTTTCCAGCCTGATGCCAACCCCGAATGCGGCGACGGCAGCCGCGCCGTAACTTGCCATAATCGCGGTTAAAATAGCCATTGCCAGCGGCGTAAGCATATTAGCCCCTGCTGCGGGCATGCCAATTCTGAGGATCTTACGATAGATGGGAATGGCTAATTTAAACGGTTGCCATAGTGCAACCAACAAGCCGCGCTTAAACAACAACCAGATAATAAGGCCGCAGCCCAGAGCCCATGACATTACTGACGCTAACGCTGCACCTTGCATGCCCATCGCTGGAACAGGACCGATGCCGAAAATAAAAATCGGATCCAGTATGGCATTAACAATGCCGCCGCTGGCCATAATTAAGCTCGGTGTCTTGGTATCCCCCGATGCTCTGAGGACAGCATTACCGACCATGGGCATCACCAGCAATACCGCGCCGGCAAACCAGATCAGCATATAATCCTGAATGTAGCCCAAGGTAGAGGCTTCAGCGCCAAGCAAGCTGAACATCGGTTTAATCAGTGCCATGCCAAGGATGCTAAGCGCAAATACTAAATAAGTAGCAAGCCACAAGGCAGCCAGAGAATCGGCTTGCGCTTCTTTATTGTGGCCAGCGCCCAGGGCTTTGGCAATAATTGCGGAAGTACCAATGCTCAGACCAATAGCCAGGCTTATTACTGTAAAAGTAACCGGAAAGGTAAAACTGATTGCGGCAAGCGGTGTAGTACCCAGCATACTGATAAAAAAAGTGTCGACCAGATTAAAGGTCATCAGGGTTAACATGCCCGCGAGGACCGGCATGGTCATCTTTCGCAGTGTCGTCCCGATATTGCCCTGTAAAATCTGATTGGCTGGCGGCGCCTGGTTACTCATACATCCGGCCTGCTGGAAAAGAAGTCGCTATTGTAGTGAAAAGCACTGCCCCATACCATGGTAAAGCCTTAAAAAGCGTGGCATTAGTAAAAACACAGCCTGATAAACACTACCGTGCGACAAATAGTTCACAATTCACGCCCTGCTTAATTTATGCCACTTTGGATAATTTAACGGGAAATGCCTAACCGCAGCAATATTTTTAAATCATTGTTTTATATGATTATTATTTTTTTCACTTTGCTGCTTGACCCCCTTGTAAGGCCCACAATATAAGGCTTAATCACGCTAAATACAGAGTAACACACAGACTTATCCACAACTTCTGTGGGTAACTTTGATAAAGTCTGTATTAATCAGCTCTGGCAGCGATTGCGGTACGATTATTTCTTTTCTGTCTGCTAATTTGCCTGCTAAAAAAATGCTGGCAAGCTGACTTACCACCCTCTAAAAAAACGTCATTTGTTTAAACAATACGCAAGTAAACCAGACTAAGACAAATCTGCGCAGCAAAGTGTTGACAGTACCAGGAGCTGGCATTAGTATTGCGCCCCGTTGAATGCTGTTCCCCAATAGCTCAGCTGGTTAGAGCGGCGGACTGTTAATCCGTAGGTCGTTGGTTCGAGTCCAACTTGGGGAGCCAATAGCATTAACAATTGTAATACTTTTCCCCAATAGCTCAGCTGGTTAGAGCGGCGGACTGTTAATCCGTAGGTCGTTGGTTCGAGTCCAACTTGGGGAGCCAACCACTGCAATTATTTTTGTTACCCTTCCCCAATAGCTCAGCTGGTTAGAGCGGCGGACTGTTAATCCGTAGGTCGTTGGTTCGAGTCCAACTTGGGGAGCCACTACAGACATTTAAGCTGTTTTTCCTGCTATCCGTCGTTATTTATTCCTTTCTAGGTATTTTTTTGATTTAATTAGCTTTCTATTCCTTTTAGCTACACTATATTAAGCGTTAGACAAGGAAGCAAATTATGTTTGGTGGTCAGGGCTTATGAAGATATTTAAAACCTTATTAGTGGCACAGTTATTAACAGCAATATTGCTTGCAGCGTTATCTGTCGCAGCACTTGTGGTATACACCCAGCAACTCATTGAGATACGTGAACGGAATGCACGTAACACCATAGAACAAATTTTGACTCATCACCTCTCGGGTGACGCTAAAGTACTTAGCAGACAGTTAGATCGAAGCTTCGAGTTATTAAGTCTGCGGATAAGCCAGCTTGATGGCACCGTATTACATGAGCAAAATAACGCCCGACGTCCTGCCACAGTCGCGATGTGGGCACTGCAAACTGCAGGCAGCCAGTTTAGACCGGTGCTGGTGCGCAGCGACGAACATGATATTCAGGTAAACTACCAGCTAAACCATCAGCCTCTGCTGGCTCCGTTACAAAAACTGGGCTTAGTAGTATTGCTGGCCCCTTTTGTCTTAGGCTGGCTTACGATATTCCTGACTAAAAGCAGCATCAACCGCAGTTACCGCAAAACATCACAGGCGGTTAATCAGATTATTGACGGCTTTATCGATAATCCACAAAAAGCAGAACCCAACTGGAATAAAATTCCACCAGAATTTTCAGATATTAACGTGGCATTGCAAAAGCTGGCTAATTACAGCAAAAAGCAATACAGCGAGATGACGAACGCCGCGTATGAGATAGCGGAAGAAGCGTATAAAGATCCGGTAACCGAATTGCCAAACCGCAACCGTTTTGTCCAGTATTATGAAGATCACTGCAAAGTATCTAAGGAAACTGACTTTGGTGTATTTGCCATTACCCGCTGCACCGAATTACAGAGCCTGAATCAGACCCGCGGTTATCAGGAAGGCGATCAATACATTAAAGATGTTGCCAATATTGTGCGCAAAGTTGCCGATGCCTACAAAGATGCCCGTTTGTTCCGGTTAAACAGCTCAGACTTTGGTATTTTGCTACCGCGGATCACGCCCAAAGAAGCCGAAAACTTTGCCCTGCAATTGCAAAGCCGGTTTAACGAATACCAGAAAAACGCAGAGCTGGATTCTATTGCCTACACCGGACTGGTGACTTATGAAAGTGGTAAAGCGTTAGGTGAGCTGCTGGCGGTTGCTGATACGTCAATTTCTCTGGCACAAACCAAACAAACTAATGCCTGGCACTTACAGAAAGATTCGGCTGGACTGGAAATGGCCAGTAGCGGCTACGGTAATCAAAACTGGCGTAACGTTATTGAGGATGTGTTAAACAATAACCGGATAACATTACTTGCCCAGCTGATCCAACCGTCAAACCGCTCAGCAAAAGCGTACTCTGAAATCCTGGTGCGTTTTAAGACTCAGGAAAACCAGGTACTGCCAACCGCTTCTTTTTTAGCCATGGCGGAAAAGCTGGATAAAATTATTGCGGTTGACCGGCTGATTATTGAAACAGCCCTGACCACCATTAAAAATCGCAACTTACAAGATCAGTATTTCGGATTGAATCTGTCACCACGATGCGTCCATGACGATCAATTCGTGATCTGGCTGGAACGGCGCTTATTAAAAGATGCCCACATTGCCGCGAAGCTGATATTTGAAGTATCCGAATTTGGCTTGCAGCAAAACCTGAAAACCAGCAAACGCTTTATCGATATGATTCACCGTGCAGGTGCCCGGATTACGGTCGAGAAATTTGGGGTAGGTATTACCTCATTTAAATTTTTCCGTGACTTAAAACCTGACTTTGTCAAAATGGATGGCAGTTATACCCGACATATTGATGAAGATAAAAACAATCAGTACTTTATGCGCCTGATGATCGATCTGGCTCACCGGATTGGCGTAGGTGTATTTGCAGAAAGTGTCGAGACTCAGGAAGAGAAACATATGCTGGAGTCTTTGTTTATTGATGGTAACCAGGGTTACTACGTTGGAAAGCCAGCGCCATTTTAAGATCTATCTGCAACTGGCAGTTAGGCGCTATGAGCCTGCCTGACTGCCAGAAAAACCTGACAGCGCGGTGAAACGGCGCAATACCCCTACTGTTTGTTAGGTTGTAACCACTTTGACATCATTGCATAATACTCCCCTGTTGTCTGTTTAAGCCCAAGTACCTAAGTCCGACTATGACCGAATTTTTGTTACTACTAATCAGTACGGTGTTAGTGAATAACTTCGTGTTAGTGAAGTTTCTTGGCCTGTGCCCTTTTATGGGCGTATCATCGAAGCTGGAAACGGCTATTGGTATGGCGCTGGCAACAACCTTCGTGCTGACTCTGGCGTCTATTTGCAGTTATCTTGTGGACAGTTTTCTGTTAGCGCCGTTCGACTTGCTTTATTTGCGTACGTTAAGCTTTATTCTGGTCATTGCGGTTGTGGTGCAGTTCACTGAAATGGTGGTGCATAAAACCAGCCCTACCCTGTACCGCCTGCTAGGAATTTTTTTACCGCTAATCACCACCAACTGCGCCGTGCTGGGTGTCGCCTTACTAAATGTGAATGAGCGGCATAACTTTATAAACTCGGTTGTTTACGGTTTTGGCGCTGCTGCGGGCTTTTCCCTGGTATTAATCTTGTTTGCTGCGATGCGCGAACGCCTCGCGGCTGCTGATGTTCCTGTGCCTTTTCGGGGCGCAGCAATAGCGATGATCACCGCCGGCTTAATGTCGCTGGCCTTTATGGGGTTCACCGGCTTGGTGAAAGTCTGATGAGTTTATTAACCGCATTACTGATATTAGGTGGATTAGCCCTGATTTTTGGCGGGGTATTGGGGTTTGCCGCCGTTCGCTTTAAAGTCCAGAGCGACCCGCTGGTAGAGCAAATTGATGATATTTTGCCACAAACGCAGTGTGGCCAATGTGGTTATCCGGGGTGTCGGCCTTATGCACAAGCCATAGCTAACGGCGATGACATTAATAAATGCCCACCAGGCGGCGACAGCACCATTCGTAAACTGGCCGATTTAATGGGTGTTGATGCTAAACCGCTAAATGCGGCCCAGACCGTTGCCATAAAGCGAGTGGCTTACATCCGGGAAGATGAATGTATTGGCTGTACCAAATGCATTCAGGCCTGCCCGGTTGACGCTATTGTTGGTGCCTCAAAGCTCATGCATACCGTTATCGCAGATGAATGTACGGGCTGTGATTTATGCGTTGAACCATGCCCGGTGGACTGCATCGATATGTTACCCGTAACTCCAACACCAGAACGTTGGAAATGGGATCTCAACGCTATTCCAGTCATCCAGGTGGAGTAACAGGTGCCGAGTTTATATCAGCAAATTCAAGCCGGGAAATTATGGGACTTTCATGGTGGTGTTCATCCACCAACCCGCAAAGCGCAAACGGCCCAAAAACCTATCGCCGTAATGCCATTGCCTGATCGGCTGTACATTACCCTGCGCCAGCATATTGGCGTTGCCGGTAATGTGTTGGTCAGTGTCGGCCAGCGCGTATTAAAAGGCCAGGCATTGACCAGTGCCGATAACTCTATGGCCGTGCCGGTTCATGCCCCGACGTCAGGTACCATCCTTGCCATTGGCGAGCATACCAGTGCTCACCCTTCTGCATTGCCGGAAAACACCATCACCCTGATGCCGGATGGGCTGGAGGAGTGGCGGGAGCAGTATCCGCTAAGCCTTGCTACCAGCGATAGCAGTAGTTTACTGGAACGGATCCAACAAAGCGGCATAGCCGGAATGGGCGGCGCAGGTTTTCCTGCTCATTTAAAAGCAGGCCTTACTCAGCCGGTCGACTACCTGATTATTAACGCGGTTGAGTGTGAGCCCTATATCAGCGCTGACGATGCGTTAATACAGGAAGGTGCCATTACCATCGTCAAAGGCATCGATATTTTATGTAAGTTATTAAGCCCCAAGGCAGTACTTATTGGTATTGAAGACGATAAGCCCATTGCCAGTGCCGCCTTAAAAGCAGCCTGTAGCCAGCGCGAGCACTACTATGTTCGGGATATTCCGACGAAATATCCATCGGGCGGCGAGAAGCAGCTTATTCAGCTGCTAACGAATAAAGAGGTCCCCGCCGGCCGCCGGCCAATCGACATTGGTATCGTCATGCTGAACGTGGGTACCGCCTTTGCCATCGCCCAGGCGGTATTAGACGACCATCCGTTGTTATCACGGGTGGTCACGGTAACCGGTGAGACCCTGAGCCAACCACAAAATGTACTGGCCTTAATTGGTACACCGGTTAGCGACTTGCTCAACTTTTGTGGTTATCAGCAGCAACACCAGTACAAAGTGATTATGGGAGGCCCCATGATGGGGTTTACCCTACCCGATCTGGCCGTCCCAATAACAAAAACCACGAACTGTATATTGGCACCCAGTCAGCATGAATTACCGCCGGCGGCAAAAGAGCAAGACTGCATTCGCTGTAGTGCCTGTGCCGATGTCTGCCCAGCCAGTTTATTACCGCAACAGTTGCTGTGGTACAGCAAGGCTAAAGACCCGGCAAAACTGGATGAGTACAACTTATTTGACTGCATCGAATGCGGTGCCTGTGCTTATGTCTGCCCTAGTGAAATTCCGTTGGTCCAATATTACCGGGTAGCGAAAGCAGAGATCCGTGAGCAACAACGCGAATCGGTGAAAGCCGAACAAGCTAAAGCGCGGTTTGAAGCACGCAATGCCAGACTGGAGCGGGAAAAACAGGAACGAATGGCCCGTAACCAACGATTAGCACAGGCCAGGGAGCAAGCGCAGCAAAGTGGCGGCAACAATAATGCGGTGGCAGCAGCCCTTGCCCGGATAAAAGCTAAACAAACTGAGCAAAGCGCTGTACCAGCAGATCGCGAACAGATACTGGCCGAGCGGGAAGCAAAAAAACAACAGGCCCGGGCTTATCAGGCAAAAAAAGCAGAGAACAAACCCCACACAGCGTCTGAGCCTGCACCGTTAGAGCAGCACGATGTAA
>NZ_JBFJPY010000060.1:0-21470 GCF_041616895.1 Arsukibacterium sp.
AGTCGGGCGGACCTTAATGTCGAATTTAGAACCACTGGTAAAAATTGGCGACTGGTATTATCAGGCAGCTTATGGGCAGTTGATGCCGGTGGCGCCGGATTCTGGCTCTGCGGTGCCGGTTGTATTAGAGCCCCGACTGCACAGCCTGCTAAACTATTTTTTGCTGCATTGTGACCAGATCCTGGATAAAGACAGGTTAATTACTGATGTCTGGCCGGCCGGCGAAGGCACCGATGCCGCGGTAATGCGGGCGGTGGGCGCCTTGCGAAAAGTATTGGGCGATAATGTAAAGTCACCACAGTACATCGCGACCATAGCAAAAAAAGGCTATCAGTGGCTTTGTCTGATTGAACCGTTAACCAGCGCGCAGCGCAAACCGGCAGTTAATAATCCCGTGCCGCTATCTGCCTCATCTTTTACCACTCCCGCTTCACGTGCACTAGTAAATCAGGCAACTGCACCCGTTGCCCAGGGCCTGCCATGGCGGTTTATCAGTGCGGTATGTTCAGTTTTATTAGTCGGTGGTACGGTGTTAGCGTATTTGCTGGCCAGTATGACAGTAACGCCTCTAACCAAGTTACCTGATTCGATCAAGCCATTAAGTGCGTTAACGGGGCAGGAGTTCTGGGCTACACTGGAGAGCGCTGAGCAGTTTGCGTTTTATTGGTACCGCAAGTCTGAAGATGCACCTTTTCAACTGGCACGCCAGGATTTAGCCAGCCTAAAGGTAAGTTATCACGACAGAGAATATGGCGAAGTTAGCCAAGCGCTTTGGTTAGACCACGCACAGCTGGTGTTCCGGGCGCTGGACGAAGAACAGCGTTGTTATTTTTATCAGCAACAGGTTATGCCTGATTTTATGCCTGCCAGCAAAGTAATGCCATGTCAGCAGGTGTTAGTGCAAGGTTTAGCGATTTTTAAGCGCCACTGGTACTGGCTGGATTATGCCACTGACTTGCGACGCTATGAATTATGGCGGCGCTCTGAAGATGGCGCCACCGCCAGACTAATGGCGTTTCCGGAAAAATGGCAAAGTGCCGACCAGTTGCTGGTGGTAGGGCAATCGCTTTATCTGGTGGCTCAGCAGGATTTTTATCGCAGTGAGCTTTATCGGGTTGACGTGGAACAGCAGCAACTGGACAAAATTGATAACTTTGAACATCGAGTTCTTACCAGTAGTCGCTGGGATCAGTCTCATGCGTTGTTAACCCTGCAAAACAGTGAATTACAGTTATATAACCTGAAAGACAATACTCTGCTTAGTTTAGGCCCGATGACCTGGCAACTGACTCAACCGCAGCGGTATCAGCAGCGAATTTTAACGACGCAACACCTTGACTATACGACAGATATTGTCAATTTTGTGATTAACGATGGCGAGCTAAATAGTGAGCAGAGCTGGCAAACCAGTAACCGCAACGAGCGGCTGTTTGCTGCCAATGGTCAGCAACTGGCCTTCGTGTCAGAGCGTGCTGGCGACAATCAGGTGTGGTTGTCCAACGCTGGTGAGAGTCGGCAACTGTCGCGATTAGTCGCTGGTCAGTATATTCAGCAGTTGTTCTGGCATCAGACGTTGCTGCTGGCTGTTATCGATAATCAGTTGTATCAGATTGCGCTGGATGATGGCAGGCTCTCGTTAATGGCGGGGCCGCCGGTAACGGGGCGCTATCAAAGCTGCCATAATACGTTGTACTGGACAGAGCAAAATAATGATGGCTGGCAATTGCTGCACCAGCAGCAGCAGCAGCCGGAAGTATTGCTGACAGGAGTAGTCAATTTTAAATGTGCCCCCCAAGGATTAGTGGTGCAGTTTTATAACGACGATACGCTGGCATTATGGTCAGAACGCACGCCGTTGCAGCTGACACCATTACCAGTAAACCTGAACTGGCATCATATTCTGCCAGCGCAGTGGGCCACCAGTAGTCAGCAATTACTTTGGCTGGACCGCCAGCACTGGCTGCTTAACGTATACAATTGGCAAAGCGGCGAGACGGCAAGTTATGCCTGGCCCGCTCCGGCCTTGCCGCTGGAGATCCATAGCGACAATGCCGGCAGTGTATTCAGTGTGCAACCACGGCATTACGATACCGACATCGTTTGGCTGCAAAACCGCAGTTAACGAGGTTACATTGAAACGTGGTTAAAGTGCAGCAAAACTGCTCGCTGCGGCGTCTATAGTGGCTTTCAGATCGTCGTCGCTGTGAGCAAGGGACAAGAAACCCGCCTCATAGGCCGAAGGTGCCAGATAAATGCCTTTTTGTAGCATCAGGTGGAAAAAATGTTTGAATGCGCTGATATCACATTGGGTTGCCTGCTGAAAATTACTGACTTTGGTTTCTTTACTGAAGAAAAAACCAAACATGCCACCAACCTGATTAAAGGTCATGGGCACACCATGCTGGCGGGCTGCGGCATCGATACCGGCAATCAGCTGACTGGTTTTTGCCGTTAGCTTTTCAAATACCTCTGGTTTGCTGATTTCGGTAAGTGCTGCCAAGCCCGCGGCCATCGCAATAGGGTTGCCTGATAGCGTACCCGCCTGATATACCGGGCCGAGCGGCGCAATGTGCTGCATAATTTCCCGTCTGCCGCCAAAAGCGCCTACCGGCATACCCCCACCAATGATTTTGCCAAGGGTGGTCAGATCGGGAGTAACCTGATATACCGCTTGTGCGCCACCTAATGCCACCCGGAAGCCTGTCATCACTTCATCAAAAATAAGTACAGTCTGATACTCATCGCAGATCCGGCGTAAGCCTTGCAAAAAATCGGGCTCAGGCGGGATACAGTTCATGTTACCTGCTACCGGCTCGACAATAATACAGGCAATGTCGTCACCTCGTTCTGCAAAAATATCGGCTACCTGCTGTAAATTATTAAATTCACAGGTCAGGGTGTATTTGGCAAAGTCAGCCGGCACGCCGGGCGAATTTGGGACGCCCAGAGTCAGTGCCCCTGAACCTGCTTTTACCAGCAGCGAATCAGCATGGCCGTGGTAGCACCCTTCAAACTTTAAAATGGTATCGCGCCCGGTATAACCGCGGGCTAAGCGAATGGCGCTCATGGTCGCCTCTGTACCTGAGCTGACCATGCGGACCATTTCCATCGATGGCACTAACTGGGCAATTTTTTCTGCCATATCAATTTCTGCCGGGCAGGGGGCACCAAAACTCAGGCCATTGGCGGCAGCCTGAATAACCGCATCGCGGATTGCTGGATGATTATGGCCCAGCAACATCGGGCCCCAGGAGCCGATATAATCAATATAGCGTTTACCATCAACGTCAAACAGGTAGGCGCCATTAGCACGTTCAATAAATACAGGAGTACCGCCGACACTTTTAAAGGCACGGACTGGCGAGTTAACGCCACCGGGAATAGTGCGCTGGGCGCGTTGAAAAAGGGTTTCAGATAAAGACATAATAGTTTCCGTTTGCAGTTAGGTTTGGCGGAGCCTGTCGCTTGCAGTACATCATTAAGGTACTATTTATTGCTATACCAGGGCACCGCACATTCGTAATCTTTGACAATATTTTCTACGCCAAGCGTCAGGGCAAACAGTGCCATTCTCACCAGCACACCATTATCAGCCTGCCGAAAGATAGCCAGGTTAGGGTTCAGGTTTAAATCATTGTCTAATTCGTTGGCTTCGATCCGCGAATCCCGCGGCAACGGATGCATAATAACCGTATTCGATTTACAGTAACGGGTATAAATTTCCTGATTTAACCGAAATTTGCCACGATACTGATCGGCATCGGCTTTAGAAGGAAAACGCTCTTCCTGGATCCGGGTCTGATATACGATATCGGCATTCAAATGGCCTTCCAGTTTGTCACTGATCACCAGTTGATGTCCGGCATTGGTCAGGCTGCTGATGATATCATCCGGCATGGCCAGTTCAGCCGGTGAGACCAGCGTCAGCTTGATATCGCGATACAGGCACAGTAACTTAGATAAGGAATGCACCGTACGGCCGAATTTTAAATCGCCCACCATGGCAATGTGCATGCCATCAATCTGCAGGCCAGACGCTGCCAGCTCCCGTTCTATGGTAAACAGATCGAGTAAGGCCTGAGTGGGATGTTCATTGGCACCATCACCCCCATTTAACACCGGCACCCGACTACCTTCAGCAAACTCGGCAACAGAGCCGGCCTGCGGATGGCGCATGGCAATAACATCACTGTAACTACTGATTACCCGGGCAGTATCAAATAACGACTCGCCCTTAGATAATGCAGAAGATTCCATGCCTGTTGTTTCGCGTACTTCGCCGCCCAGTAAATTAAAGGCGCAGCCAAAACTGACCCGGGTCCGGGTGCTGGGTTCAAAAAATAAGTTACCTAATATCGCGCCGTCCAGTACTTTGGTGCGTTTTTTGCGGCTGGCGTAGGGTGTCATTTGCCGGGCAATATCAAAAATCCGGGTAATACTGTCCCGATCAAATTGCTTAACAGAAAGAATATGCTGGCCTTTGAAACTCATCGTCAGTACTCACTTAATACATGCCATCAGGCGCCGCTGCGGGCGCAAATTGGTTGCTATTATACGCAAAACTACTAAGCAAAAGCGAGTTTAGTGCAGCAGCGGTTTCAGGGTAGCCAGTAAAATTATGGCCAACAGCAGTAATACCGGTAATTCATTAAAGATCCGGTAAAAACGTGGGCTGTGCCGGTTCCGATTATGTTTAAAATCTGCCAGTAACTTGAAGCACCAGCCATGATAGCCATAAAGCAGTATCACCAGCACTAGCTTCAGATGTAACCAACCACTGGCCACAAACCAGGCCTTACCATAGGCCGCAATAAGTAAAATGCCAAACACCAGCGTCAGCAGCGCAAAAGGGGTAACAAACCACAATAAACGCCGTTCCATTGTTTTAAAGGTGTCAGAGCATTCAGTGCTGCGGGTTTCGGCGTGGTAGACAAATAGCCGTGGCAAATAAAATATTCCCGCGAACCAGGCAACCATAAAAAAAACATGTAATGCTTTGCACAATAAAATCAGCGTCATAATAAGTTGTTCTGCTTAGTTAGCAAACTACGAACCTGATCCCAGCGAATAACACCAATAGGTTCGTTCGGATCGTCCTGATAAATATAAACCAGTCCATCACGCTCATCTTCAAGTATGGCAAATACTTCAGCCATGGTTGACTGATGAGATAAGCCGCTAATGTCCTGATAACGAATAGCACTGTCGCCACTTAACGACAAACTGACATCATAACTGGCGGCGACAAACTGAGGTGTCTCGCCGTCGTCGCGCCTTAGTAGCAATTGCACTGGCAGCTGCAGCTGCGCCAGTTGCTGGCGAACCGCATCTTCCGCCGGGTTATGCAGCAAAACATATTCTTTGCTTAATAACGCCAATACCCCCACTTTTTGCAAAATGTCATCAGCAGGTGCCAGTTTATACGGCAGCTGCATAAAATCGAGTTGCATCATGAAAATAGATTTATTATTGAAAAACTGTACGGTTGTCACGTAGGCAGTAATGATCACCACCATGGCAGGCAGAATAATTTGCTGGTTGGACGCCAGCTCAATCACCGCCAGCAGCGCGGCTAAGGGCGCATGCAAGGTGGCGGCCATTAAACCTGCCATTCCCAGCACGGCATAGGTACCCGCGGTACTGCTATCACCAATAAAAATGGCGGGTACGATTGCCAGCAGGGTACCTAAGACAATGCCCATGCCAAATACCGGCCCAATAACCCCGCCAGGAACTCCAAGCCCAAGGGCAAAGATGGTCAGTATTAGTTTGCCGATAAAAATCACCAGTAATAGCTGCACGTCAGTCGGATGGTTAACCGCATTAAAGATAGCACCGGTTTCAGCACCCATCGCATGTGGTATCAGATAACCTACTGCGGCTGTCACAATCCCGGCCAACGCCAGCCGAACCATTAATGGCCAGTTTTTTACCAAACGAATAAGCCGCATCAGATTCTGGTTAAACAAAAAGGCGACTGCGCCAAACACAATACCGCAGACAATTAGATAGGGAAAATGCCAGATGCTGATCGCCACAATATTTAGCGATGCCAGCTCGCGGTCATGGCCGAACACTAACTGTGTGGCCAACGCACCGACTACCGAGGCCAGCATAATCGGGATAAAAACGTGGATCCGGTATTCACGCAATACGACTTCCATCACAAAAATGACCGCGGCCAGTGGCGTGTTAAAAGAAGCGGAAATACCAGCAGCTATGCCGCACCCAGCCAGGATCCGAACGCTGTTATAAGGAAGCTGCAAATAGCGGCCCACCGAGCTGGCACCATAAGCACCAAGGTGAACGGAAGGACCTTCCCGACCCACTGAAAAGCCACTAACCAGGGCAACAATGCCGCCAAAAAATTGATTCAGGGTATTTCGAAAAGGCATAATGCCGTAGCGGGTTTTAATTCGATGAATAACAAAAGGGATACCCATTCGGTAATGACGATATCCGGTTAGCAGAGCAAGCAGGCCTATCAACAGTGCGCCACCCAGTGGCAGTAGCCAGACAATTTCAGGGTCAGCGCTGGAGAAGTCATCGGTTTGGGTTAAGAACAATAGCTGAAAAGCCACGATTGCCAGGCGAAAAATAATAATCAGCAGGGCCGCAATCAGGCCACCCAGCATGCCCAGCAAACACAGTTGCAAGGAGGTCTGTGGTAAAGCTAATCGACGCTGCAACCCGGGCAGCCAGTCTCTCCATCGTCGCATAGTAAAGTGCATAAAGTAAACGATGGGATAAGTCTAACATAAGCGGTTGAGAACGCAGGTCTTAATTGCATAGCTAACGCAGTTTCATGGTTAAGTTTGATTACCGCAGGGTTAATACTTGAATAAATTAGTCAGGTATTAGATAATCCGCGCTGTTGTAACCCGAGTTGGAGCACCCATGTCTGAAATGCAAATACCATTAGAATTTACCGATGCCGCGGCACGCAAGGTTGCCTTGCTGGTAAGCGAAGAGGACAATCCGAATCTGAAACTGCGGGTATATATTACCGGCGGTGGTTGTTCTGGCTTTCAGTATGGTTTCACTTTTGACGAAAAAGTCAACGAGGGTGATTTGACCGTGGAGAAGCAGGGGGTTTCGATGGTAGTTGATCCAATGAGCCTGCAGTATTTGATGGGCGGGGTGGTCGATTATACCGATGGGCTGCAGGGAAGCCGTTTTATCGTGCAAAACCCTAATGCAACAACAACCTGTGGTTGTGGTTCGTCATTCTCTGTTTAGTAAAAGTGTACTTTTTGTAAATTTTAAAGGACGATTTTGCCGGGCTAACCAGCAAAGTCGTTCTGAATGAGTGATATTATCTTGTCAGCTGGTTGCAAACAGCAAAATGGTAAGAACCAGCGCTATGACAAGGTTGAAGCTGATAATGTAAATAAACCCCTTTTTACCCTGCGCGATAGTCCAATTATTCTGCTGTAAATACAAATACCATATAATGCACATTAATAAAGGTACTAGAAACAATAGTTTAACCATTTTTTAAACCCTCGGAATTCTCTGGCGGTTGCTAATACCTTGACCGCCGTGCTGTTTATACTCACCACTCATTTTTGCCAATGTAAAGCCCCTGTACATTTTTTAACGCATGTAGCTATACGCTCACCGCATCCTATGGTTTAATTAAAAAGCTTAAATTGCTTATTGCATTGGCAATAAGGTTTGGATTTTATTTCGCAGGAAGGCTGGTTAATCATAATAAAAGCGTAACACGCTGGGAGAAGAAAAAATATGAAAGGTACTAAAAGTGTAATTTCAGATGAAAACAAGCGTCTTTGTGTCTGGCTGAAACGACAGCGCCAGGACAAAGGCCATACCATGCGTAGTTTGTCTGAAATTTTAGGGACGCCTCATTCATTTATCGGTAAAGTTGAAAATCAGGAACGCCGGTTGGACGTCGTTGAATATGTCCGTTATTGTCAGGCGCTGGAAGTCGATCCGACTGAGGGGTTAAAACAGGTACTTAGTGCCTAAGCATGCGCTCAGACTTAAAGTAAGCTTGCGCTTAACTTAAGATTAAGAAAGGAAGCCGCTACTCAGCGGCTTTTTTATCAGCAGTGGTGTTAGACAAACGTGCTAACAGGATAATCAGGATCAGTGCGGGCACACCCATGGTTGCCGTCATAATAAAAAAATTACTGTAACCGAGCTGGTCAACCCACTGACCAGAGAACCCACCGGTGAACTTTGGCAATAGCAGCATCAGCGAACTGAACATGGCGTATTGGGTAGCGGTAAACGCCAAATTGACCAGAGACGATAAGTACGCAATAAAGGCACTGGTGGCAATCCCAGCACTTAAATTGTCTGCAGAAATCACCAGCGTTAACCACATTAAATCGTAGCCAACCTGGCTAAGTGCCGAAAACAACAGGTTAGTAGCGGCACTTAAGATCGCGCCGGCGAACAATACTCTGATAATACCAAACTGATTAATTAAGATCCCGCCAAGTGCGGCTCCAACCAGGGTCATTATTACCCCAAATATTTTTGAGACGCTGGCGACCTCTTCTTTGCTATAACCCATATCAACATAAAAGGCATTGGCCATCACACCCATTACCACATCGCTGAGTCGGTAACAGGCTATCAAAGCCAGAATGAGCGCGGCGTGCCACTTATAACGGTGAAAGAAGTCGATAAATGGAGCCACGACAGCCTGCTTTAACCAGGCTGTCAGTCGTTGCAATACTGAACCTTCGGTGCGTTGCTGCTGGGTCAGGGCACTGACCGGCTCTTTGCTGAGCAACGTGGTAACAATGCCAGGCAGCATACACAACCCCATCACCAGATAAGCATGTTGCCAGCCGGCCAGATCATACCCCTGTCCATCAGAAAATAATGCTGCCAACCAAAGGGTACCGGCGGACGCCAGAATCATTGCCAGACGATAACCGGTAAGATAAGCGGCGGCCAGTGCAGCCTGCATCTCAATGGCTGCACTTTCAATGCGAAACGCATCAACGTTGATATCCTGAGTAGCAGAAGCAAAAGCCAGAACTACCGCCAGAACGGCCATTAAGGCCAGGTTCTGTTGCGGATCGGTCAGTGCAATACTGCAAATCGCTACAGTGACCAGAATTTGAGAGCTTAACAGCCAACTGCGGCGTCGGCCCAACCTGCTGTGTAATAGCGGGATCTTCAGGTGGTCGGCTAGGGGAGACCAAAGCCACTTTATCGCATAGGCCATCGCTACCCAACTAAAATAGCCAATGTCGGCGCGGGATACCTGTGCTTCTCTAAGCCAGAAGGATAATACCCCGAATACCAGCATTAACGGCAAGCCACTGGAAAAGCCCAGCACAAATATCGCTAACACCTGGCGTTGAAAATAAATACGCAGGCCAACGAGCCAGAGAGGTAATGTGGCCAAGTTAAACATCCATTTTTAAAACGTTAGCGGTAGCTTACCTTGCTGGAAAAGCAGGTCAAGTGATTAGGGACGGACGCCAACGCAATCTAATGGGCATTGGCCTTTACCGCGCAGAAAACACATACAATCCTGGATGCGGCGACGAAGCTGACGGTTATGTTGCAGGCTGTGGGCAGGCCAATATTCCAGTTGGTGCATCAGGTGCCAGAACGCCCGCTCCCGCATGCTGCCGGGAGTGCCTGCAAGCAAATCAAGTTGCGACCACTCTTCCAGTGTATCCCAGATAAATAAGTGCAGCTCACTGTGGGCGAGCCGGCCGCGCAAAAAACGCGACACATAGTACACCAACTGCTGAGATTTAAGTTCAATAAACCGCTCTGTCATTGCTTGCCTCAACTGTTGCAAAGGTGACAACAATTAAGGCAAGTATAGTCGGTTTTACTCGATTGGCAGTAAGCGCACGGTATTTAACAGTAACGGCTCAACGGGTACGTCTGGCCAGCCAAGCTTCTCACTGGTTTCGGTTGGCAATGCATTGATTTTATCGAGCACGTCAAAGCCACTGATCACTCTGCCAAATACGGCATAGCCCCAGCGGGAGCCTGGGTCAAGGCTGTCGTTATCTGCCAGATTAAGATAGAACTGGCTACTGGCGCTGTGTGGATCCGTCAGCCGGGCCATGGCAATAGTGCCATAGTGATTCTTTAAACCATTGCCGGATTCGTTAAAAATGGTTTTTCCCTGCTCAATTTCAGCAAATTGTCGATTGTAACCACCACCTTGCACCACAAAATCTGCGATTAACCGGTGAAAAACGGTATTGTTATAAGTATTAGCTTTCACATAACTTAAGAAGTTATTGACCGTGAGTGGCGCCCGGCTGCGATCCAGCTCCAGCACAATATTGCCCACTGAGGTTTCAAGCTGCACCTTGGGGTAAAGATTGTCTGGCTGCATAAACTTACCTGCCCAGACCGGCAGGGTAAAAAATAAAATCAAAAACGTTAGCCAGACTCGCATTAGGTTATCCTCTTATTTCGGTTTGCCAGCTTTCATCACGCAATAAATCGGTCAACACCTGTTCGGTCAGTACTCTGAGCTCCCGTTCAATCACTGCAATATCGGCTTTAAGGGGCGCAATCTGCCGGCTGTCACCGCTGTACGCTTTAGAGAATGTACTGCCATTATGCTGCACCAATACGGTCATAGTTACCCGGTTAACCACTTCATGGTCCAGTGGTCGCTGATTAACCCTGGCTTGTAACTGGTTAATTTGTATAGTTAAAGTACGTCCGCTTTGATTGTTTAAGCTGGCGCCCCTGGCTTGCAGCGCTGTGGCAACGGTCTGCTCTAACTCTGCCCTGAGATCATTGGCCGTTGCATAGCCCTTACTGTATTCGCCACGATAAATAACCAGGGTATTCATACTTGACCGTTGGTCCAGCAAATAGAAATTAAACGAAGTCTGGCTCAGGGAAGGTGCCTGCGGCCAGAATACCTGAGGGCTGACAATTAACTGCGGAGGCTTACTGGCGCAGCCGGCAAGCAAGAATAGACACAGCAACAGGATACGCATCAGAGTTAGCTCCTTTTTATGGCTTCAAGTATCACAAATTTTGGATTAGCAGCCAACTGCTGACAGTGGCCAAATAGCCGCTGCAATTGCTGCTGATAATTGAGATGACGGTTTGCAACGATACGCAACCTGCCGCCCCGTTTCAATACACGTTTTGCTTGCGCAAACATTTGCGTAGCAATGTGAGTGGTAACAGTATGTTGTTGATGAAAAGGCGGATTACAGATAATCTGATCTGCACTCTGGTCTGGTTGGCTTGCCAGGCAATCGTCGACCACAAACTCAGCGTTGCTGATACTGTTGGCTAAATTCAATTCAATATTGGCTTGCGCCGAGGCGACTGCCATATAGGATTCGTCTGTAAATACCAGCTTACAATCGGGTTGCTGCGCCAGTATGACCAAACCCAATACGCCATTACCACAGCCCAAATCAATAATTCGCTGACCGGCAGTGTCTTGGGGCAGGTGCTGCAACAGAAAGCGTGCGCCTAAGTCTAGCTTCTCCCGGGCGAACACGTTAGCGTGATTGACCAGGGTAAAATCAGTATCTGCCAGCGGCCATTGCAGCGGGAACTGCGGTTGTAATTTCCCTTGCTTTGGCTGACACCGAATTAGCCGGCACTTTTTAACAGCCAGTGATGCTTCCGCAGGGCCCAGTTGCTTTTCAAAGATATCCAATACGTTACGGTTAATTTCTTTGGCTTTCGCTGCCGCCAGAATAACCGTTTCAGGCCGGATAATGGTTGCCAGCTGACTTAAAATAAAACGTAAATAGCTATGGTTATTAGGTAGCTTAATCACCACAATATCCGCATCAGCAGGCAGCGGCGCCAGGCTGTCTATAGTGGTAAAGTGCTGGTTATCTAAGCCATTGGCGGCGCGATTGTAATTCACTGCCTGGCGGGCCAGATAAGAGTCAGTACTGCTGGTTTGCTGCCACGTTGCCAGGGCACAGGACAAAGCGCCGAAACTATCGTTAATCAGTAACAGGTGCGGTGACCTGCTATGCGAAGCCGTGAAGCGGGTTGCCGCGGTATTAACAGCGTCTATTAACAGTTCATCTGCCGCATCCCAGGCCTGCAAACTGTGGTTAGGCTGATTAAGCGGCCAACGCTGAAGGGTCAGGTTGATCTGTCCAAACTGAAATTGGGTATTCATAGCAACAACGTCTTAGCATAGAGAGCGACATTTTGACACGCCAGGCACAGAGCGACAACCGTAAAGCGGTAGCACAACACTTTTTATTACCAGACGCTGAGATTACTCTGTGGCCGGATTGGCTCAGCAAGACCGATGCCGACGCGCTACAGGCGTCACTTAGTGCAGAGTTAAGCTGGCGCCAGGAGCAAATTCGCATTTATGGTAAAACGGTGAAAATACCACGTCAACAGGTCTGGATGGGAGAGCCGCATTGCAGTTATCAGTATTCGGGCGTTCGTTTTGCTCCTTCCCCCTGGCATTGGGCGGTACAGCAGTTAAGCGCAGCGGTCAGCGACCGGATCAGCCAGCCACTGAATTGCGTGCTGCTTAACCTCTATGCCAATGGTCAGGATCATATGGGGTGGCATGCGGACAACGAACCAGAACTTGGTGCTGCACCTGTTATCGCGTCACTGAGTTTAGGCGCTACCCGACGCTTTGACTTGCAGCATCGGACGCAGGGACATCAGTTACAGTTGCAGCTGGAGAATGGCAGCCTTCTGGTCATGGCGGGCGCCTGTCAACAGCACTGGCAGCACCGGTTACCCAAACAAAGCCGGGTTGCTGCGCCGCGGCTTAACCTTACTTTTAGATATATTGCACCGCCAGTTTAGAAAAATTATTTTTAGTAAGGTGGCCAGTTCGTTACTCGCTTTTTGCTGGCAAAAAAACAATGAACAGGCGACAACTCCGCTTCGCTTGGCTAAAATTAGCGCTAAACCTGATCAGGGAATGAAGACAATGTTGATCCAGACCTCGATAGAGCAAAAATTACTGAGTGCCTTTGAACCGGTGTTTCTGGAAGTAATTAATGAAAGTGCTAATCACAACGTACCAGCCGGTTCCGAATCCCATTTTAAAGTGGTTATTGTCACCCCGGCATTCGATGGTATGCGCTTGCTGCCACGCCATCGTGCGGTAAATGCGGTGGTGGCCGAAGAGCTGGCGGAAAAAATACATGCGCTGGCGCTGCATACCTACACGCCGTCAGAATGGTACGAATATTACGCCGAAAAACCGCCAGCGTCGCCTAAATGCTTAGGTGGCAGCAAAACCGACAAAATATCGCTGTAATACCTATAGAGTAACAGGTCGCTTTGCAAGCTGCACCAGCTGTTTCATTTGCTAAAATTAACCGGAAATAAAATAAACAGGCTGATCAGACCTGTTTTCTGCGTTAAAGTTTTACACTAGCATAATTTTTTAGTGAGCTAACAGCAGGACTTCTTATGGTTATTCAACCGAAAATTCGTGGTTTTATTTGTACCAATGCCCATCCGGTGGGCTGTGCTGAAAATGTCAGACAGCAAATTGACTATGTCAAACAACAGGGGCCGGTAACTAACGGCCCGAAGAACGTGTTGGTTATCGGCGCTTCGACCGGGTATGGCCTGGCATCCAGAATTACCGCTGCATTTGGTTCTGGCGCCAGCACCCTGGGTATCTTTTTTGAAAAAGCCCCGTCAGACAGCAAAACCGGTTCTGCCGGCTGGTACAACACTGCCGCATTTGAACAGGCTGCCAAAGCGGAAGGCTTATGGAACAAACATCTGAACGGTGACGCGTTTACGGATGAATTAAAAGCCGAAGCGATAAATCTTATCCGTAGCGAAATGGGCAAAATTGATTTAGTCGTGTATAGCCTGGCAGCGCCGCGGCGTAAAGACCCGGTAAGCGGTGAGGTTTACAGCTCAGTGTTAAAGCCAATAGGCCAGGCCTACACCGCGAAAAACCTTAACACCACCAAGCGCGAGATCGAAGACGTGTCGGTTGAGCCGGCCAACGACGAAGAAATATTTAATACGGTTAAAGTCATGGGCGGCGAAGACTGGGAGCGCTGGCTAGATCAGCTGCATGCTGCAGGCGTGTTAGCAGAAAACTGCCAGACAGTCGCCTACACTTATATCGGTAAAAAACTAACCTGGCCTATCTACGGTAAGGCGACGATCGGTCGTGCCAAAGAAGATTTAGATCGGGCTGCAGGCGCCATTCGCAATAAGCTTGATGATGTCAAAGCCAAAGCTTATGTTGCGTCACTAAAAGCCCTGGTAACTCAGGCCAGCTCAGCGATCCCTATTATGCCGCTGTACATTTCACTACTTTATCGGGTAATGAAACAGCAAGGCACTCATGAAGGTTGTATTGAACAAATTAACGGCTTATTTCGCCAGGGTTTATACAGCGACACCCCAATCCTGGATGAGGCAGGGCGGCTTAGGATGGATGGCAAAGAATTAGCTGACCCGGTGCAGGATAGTGTCGCTGCACTGTGGGATCAGGTGACCACCGAAACCATTGATAGCCTGACGGATTACCATGGTTACCATACCGAATTTTTACATTTATTTGGTTTTGGTTTTGACGGCGTTGATTACCAGGCTGATGTGACACCGGCCGTGCCGTTGCTCAACCTGGCCAATTAGTATTACAGACACGCCGCCTGCGGGCGGCTTTTCGTGTGGTGTTGCCTGGCGTAGCTGGCCGGCAAAGCGATGCATAATCACGGTTGAGCATCATTATTGGCTCTGCAGTTCTGCAAATTTATCAAAGCAAGCCTGCAATGATTTTGCTGATAATTTTACGTCACACCATGGATAGCCGCTTGCTTTAATGCTAGAATTCGCGACTTTAATACGTGTATCTGATTAAAAATTAATCGCCTTCTGGGCTTAATAAGTATAATCAGGTGTGCTGTGCTCGCTGCAGCTGAAAAACTAGACCCGGTTTCTTCTCAAAATAGTAGTGCAAGTACGTATGATAAAACTCAAGAAAGGCTTGGACATTCCCCTCGCAGGCAGTCCTAAACAAGAGATCACTACGGGTAATGCCATTACTACCGTCGCCATCTTAGGCGAAGAGTATGTGGGCATGCGTCCGACGATGGCAGTCGAAGAAGGTGATGTGGTAAAAAAAGGTCAGGTGCTTTTCGAAGATAAGAAAAACCCTGGCGTTAAATTTACTGCACCCCTGGCAGGTACCGTCAAAGAAATTAACCGTGGTGCTAAGCGGGTATTACAATCTGTTGTCATTGCCGTCAACGGTAATGAGGCCGAGCAGTTTAATCGCTACAGCAGTGACCAGCTGGCGGGTTTAAGCCGCGAGCAAGTTACCGAAAACCTGGTTAACTCCGGCTTGTGGACTGCCTTGCGCACCCGGCCATTCAGCCAGATACCGGCGATTGACAGCACACCACGCGCGATTTTCGTTAACGCGATGGATACTAATCCATTAGCTGCTGACCCAGCTGTAATTATTAACGCCGAAGCTGACGCCTTTGCACAGGGGCTTACCCTGTTGGCTAAGCTGACCGATGGCAAAGTTTATTTGACCAGAAAGCCGGGTAGCCAACTGCCTCAGAGCAGCGCAGTTGAAGTGGCCGAATTCGATGGTCCGCATCCTGCCGGGTTAGTGGGTACACATATCCACTTTTTAGAACCGGTTAGTATGAAAAAAGTGGTTTGGCATATTGGTTATCAGGATGTGATTGCCATGGCTAAGCTATTTTTAACCGGTGAGCTTGATGCTAATCGGGTGGTCGCGTTGTGCGGTCCTGTAGTGAAATCACCACGTTTAGTCAAAACAGTGCAGGGTGCTTCATTGGCCGAATTGACTAAAGATGAACTCAATGAAGGCAAAAACCGTATAATATCTGGCTCAGTGCTGGCAGGTAGCAGTGCCCATGGTGTTCATGGTTATCTGGGGCGTTACCATAATCAGGTATCGGTGCTTGCTGAAGGTTACGAGAAAGAATTTTTAGGTTGGATAGCCCCGGGCGCCACCAAGTTCTCAGTAACCCGCGCTTATTTGTCGCATCTGAGTCCGAAGCGTTTGTTTAATATGACAACAACCACCAACGGTTCATCACGAGCCATGGTGCCTATTGGCAATTACGAGCGCGTTGTACCGCTGGATGTATTGCCAACTCTGTTGTTACGGGACTTAATTTCCGGTGATACCGACAGCGCCCAAACCCTGGGTTGCCTGGAGTTAGACGAAGAAGATTTGTCGTTGTGCACCTTTGTGTGCCCTGGCAAATACGACTACGGCACTATTCTTCGCAACTGCTTGACGACCATCCAGAAGGAAGGCTAATCATGAGTTTAAAGCATTTTTTAGAGCGCATTGAACCGCAATTTGAGAAGGGCGGTAAGTACGAGAAATGGTACGCGCTGTATGAAGCAGTTGCTACTGTATTGTACACGCCGGGTCTGGTTACCAGAAACGGCACTCATGTCCGTGACAGCATCGACTTAAAGCGGATTATGATTTTTGTCTGGCTGGCACTATTCCCGGCCTTATTCTTTGGTATGTTTAATATTGGCCATCAGGCCGTTGCAGCGCTAAGTGCAGGCTATGGTACCCCTGATACCTGGCAGGTTGCGATATTCCAGATGCTAGGCGGTAATCTGACCGAAGCGTCAGGTTGGGCGAGCAAGATGTTTTATGGTGCAGTCTGGTTTTTGCCAATATACGCCGTAACCTTTGTGGTTGGTGGGTTCTGGGAAGTACTGTTTGCCTCCGTGCGTAAGCATGAAGTGAATGAAGGCTTCTTTGTCAGTTCGATCCTGTTCGCGTTAATTCTGCCAGCCACTATTCCATTATGGCAAGTTGCGCTGGGTATTACATTCGGTATTGTGGTTGCAAAAGAAGTATTCGGTGGTACTGGCCGTAATTTCCTGAACCCGGCGTTAGCTGGCCGTGCGTTCCTGTTCTTTGCTTACCCTGCCCAGATCTCTGGTGACTCGGTATGGACTGTAGCCGATGGCTATTCGGGTGCGACCTGGTTAAGTAAAGCGCAAATGGGCGATCTGGATTACGCAGCGAACACCGAATTATGGTGGGATGCTTTCCTGGGCTTTATTCCAGGCTCAGTCGGTGAAACATCAGTGCTCGCGTTGATGGTAGGTGGACTGGCGCTATTGTATTTCCGGATTGCGTCCTGGCGCATCGTGCTGGGTGTCATGATAGGCATGATCCTAACCAGCTATCTGTTTAACGCAGTTGGCTCAAATACCAATCCATTATTTGCTATGCCATGGCACTGGCATCTGGTATTGGGCGGGTTTGCTATTGGCATGTTCTTTATGGCAACAGATCCTGTGTCTGCAGCATTCACTAATCAGGCGAAGTGGGCTTACGGTATCCTGATTGGCTTTATGGTCATTATGATCCGGGTTGCTAATCCGGCTTATCCAGAAGGAATGATGTTGGCTATTCTGTTTGCCAATCTGTTTGCACCTTTATTCGATTTCTTCGTGGCACAAGCAAATATTAAGCGGAGGCTGGCCCGTAATGTCTAGTAATAATGACGCCATCAGCAAAACGCTGATCGTAGTAGTTTCCTTATGTTTAGTGTGCGCAGTTGTGGTTTCTACCGCAGCTGTGCAGTTGCGTCCACAGCAGACTCAGAATAAGTTACTCGATTCTCAGGTTAATATTCTGCGCAGCGTAGGCTTAATTGAAGGCAAAGCCTCACCACAGGTAATCGCCGATACCTTCAGCAAACATGTTGAATCACGATTGGTTAACCTGGATACCGGGGAAATTGTCGCCGACTGTGATACACGTTGTGCTGAAAGCTATGATTATCGTCGGGCGATGAAAGATCCTGAGTTAAGTGAAGCTCTGGATGCAGGTGCCGATGTGGCATCGATTCGCCGGGTTGCGGAAAAAGCGCCGGTATACCTTACCTATGACACAGAACGTAACTTGAAGGCGGTAGTGCTGCCGGTGCATGGTTACGGCTTGTGGTCGACTATGCATGCTTTCCTGGCTCTGGAGACAGACGGCAACACCATTATCGGCTTAAACTACTATGAGCAGGGTGAAACACCGGGCTTAGGTGCAGAGATTGAAAACCCTCGCTGGAAAGCGCAGTTTGAAGGCAAAAAACTGGTAAACGACGCTGGCGAAGTTGCGCTGGAAGTGAAAAAACCAGGTAATGCAGACCCTGATTCAGCTTATGAAGTTGATGGTTTATCAGGTGCTACCTTAACAGCAAACGGGGTACAAAATACCTTTACCTTCTGGATTGGTGAGAATGGCTTCGGTCCATTTTTGCAGAAAGTGCGTCAAGGAGCCTTAACTAATGGCTAATGCAAAAGAAATTAAAACGGTCTTATTTGGGCCGGTTTTCGCTAACAACCCGATTGCCTTGCAAGTATTAGGCATTTGTTCAGCTCTGGCCGTGACCACCAAGATGGATACCGCGCTGGTGATGTGTTTCGCCCTGACGTTTGTTGTGGCATTTTCTAACCTGTTTATCTCGATGATCCGTAATCACATTCCTTCGAGTGTGCGGATTATTGTGCAAATGACTATTATTGCCTCGTTGGTAATCGTAGTGGATCAGTTCCTCAAAGCCTTTGCTTTTGATCTGTCCAAGCAGCTATCGGTATTTGTTGGCTTAATTATCACTAACTGTATCGTCATGGGCCGGGCAGAAGCCTACGCCATGAAAAACTCACCTGGTATGAGTTTTCTAGATGGCATTGGTAATGGCTTGGGTTATAGCGTGGTATTGCTGATAGTGGCTTTTATTCGCGAATTGGGCGGCTCCGGTTCACTGTTTGGCGTACAAATTATGCCATTAATTAGTGAGGGTGGCTGGTACCAGCCAATGGGCTTCCTACTGATAGCACCTAGTGCCTTTATTATCATTGGTTTATTTATCTGGGTATTGCGCGCATATCGCCCGGAACAGGTAGAGAAGGCATAAGGAGTAGCAAATGGAACATTATTTAAGCTTATTTGTACGTGCCGTCTTTATTGAAAACCTGGCGTTAGCTTTTTTCCTGGGGATGTGTACCTTCCTGGCGGTATCACAAAAGATCAAAACAGCCTTTGGTTTAGGTGTTGCGGTTATTGTGGTGCTGGGAATTTCAGTGCCGGTCAATAATCTGGTATTTCACCTGTTGCTGGCGCCGGGCGCGCTAGAGTGGGCTGGTTTTCCGGATGCCGATTTAAGTTTCCTGGGTTTTCTTACCTATATCGGGGTTATAGCCGCACTGGTACAAATTCTGGAAATGACCCTGGATAAATTTTTCCCGGCATTATACAACGCACTGGGCATTTTCTTGCCTTTAATTACCGTAAACTGCGCCATTTTTGGTGCGGTAGCCTTTATGGTTGAGCGTGACTATAACTTCGGTGAGAGTGTGGTATTTGGTATCGGTAGTGGTGTGGGCTGGGCATTAGCCATTACGCTGTTGGCAGGTATTCGTGAGAAGCTGAAGTACGCTGATATACCTGCTGGTTTACGCGGCTTAGGGTCTACCTTTTTGGTAGTGGGTTTAATGGGATTAGGCTTTATGTCTTTCTCTGGCGTTTCACTGTAAAGCAGTAGAAGGAAAACACAATGCAAGAGATCTATCTTGGCGTTGGCATGTTCACCATAGTGGTAGTGATGCTGGTATTTATTATCCTGGCAGCAAAATCAAAGTTGGTAGCCAGCGGTGACATTACAATTAGCATTAATGACGACCCGGAAAAAGCCATTAAAACTAAAGCGGGTGGCAAACTATTAGGTGCGTTAGCCGACAGTGGTATTTTCTTATCGTCTGCCTGTGGTGGCGGCGGTACCTGTGGCCAGTGCCGGGTGCATATAAAGTCAGGCGGTGGCGAGATTCTGCCAACGGAAATGGGTCATATCAGTAAAGGTGAGGCTCGTGAGGGCTGTCGCTTGTCCTGTCAGGTTTCGGTTAAATCTGACATGGAAATTGAAGTTGAAGAGGAGATCTTTGGCATCAAGAAATGGGATTGCGAAGTTATTTCTAATGATAGCAAAGCAACCTTTATTAAAGAGCTGAAGATGGCTATTCCTGATGGTGAATCTGTGCCATTTCGCGCGGGTGGTTATATCCAGATCGAAGCACCGCCACATCATGTTAAATATAAAGACTTTGATGTCCCGGAGAAATTCCGTGGTGACTGGGAACGTTTTAACTTCTTCAGCCTTGAGTCGAAAGTGGATGATGAGACTATTCGTGCCTATTCGATGGCTAACTATCCTGACGAAGAAGGCATTATTATGCTCAACGTGCGGATTGCCACACCTCCGCCAAATAATCTGAGTTTACCGTGTGGTAAAATGTCGTCGTACATCTGGAGCCTGAAAAAAGGTGATAAGGTCACGATTTCAGGTCCATTTGGTGAGTTCTTTGCCAAAGAAACTGAAGCAGAGATGGTGTTTATCGGTGGCGGTGCTGGTATGGCGCCAATGCGGTCACACCTGTTTGACCAGCTGCGTCGCCTGAAATCAAAACGGAAGATCAGCTTCTGGTACGGTGCCCGCTCAAAGCGTGAAATGTTCTATGTAGAAGATTTCGACATGCTGGCGGCCGAAAACGACAACTTTGAATGGCATGTTGCGTTGTCTGACCCGCAGCCAGAAGATAACTGGGACGGCTACACCGGATTTATTCATAATGTTATTTATGAAAACTATCTGAAAAAACATAAAGCTCCGGAAGATTGTGAGTTCTATATGTGTGGTCCGCCAATGATGAATAAAGCAGTTATTAATATGCTTAAAGATCTTGGTGTAGAAGACGACAATATCCTGCTGGATGATTTTGGTGGTTAAACCATTACTATCCTGGTGAAATTAAAAGGGGTAACGTTCTGCGTTGCCCCTTTATGTTATTAGAAGGCTGTCAGAACAGATGATACAACGCGTTTCTCCTTTTTCGTTTATCTGGTTGTTGATCATAAGTTTATGGTTGGCGGGTTGTAGACCTCAGACAACGTTACCGCAAGAACAGGTACTACAAGGTAACACTATGGGGACTACCTATAGTGTTAAGTTTTTCAGTGCGACGCCGGTTGATCAACCAAGGTTACAGCAGCAGATGGATCAGGAACTGGAATTGATAAACGACCTGATGTCGACTTATCGGCCAGCGTCAGAGCTGATGCGCTTTAATCAGCAACAGACAACAGAGCCTTTCATTTTGAGTGAACAAACCGCCAAAGTGATTGCCGAAGCAATACGAATTGGTGAACAAACCCATGGCGTGCTGGATATTACGGTCGGGCCCCTGGTAGAGCTTTGGGGCTTCGGTGCGAGTGGACGGATCACGGAGCGACCTGCCCAGGAGCAGCTATCCGCTATCGCTGACTATGTTGGTATTGAAAAAATAAGCTTGAATAATAACCAGTTGGTTAAAACAGATCCACGGGTCGCACTGGATTTATCGACAATTGCTAAAGGCTATGGTGTTGATCGACTTGCCGAGATTTTAGAAAACAATGGTATAACCGATTATCTGGTGGATATTGGCGGGGAAATGCGGGTAAGTGGCAG